>CAKSHP010000024.1 GCA_934457145.1 uncultured Clostridia bacterium | reverse complement strand
GCACAAGCGCAAGCTTTGCATTAAGCGCAATCGCCATAATAAGCGCACCGATCAGCATTCCCGGCGCGCGCAAACACATTCTCAAAAGCATATTAACAAAATTTTGTATCTGCGTAACATCGTTTGTAAGTCTTGTAACGAGTGATCCCGGCGAAAACTTATCAATATTTGCAAACGAAAATCTCGACACCTTTTTGTAAACGTCATAGCGAACATCACAGGCAAAACTAACCGCCGCCTTAGCTCCGAAATACGCTCCGCCGACACCGCCTGCCATCATCAGAAGCGCCGTTAAAATCATAAACAGGCAAACCAAAACAACATATCCCGCGCTTGCGTTTGCAATGCCGTTATCTATAATCGATGCCATAAACTTCGGCATTAAAATTTCGCCGACCACCTCAACAATCATACATAAAGGACCTATTATAAACCATGATATATAAGGCTTTACATATTTAAACCACGAAACCTTCATAACTTTTCCTCCTTTAACATCTGCTTTGCCCGGTTTTCTGTCTTTTCAAGCAGCACTTCCAGCTGCTCAAGCTCTTTATCGTTAAAATCGTCAAACAGCTTTTTGTCCAGCTGCGAAAAAAACTCGTGCGTTTTTTTAACTGTCTGCAATCCCTTTGCAGTTATCTTTATATTATTTTTCCGGTTGTCTTTTTCTTCAAAGCTTTTTTCGCAATATCCCTCGCTTACAAGTTTTTTTATCATAACGCTCGCCGCTGCCGGTGAAATTTCAAGTTTTTTTGCAATTTGAATTTGCGACACCGCTTCTTTTTCATTTGCAATAATTGAAAGCATAAGATTTTGGCTTCTGTGAAGATCAAGCTTATGCGCCGCCGATTCGCAAAACGTTCTGTGCATGCGGCATATCGAAATAAGCTTTCGCATAACCGCAGTCTGTTTGCCCGCCATCTTTTCTCCTCCTTAATAAAAATTAAATATACAGGCTGTATCGCTCCCCTATATCTGCTCACTGCCTGAATAAAGCCTTGATTTTTTATACATTAAACCACCGCCGCAATTTCTTATGTATAAAAAATAGTTAACGCATTAATTATTAACACGTTAACTATTATACCGTTTTATTTTTTTCCTGTCAATGCTTTTAAAAATAATTCACACAATTTTCACAATCATTGTTTTTATTTCCTATTCTTCCATATGACGTCCCAGAAATCCCGCCGCTGTCTGTGCAAGCTTTGCTTCAACCTCGCCCGCGGGAGTTTCGCTGTCTGTAAACATTACAACGCTGCCTATCGTGTCACCCTCTGAAATAATTGGATACACAACATTTGCGCTGTATTTGTCAAGTCCGTCTATTATCCACACATGCGAAGAATCATTTCCGGTTTTAATATAGTTGTTTCGCTCTCCCATAAGTTTTTCAAGCTCCGCGCTCACTCTTTTGTCCATCACTTCTCTTTTCGGAACTCCCGAAACCGCTATAACGCTGTCCCGGTCTGTTATGCATGTTGCAATACCGCTCGTTTTTGCAAGCGTTTCTGCATATTTTCCCGCAAATTCGGAAAGCTCTCCTATAGGAGAATATTTTTTAAAAATAACTTCGCCGTCTTTATTTGTAAAAATTTCAAGAGGATCTCCCTCTCTTATACGCATTGTTCTTCTGATTTCCTTTGGTATAACAACGCGTCCCAAATCGTCTATTCTTCTGACAATTCCGGTTGCCTTCATTTTTTTCATAGCCTTTCTGCCCACAAATATTTTGTTAAAAACGCTCCTACCGTGGGCAAATAAGGCGTATAAACACATCGGGCATCTGGCAAAAATAAAATCATTTTGCAAAAGCCCCCATAATTTTTCAACTGACTTTTTGTGTTTTTATTCAAACCTATTATTTGCTTGTTTAAGGAGTTTTATGTAAATTACTTTTTGGAAAAATTTTAAATTTTTTATGCAAAAAAGAGGACGCATTTTATGCGCCCCCTTAAGCATCAGACAGCAATGCCCGGCCTTTTATATAATTTTTTCGCCGTCAAATATTATAACGCCCGTTCCGCCGCCGGTTTTGTTGCCGCCTTCAAGCCACTTAACATAGTTTTTCTGAAGCGTGGTATCTTGCGGCAAGCGCGGCAAATCGCTTGCATCCATGCAGCCGAAGATACGCCATGCGTCCGAAAATGTGTCCTCTGTATCAAAGTCAATAATGTCAAAATCCTCCATGAAACTGTAAAGATTTGAGTCTTTGGGAAAAATATTTTTATTGTCCGGATATAATAAATATGACATGCACAAAAAAATAATATATTTATCACCGGGCTTTTTAAAAAATTCAAACGCTTTTTTATACGATTCAATTCTCTTTTTCTTCTCAATCGAACCCATAGACGGTATGTGAAAATTATAAACCTCATCGCCCGGTTTTAACACTATATCGCCCTTTTTGTATTCTTTTCCTTTGTATATATTCTTTTCATACTGAAATCTGCCCAATGCAAACCGTGTCATTTTATAGTGCCGGTTAAACCAGCTAAACACAAACGTTCCCCAGATTTTATAAACCGTGTAACACTCGTCTAATTTGCATTTTAAATCCCGCATCAAATCCCAGTAAAGTTCTTCGCCAAGCCCCTTTTTTGCATAATCGCTTTTCAGTCTTTTCGCCGCAAACATTAAAAACACGAAATCCACAGTGTAAATATGTATGCCGGAAATTTGAGAAACCTTTTCAAGCGTTTTTTCCGTATACGATGTGTCGTCATCTTCAAAATAGTTTTTTTCGCATTCTAAAAACATCTCATACAAATTGTTGTCGAAAAGTATCTTCCGCGCATCTTGTGTCAGACAAATCTTTGCCTCATCACAAAAACCGACTTTTTCTTCAAAGCTTTCAATAAAATCCATCATGGCGTTTGCTCCTCCTCGGGTTTATTATCATTATTTGTTTTTTCGCCCGTATTTTCCGCAGGTGTTTTCTGCGGTTTTTCGGTTTTTAAAGGCTGTTCGCTTTTTTGCGCATCGTCTGTCGGCTTTGCACTTTCTTCGCTCTCCTGCGTTAAATCAGTTTCCGGCGTTTTTCTTGCCGGCGCATTTGTTCTTGCCGGCGTGCTCTTAGGAGTGCTGACCGGTCTTTGCGTGTTTTGCGCTGCCGGCTCCGAAACGGCCTGCGTTTGCGGCGCCGTCGTCTGTGTGCCTGCTTGCTCCTGTTCGTTTACATTTTCATCATTTTTTTGCGGCCCGGCAGTCTGCTCCGGCGCATCTTTTTGTTCTTTTAAAGAAATTTCCCCGCCTTGCAGCTCACTTAGCTTTTTTTGCACTTCATCGCTTTGCGCCAGGGTGTAATACAAATGCGACAAAACATCACACGCCTTCTCTTTTTCTCCGTTTGCCTCCATAATATTTGTAATATAAACTATATATGAAGGCTCTATACTGTTGTCACCGCAATAATTTACACATTCGTTCACGGTTGTAAGAATATCTTTAACCATTGTCAGATCATTGCTTTTTGCTATTGCTTCCAAAGCTTTTGTATATGCTAACGCTTCATTCGGTTTAAGGTTCTGCGCTATAGTATATTGCGAAATTGCTTTTTCGTAATCGCCTTTTTCCATTGCCTCGTCTGCCTTTTTGATTGCGCTTTCATAAGGGTCGCGGTTTAAAGAAACAATTAAAAACGCAGCTCCCGCAACAATCAAAATGCCCAAAATCACAGGCAATAAAAAACTTCTCTTTTTCATAACACTAAATCCCTTCGAAAAACTGCGCAAACACAGTTTCATTTTATTTTGCAATCATTATTTTATAACAAAACTTTGCTAAAGTCAAGAAAAAAGACGGCACAGATTACCAAAATCCGCACCGCCTTCTTAAAGCAATTTTAAAAATTATTCAACTATATTTCTGTAGTACCAGTTAATCTTGCCTGTGATTGTTGCATCATCAAGCTTTTCGCCGGCTTTGCAAACAGTGTTGCCCTGGTTGTCGATAATTTCACCGGAGAAAACATCCCACTCGCCGCTTAAGATTTTTTCTCTTGCAACTTCAACTTTCTCCTTTGTTCCCTCTTCGCAAACATCAGAAAGATCCGAAATATTTACCAAACCTTCTTTCATGCCTGCAAAATAATTCTTGCCTGTCCATTTTCCTTCCATGATAGCTTTAACAGCTGCTGTGTAATATACTGACCAATCCCACATAACAGATGTTAAAACTGCTTTCGGAGCCTGTTTTGACATATCGGAGTTGTAACCAACGCCCCAAACGCCGGCAGCTTCTGCCGTTGTTTGCGGACCTGCTGTGTCGCAGTGCTGACCGATAACGTCGCAGCCCATGTCAATCAAAGCCTGTGCGGCAGCCTGTTCGCCTGCCGGATCAAACCAGCTGTTTGTTACCTTAACATAAATCTTTGCATCGGGATTAACGCTTTCAATACCCATAGCAAACGCATCAAGTCCTCCGGTTACTTCGGGGTTTGTTTTATCCATAGCTGCAACATAGCCTATTTTGTTAGACTTTGTTTTCATACCTGCTGCAATACCTGCAAGATATCTTGCCTGATAAATTCTTCCGAAATAGTTGTTAAAGTTTTTGCCGTTTGATTTATAGCCTGTACCGTGAGAGAATATCACGTTCGGATACTCCTGAGCGAGCATTTCGCAAGTGTCCATAAAACCATAGCTCGTTGCAAAAATTACGTTGCAGCCGTCTGAAATACAATCTCTCATTGCTGCTTCTATAGCTGTGGGGTCTGTGTCTGAAACATTGTTCTTTCTCACAATCTGATCATCGGAAAGACCGAGATTTTTTTGCATACCCTGTATACCGAGGTCATGCGTGTAAGTATATCCTGTTCCCTCTGCCGGATCGGTAATATGAATAACACCGATTTTCAAATCCTCTTTTGCAATTGCATCCATTACTGCCTCGCCGTCTGTAAAATCCGAAACCGCGCTGTTTGTGTCTGCGTTCTGATTTTCAGAGTTTGCTGCCGGAGCCTGCGGCTGTGACGGAGAACATGCGCAAAATACTGCGGTCATTGCAACAGCCAAAACAAAGGCCAATACTTTTTTGAAGTTTTTCATAACAAAAACCCCTCCTAAAATTTTTAAATTATTGCATTAAAAAGCCGTTTTAATGGCTTTGTAAAGCCAAAAAAAAACAAATTTTCGCACCTTATACCCACATGCACGGATACACAAACGCTAAAATTTGTCAATACTTAAAACACATCCGAAAAAATATAATCGGCATGCATCTTAACTGTTATGTATATCCATAGCGTAGGCAATTTAAGGCTGCCACGTAGAAACTCTTGCACCGTATCTGCAAGCTAATATGGAAATTTATTTAATTTTTTTGTTTTCCAAATCAAAAACATATTTTCATTATAATTCATTTTCTGCCAAAATGCAATAGAAAAATTCATTTTTTTCGTTTTTTTACGTTTTGACACATAAATCTCATTATTTTTTATTAAATCTATTAAATTTTAACAATTATTTTACAATTTGTTTTTTTATCCGCACACCTGTTTACAAACAAAAAAATTTGTGCTATACTGTGGTAGAATTAATTAAAAAGGCAGTGTTTGAAATGAAAAAAATTTTTTTACCAATATTAATTATTTTTATTTTGCTTGCGCTTTCTTCCTGCAAAAAAAGCGAGCCGCTTTCGGCAGACGTTTCCTTGTCTCCTTCGCCCGCGGCAGACGAAACCAAAACAGAAACTGAAAATGAAACCGAAAATGAAACTGAAGGCTATATATTTGTTTTAAAAAACAACTGTCAAAACGATTTATATTCAATAGAATTTGTCGAAAACGGCAAAGAACCTCTTGCGCTTGACGGTGTTTTGCCGTCCGGAAATGAGGTAAAGGTTCAGAAAAGCGGGAAATGTGCCATAAAAGCAAAAATTTTAAACTCCGACGGCTCCTACAGCGCCATATCTTTCGGCGAAGCCGATTTAAGCTCCGGCAAAACCGTAACGCTTGAGGAAAACGGCGCAAAGTTTTTTATTTCATATGAATAAAAAACAAACTTCCATTAAAAAAACGAAAACAGCCTTAAAACCGGCTGTTTTCGTTTTTTTAATCCTCTAAATATACCGCACGGCTTCCGCCTATATACTTTAATCTGCTTCTTGCACAGATAACGTTTGCCATGCCAATCCTCTTCGTCTTTATTCTCAGCGGCACGCAAACCGGCGCAATATGCATGCCAATCAGCGTTTCGCCGATGTCCATTCCTGCCTTTGCCGCAATTTTTTCAACGCAAACCGGCTTTTCAAATGCCTTATATGCTGCGGTTGCAAAGCTTCCACCGGCTTTCGGCTGCGGAACCGCGTTCACGCACGGATAAAAATATTTTTCAGCCGCTTTTCTTTCGATTATGAGCGCGCGGTTTAAATGCTCGCAGCACTGCGCCGCAAGATAAATGTTTCTTTTTTTAAGTTCATTATATATTGCGTCAAACACAACGTTTGCCGTTTCGGGGCTTGAACCCTTGCCAATCTTTTCGCCTATAATCTCGCTTGACGAACAGCCGACAACAAATATCTCGCCCTCTTTTATTTTTGAAGCCTCAATCACTTCAAGCACCGCATCTTTTGCCTGTTTTGCAATTTCTTTAATATCTTCCATTTTTCTTTCCTCCCGTTTAATCAAACAAAGCGTTTGCAAATTCCTCTGCCGAAAAATCCTGCAAATCGTCAACCGCTTCGCCAACTCCAATATATCTTACCGGAATATCCTGCTCTTTTAAAATCCCTATAACAACTCCGCCCTTTGCCGTGCCGTCAAGCTTTGTGAGCACAATTGCGTCAACCTGTGCGCTTTGAGAAAATAATTTTGCCTGGCTTATCGCGTTCTGACCGGTTGTTGCATCAAGCACCAAAAACACCTGTTTTTTCGCATTCGGTGCCTCGCGCTCGATAACTCTTGATATTTTATTAAGCTCGTCCATAAGATTTTTTTTGTTGTGCAGTCTGCCCGCCGTGTCGCATATCAAAACGTCGGCCTTTGATGCTTTTGCCGCATTAACCGCGTCAAACACAACCGCGCCGGGATCCGAACCCTCCTCATGCCTGATGATTTTGCAGTCAACCCTTTTTGCCCATATATCAAGCTGATCTATTGCCGCCGCGCGGAATGTGTCCGCCGCTGCCAGAACAACTCTTTTGCCCTGGCTTTTATATTTTGCGGCAAGCTTTCCTATTGTTGTTGTTTTGCCGACGCCGTTAACGCCTATAATCAAAATAATGTTTAACTTTCCGTCTTCAAGCACGCTCTCATTATCCGTATCGCTCATGATTTCGGCAATAATTTTTTTAAGCTCCTCTTTAACCTCATTGCCGTCCGTTATGCGGTTTTTCTTAATGCGGTCGCGCAGCTGCTCTATTATATACATCGACGTTTCAACGCCTATGTCCGCGCTTATCAAAGCCTCCTCGAGTTCTTCGAAAAGCTCCTCATCCACCTTTACAAACACTTTAAACACGTCCGATACCTTATCTGCAAACGCGTCGCGCGTTTTGGTAAGCCCGGCTTTTAATTTGTCAAACAATCCCATTATTTTTCACTGCCTTTCATTAATTTTCAAAGTTTTCTATTTCGTCTATCTTAAGGCTTAAAAGCTTTGACACGCCTTTTTCCTGCATCGTCACACCGTATAAAAGGTTTGCCGCCTCCATGGTGCCGCGGCGGTGGGTAACCAATATAAACTGCGTGTTTTTGCAATACACCTTTAAATAATCCGCAAACCGATACACGTTCGGCTCGTCGAGCGCCGCTTCAATCTCGTCAAGCACGCAAAACGGCGTTGGGCGCACCTTTAAAATCGCAAACAAAAGCGCAATCGCCGTAAATGCCATCTCTCCGCCAGATAAAAGCGACAGATTTTTAAGGCTTTTGCCCGGAGGCTGTGCCTCGATTTCAATTCCGCTTTTCAAAACATTATTCGGATCGGACAAATAAAGCGATGCCCGTCCCCCTCCGAACAAAAGCGAAAACGTTTGCGTAAACTTTTCGTTTATAATGGCAAACTGCTCGCTAAACTGTTCTTTCATTTGCAGCGTTATCTGCTCTATAAGCTTTTCAAGCTGCGTTTTTGCGCTTTCCAAATCCTTTGCCTGAGATGATAAAAACTCATGCCGTTTAAAATTTTCCTCATATTCTTCAACAGCGTCAAGATTAATATTTCCAAGCTGCTTGATCTGGCTTTTAAGCTCCGCACTTCGTTTTTTTGCCTCGCTCTGCGAAAAGTCTTCTCTGCGGTACTGCGCCGCCGTGTTATAAGTAATCTCATAACTGTCCCACATTTTTGCGCTTGCCGCGTCCATATCCTCGTCAAGCTTTTCTTTTTTTAAATCCAGCCTGTTCTGTTCTTCCTTTAAAAGATAAAGCTTTTCTCTTTTTTCCCGCTCCAGGCTGCTTGCCTTTAAAACAAGCTCTTTTGTTTCATCTCTCTGTTTTTCAAGGTTTTCAGCCTCCAAAAGCAGCATTTTTGCCTTTTCGCTTGCGCCCTTTGCGGCTTCTCTTTTTTCGTTTATTTCAGTTTTTCTTTTTTCGTTTTCTTTTATAATACCTTCTATATCGTCTTTTTTGTCGCAAATACTTTTTTCATGTTCTTCCAAAGACTGTATCAGGCGGTTTTTCTCTTCGTCAAGCGACGCTATCTCATGCTTTTTATCGCTGATTTCCAGAGTTTTTAACCGCACCTTTTCATTTATCTTCTCTCTTTGTTTTGAAATCTCCGAAACCTTTTCGTCAAACTCGCCGATTTCTTTTTTCAAAGCATCTGCCTTAAACTCCTGAGCCGTTGTTTCGTTAATTAAAACCGCAATTTCTTCATTTGCAGACTTAATCTGTTTTTCAATAGTTTCATATTCTGCAGCGGCTCCCCCGTCCGACTCCTTTGCGCTGTCTATCAAAATATCAATATGCGAAAAATCCGATTTTAAAACAACGTTTTTCTGCCGCAGCTGAGCGCCTTTGTTTTCAAGCTCCTTTAACTTTTCGCGCAGTTTGCCTGTTTGCGATATTAAAACGCCGTATTTTTTTTCATTTTCGTCTATATCGCTTTTTTGCTGCTTTGTTTTTTTTGTAAGCTCTTTAATTTCATTTGCCCGGCTTAAAAGTCCGGTTGTTTTATTTACGGAGCCGCCCGTTATCGAGCCGCCGGCATTTAATATTTCGCCCTCTAAGGTTACAACCTTAAACCTGTATGAAAATTTGCGGCTTAAATGAACCGCCGAGTCCATATCCTTTGCAATAACCGTTCGCCCCAAAAGGCTTCTGATTATCCCTTTATACTTTTCATCAGTCTGTGCAGCATCGCTTGCAAGCGCCACGAATCCGTTTGTTTTTGCTATTTCACCTATATTGTCTATCTCGCGTCCCTTAACAGAAGAAATGGGAAGAAATGTTGCGCGTCCGCCGCCTGTGCGCTTTAAAAACTCTATCGCCTTTTTTGCGTCAAACTCGTCTTCCGTTATAATATTTCCCAAAGCTCCGCCGAGCGCCGCCTCGATTGCCGTTACATACTTTTTTTCAACATCAATAACCGACGATAAAATTCCGCATATTCTGCATCCCGTAAGCTGTCCGTTTTTAGCTCCGTTTAACACGGTTTTTGTGCTTTTTGCAAGACCTTCATAATCTCTTTCCATTTCCAGAAGCATCATAAGCCTTGAATTTAAACGGTTATATTCTCCCTTGCTATGCATTATAGAGTCATTAAGCTGTTCTGCCTTTTTTGTTTTGTCGGCTTCTTCTCTTTTTACATTTTCAACTTCTTCGTTATGCTTTTTAGTTTGAATTTCATTTTCGCAAAGCAGCTTTTTTATTTCGCTTTTTTTATCCGTCAGCTTTTTTATTTCCGCTGCCGCGTCGTTTCTCTCGGCGCTCAGCGCCTCTTTACGGTCGATAAAGCTTTTTTTAAATGCCTCAAGCGAGCTTAAACGGCTCTTTGAGTCTGCCGCTTCGTTTAAAAGCTCAACTATATCGTTTTTCTTTTTATTAACGTTGCCGCTCATCTCTATAAGCTTTTCATTTAAAGCCCTTGCGCTTTCGCTTATCTTTTCAAGCTCTGACTGCAAGGCTTTTAAGCTCTGACTCTTTTGATCCTTCTGATTTGCGTTTTCTTTTTGTTTTTCAGCGCCGGCGGCGATTTTTTCTTTCAGCTGTCCAATCTCGCCCTTTATGCGCTTAATCATCTTTTCTCCCGACTCCACAGTGTTTAACAAAACATCTATCTCGCCGCTTATGCTCTTTGCCAAAAGCTCCGTTTTTCCCGAGTTTTCGCGCATTTCATCCAACTTTAAGGTGATTTTCTCCGCTTTTTTATTAAGCATATTCTGGCTGCCAACAATCTCCTCCACAGCCTTTTCATGCTCTGCTAAATTCTGGCACACTATCTCAAAATCTTTTACAAGCTGATCTTTCGTTTGCTTATATTTATCGGCAAAGCTTAAAAACATATTTATATCTATAACTTTATATTCCTCATACAAGCTAAGATATTTTTTTGCCTTTTCGCTCTGCTTTTTAAGCGGTTCAAGCCTTGATACAAGCTCCATTACAATATCTGTTATTCTGACAAGATTTTCGCTTGTAGACTCAAGCTTTCTCTGAGCCTCAGCTTTTCTGTGGCGGAATTTTGAAATTCCCGCAGCCTCGTCAAAAATGTTTCTGCGCTCGTCTGATTTTCCGGAAATTATCTCGTTTACCTTGCCCTGTCCGATTATCGAATATCCGTCTCTTCCCAAACCTGTGTCCATTAAAAGCTCATGAATGTCTTTTAATCTGCATGCCGATGAATTTATTTTATACTCGCTCTCTCCCGAACGATACACTCTTCTTGTTATCGTTACCTCGCTGTAGTCTATATTAAGTCCGCGGTTGGCATTGTCTAAAGTCAAACTCACCTGTGCATAACCGAGCGGTTTTCTTTTTTGAGTTCCCGCAAATATAACGTCCTGCATTGCGCCGCCGCGCAGCGCCTTTGCGCTCATTTCTCCCATAACCCAGCGTATGGCATCGGAAATATTGCTTTTGCCGCTTCCGTTCGGGCCGACAACGGAGGTTATTCCCGGTTCAAATGTGAGTTTTGTTTTATCTGCAAACGATTTAAACCCAACAAGTTCTATACTTTTCAGATACACTTTTTCCCCTCCGTAACTTTTATTTCATTTTGCAAAACGCTGCTGTCGGCTTCAATTTTAAGCTCGCATGCAAATTTTTCTTTAAAATAGCATATGTTTTCTTTTCTGTTTCCAACGGCTTTCGATATGTCTTTAGGATTTACCGCCACGCAAAGCTCGCTTTTCCCATCGCGGCACTTTTCAAATTTATTTAAAAATATTTTTGAATACACTCTTTCCCCGAAGTTGCTGCAAACAGGCCCGGCAAGCACACTGCCGCTGTTTTCCCTTATTTCCTCCGACGACATAAGCCCCATTCTGAGCACGCGCATGTTTGCTTTTAAAAACATTTCATACACTGCCGCGCACCGGCGCACCGCCTCTTTAACACTGATCGGCTCATACTCGCCTTTTTCATACATCTGCGCCAAGCGGCTGCCGCGTATAACAAGAGTCGGATATATTCTTGTGGTATCGGCTCCGAGATCTATTATATCCTGTGCCGTTTTAACCGTTTTTTCATATGTATCGCCCAAAAGCCCGGTCATCATCTGAAGCCCGAGTTCAAAGCCGCCAAACTCTTTTATGATTTTTACCGCATTTTTCACATCTTCAAACGTATGCCCCCTGTTTGCAAGGCGCAAAACGTTATCATCCGTCGACTGCACTCCAAGCTCTATCGCCTCGGTGCCGTAGTTTTTAAGAAGTTTTAAGTTTTCTTTATCTATGCAGTCCGGTCTTGTTGAAACTCTTATTCCGCTCACGGCTCCGCTTTTAACATACGGAAAAGCTGTCTTTAAAAATTCTTCCTGCAAAGTTTTTTCAACAGCCGTAAAGCTTCCTCCGAAAAATGCTATCTGACATTTTGCGTTTTCGGGAATTGTTTTTATGCACTTTTCTATATATTTTGCCGCAATTTCGGGCGTCATGTCGCTTTTGCCGGTGATTGTTTTCTGATTGCAGAAAACGCAATCGTTGGGGCACCCCTTATGCGGCACAAAAACAGGAATGTTTACCGTTCTCATATTATCCTCCGATTAAAACAAATGTCAAATTACTGCTTTATTTTATCATTTTTTGCCCGATATGTCAATCAAAAGCTTAAACTATGCCATTTGGCAAAAAAACAGACCGCATATCTTTTCTTTATCCCAGCAATTTTATAATGATTTTTAACAAAATTGATTGACTTTTTTAATTTTTTGTGATAAATTATTTATATATAGTGCGAAAAGCGGCGCAAACGGCCCGCGCACCGCTTTTTTCGGCTAATTACATAATTTTGCGGGCAGAAAGGTTATGATTAAAATATGAGAAAAATCACTTCCGTGCTTCTATCGGCGGCAATTTTGCTTTCGCTCTTTGCCGTTCCGACGGTTTTTTCAAAAACCACAGCCGAGGATTATATCCTCTATGATTTTACAAACAACACCGTAACAAACAACGTTGCCTCCGACATACCGTTTGCGCTAAACATCACAAAAGAAGGCGAAGCTCCTTACACCGGAAGCCTGGAATACGGCGTTTTCGGAAAAGATAAAGACGATGCCTCCTATAAATTCACAAGCGAGTGTAACGCTTCTTCTCTTCCTGCCGACACGTCTGTCGGCTCAAACATTGCCTCGCCTTACATTCAGTTTTCTTCAGGAACAAAAACTCTCGGCGATAAAGATATTATACATATAAGCTTTGATATGTATATTGAAGGATATATGGGAAACTTTGTTGAAATAAGACCTTACACATACGATGAATCAACAAAAAAGCATGTTACAAAGCGTTTTGTGAGTGCTCTTCCGTTTTCATTTTCAAAAAACACTGTAGACAAGGTATTCGGCTCGGGCGCTGCAAGAGCTTTTAAAGACAAGCAGTGGAGCCGTTTTGATATTGTTCTTTTCAGAAAATACGAAACAACCGTAGACGGCGTAAATGGTTACTATTCCGCCGCCGATGCATACATTGACGGCATTAAATACAAAGACAAGCTTGTAATGGATGCCGACAATCAAACAGACGGCTATCAGCTTTTCAGCGGTCTTGACCATATAAGATTTTTCCTCTCGCCGCAAAAGTCAGGCGACGTTTATCCTTACACGGAAAGATACTTAGACAACATATCAATAAAAACCTACCGCGACGGAACCGAACCTGTAATATGTGCGTCTGCAAAGCTTGAAAGCAGCCTCGCAACAATAGACAACACCAAAACTACAATTGCTTCAAACGGCTTTACGGTATCGGAATTTAAAAATTCTCTTTCCGTATCGGACTCATACACTTATGAATACAGCTTTGTTGACGAAAACGGTCTGACTCTTTCAGACAGCGACAAAATAAAAATCGGCGATTATCTTCGCGCAAAAAACACTTTAAATGATCAAATAACATATTACCGCTTTGTTCTTTCGTTCGACACCAAAATACTTTCAGACACAGCCTCGGTTTTAGAAAACAGAATCTGCGGCTACAACAATCTGACAGCGGGTGAAATAGAAAACGTTTTAAAATTCCCCGAAGGCAGCACATATATTATAAAAAATGCGGACGGTTCTTTAGCCGGCGATAACACAAAAATTCGCAGCGGCATGACTCTTACAATCACTGCCGCCGACAAAAACACAACTGCCGTATACACTTTCGGCGGTGCAAGAGTTGACGTTTCAAAAATCAGCTCAAGCTTAAACGGCTACGCTCTTTCATCTTCCTTTACCACCGGAGAATTTGCCGCAAAGGCAACCGTTACTAACTACACATCTTCTCCGATAAAGGCAAAAATGATAGTTGCGCAGTATTCATCTTCAGGCCGACTCAAAAAATACAGCGTAAGCCCGGTTAAAGATATATCCGAAAGCGAAGAGCTTTCGCAAACAGTTTCAATAACTTCTGCCTCTGCGGGCGATAAGCTTAAAGTTTTTGTCTGGGACTCGGTAAACGCTCCGCTGACGGAATGTGTAACGCTGTTTGCCGCAAACAAAACAGCAACAGACGTTATATTAACATATCCGTCATACACAACAAAAGCGCTTACATTCAGCTTTGACGACGGCGCATACGGAAGCGAAAAAGCCGGCGACAAGCGCCTTAAGATGATCTTTGAAAAATACGGCATTAAGTCGACATGGAATATAGTCTCAAGCAGAATAACCGACAGCTTTATGACAAATTCAGCTCCGCATTATCTTGCCGGCGGCGACGAAATTGCAAACCACGGCTATCAGCACAGAAGAATGAGTGTTGAAAACGAGGCGGAAACAATAAATGGAACAGTTTTTCAGCCAATGACTTTAGACGATTGCAAATATGAAATAGGTCACGGAGCCGAGAGATTAAACGAACTGTTCGGCACCAACCCCATAGGCTTTATCTGGCCCTACGGCGCACCGACAAAAAGAAGCGACTATGCACAAATCTTAGAATATATAAGCTCTCTTGGAGTAAAATATGTTCGTCCGACAGAAGTAAACGGAAGCTTTGAGTTTCCGCAGGACTGGTTTAACTGGAGACAGAGCGCAAGAATAACAAACGCCAATCAGCAAATGCTGACAAATTATCTTGCATTATCTCCGCTTGATAAAACAGGTCTTAAACAGTTTTCAATCTGGGGACACGCATATGAGGTTACATACGCGCAGCAGGCTCAGGAGGGCGACACGTCTATGGCTAAATATATAAACGATTTAAGCTATGACGATTTAGATAAAATGTGCAAACAAATTGACGACGAAGGCGAAAGCTGGTACTGCACAAATGCCGAGCTTTATAACTACTACACCGCGTCGCAGTCAATCCGAAACGAAAACAATATTTTATATAACGACACGGATTTTGACCTTTATGCCGTAATCGACGGTCAAAAAATTAAAATCCCGGCACACGGCATGGCAGCAAAAAAATAATTTTATAAAATAACAAAAAAGGGGTGTACGGCAATTAAACCGCACGCCCCTTTTTGCTTAAAAACCTATTTTTAATACCCTATTTTTCAAATTCAACGCAGTATGAACCGAGCACCTGTCTTGCCTCTATAGCCGCTGCGTTTTTTGCGCTAACATACTGCATCACTTTCACTTAATATCACCACGCATGGCATTATCTTTTGCTTTTGCGTCACAGTAAATGCATCTGTATACGGCGTTTTCCTTGTCTGCAAGCTTAAATGTGTGCACAATGCCCTGCTCGCACGAGGTTATGCATCTCGGGTTTCTGCATTTTAAAACGTTTGTTATTTTTTCGGGCAGACTTATATGCTCTTTTCTTTCAAGTTTGCCGTTTTTTATTATATTAACCGTTATATGCGGATCAATATAGCCTAAAACATCGAGGTCGATTTTTAAATCGGCGTCGATTTTTATTATATCCTTTTTCCCCATTTTTCTGCTCGACGCATTTTTTATAACAGCAACCTGACAGTCAAGCGCGTCAAGATTTAAAAAGCGGTAAATTTCCATTCCGTTTCCGGCTTTTATATGGTCTATAACAATTCCGTTTGCAATAGAGTCTATATTCATTTATTCCACCTCCAAAAGCTTTAAAATAAGAGCCATGCGCATATATTTTCCATACCGCACCTGCTTAAAATATTTTGCATGAACGCTGTCGTCAACATCAACGGCAATCTCGTTTACTCTCGGCAAAGGATGCAGTATGCACATGTTTTCTTTTGCATATTTAAGCTTTTCTTTTGTTAAAACATAGCTGTCTTTTAATCTTATATAATCCGCCTCGTTGAAAAACCGCTCTTTCTGAACCCTTGTCATATAAAGAATGTCAAGGTCTTTCATAACATCGTCAAGGCTTTGCGTTTGCTTAAATTCAATATTGTTTTTAACAATTATGTCTTTTATATAATCGGGCAGCTGAAGCTCGTTTGGCGAAATTAAAACAAATTTAATATTTTCATATCTTGCCATTGCGCATATAAGCGAATGTACCGTTCTGCCGAATTTTAAGTCACCGCAAAGACCGATTGTTAAATTATCAAGCCTTTTCGCTTCAAGCTTTATCGTTAAAAGGTCGGCAAGGGTTTGTGTCGGGTGGTTATGTCCGCCGTCACCTGCGTTAATAATCGGCACTTCGCTTTTAAGCGCAGCCGCCATCGGCGCGCCCTCTTTCGGATGGCGCATTGCTATAATGTCTGCATAACAGCCGACAACTCTCACCGTGTCGGCAACGCTTTCGCCCTTTGCCGCCGAGCTTGAATCAGCGTCCGAAAAACCAATCACATTTCCGCCAAGCTCAAGCATTGCCGCCTCAAAGCTCAGCCTTGTTCTTGTCGACGGCTCGAAAAACAGCGTGGCAAGCTTTTTATACTTGCATTTTTCTCTGTATTTTTCGGGATTTTCTATAATATCCTGCGCCTTTTTAATAAGCTCGTCAATTTCCTCTTTTGACAAATCAACAATATCGATAAGACTGCGCATTATCTGCCGCCTCCAATCCAGCTTTCGTCGCCCGGATTATCGCGAAACGCCAAAAGTCTTTTTTCATCCTCTTCTTTTATATATCCTGTTTCCGCAGCAGTCTTTACAACGCAGTCAAAATCGGTTAAGCTTATATTTTTAACGTTTGCCGCATTAAGTCTTTCAAGACCTTTTTTCATTTTGTAGGTAAATATGCTCACAATTCCCAAAACCTCGGCGCCGGCTTGTCTTAACGTTTCAACAACTTCAATAACGCTGCCTCCGGTTGATATTAAATCCTCCACAACAACAACCTTCTGCCCCGCTTCAAGCTTTCCTTCAATTTTGTTTTCGCGGCCGTGATCTTTTGCTCCCGAACGCACATATCCCATAGGCATATCCAAAATGTGTGCGCAAATTGCCGCATGGGCAATTCCCGCGGTCGACGTTCCCATCAGAATTTCCGCTTCGGGGTAGCTTTCTTTTATAATTTTTGCAAGCGACGTTTCAATATCATCGCGCACCTTCGGCGCACTCAGCGTAAGGCGGTTGTCGCAGTAAATCGGGCTTTTTATTCCGCTCGCCCAGGTAAACGGCTGGTCCGGACGCAAAAAAACCGCGCCTATCGAAAGTAAATCCTTTGCAATTGTTTTTTCCATTTCTATCTCCTCCGTTTTATCACACTAAAAATTCTTTAACGCATCTTTTATATGCCGAAACAGGATCATCGCTTGCCGTTATCGGTCTGCCGACTACTATATAATCCGAGCCAAGCTCTCTTGCCTTTTGCGGCGTTGTAACCCTGACCTGATCGCCTGTGCCGGACTCTGCAAAGCGAACCCCGGGAGTAACCGTTATAAAACCTATGCCGCATTTATCTTTAACCTTTTTTGCCTCCAGCGGCGAGCAAACAACCCCGTCAAGTCCTGCGTCCTTTGCGTTTTCTGCCAGGTGCATAACCGTTTTTTCAAGCGGCTCGCCTATAAAAAGCTCGTCTTTAATCTGCTCTTCCCCAACCGAGGTTAAAAGCGTTACCGCAATGATTAACGGCCTTGTGCCGTCGTTTCTTGTAAGTCCGCGCACTGCCGCCTCCATCATTTTCTTTGTTCCGAATGCATGAACGTTTACCATGTCAACGTCTAAATTTTTCAAAACTGCCATAGATTTTTCAACCGTGTTCGGTATGTCGCAAAGCTTTAAGTCCAAAAATATTTTATGTCCTCTTTCTTTAATTTTTCGCACAATTTCCGCACCGGCGCTGTAGAAAAGCTCCATTCCTATTTTAACAAACGGTTTTTCGTCTTTAAACTTATCTAAAAAATTCAAAACCTCGTCCGCGCCCGAAAAGTCGCACGCAATTATAACATCTCTTGCCATTTTATCATTTCCTTTCTTTTGCGCATTTACCTATGCGCCGCTCCTATAATATCTTTTATATTTTTTATGTTAAGCTCCTGCATTGTTTTCGGCAAATCTTCTATAATCGTTTTGCACGCATAAGGATTTACCAAATTTGCTGCGCCGACCTGAACGGCAGTTGCTCCCGCCATCATCATCTCAATAACGTCTGACGCGCTTTCAACCCCGCCCATTCCCATAATCGGAATTTTAACGGCTTCATATACCTGATATACCATCCTAAGCGCCAGCGCAAACACGCCGCCTCCCGAAATTCCGCCCATTTTGTTTGCCAAAACGGGCTTTTTAGTTTTTAAATCTATTCTCATTCCGAGAAGAGTGTTAATAAGGCTTATTCCGTCCGCTCCGCCGTCCTCGCAGGCCTTTGCAATCTTTGCTATATCGCACACGTTCGGTGTCAGCTTAACAAACACAGGCTTTGTTGTCACCTTTTTAACGGCGCTTGTGATTTCATATGCGTTTTTTTCGTCTGTTCCGAAGCTCATTCCTCCGTTATGAACATTCGGACAGCTTATATTAACTTCAATTATGCCAACGCTTTTTTCCTTATCGATTTTCTCACAGCAGTAAACATATTCCTCTTTTGAAAATCCGCTTACATTTGCAATAACCTTTTTTGAAAAGCATTTTTCCATTTTCGGAAGTTCTTCTTTTATAACCTTATCTATTCCGGGGTTTGCAAGGCCGACGGAATTTATCATCGCTCCCTTACACTCCGCAATTCTCGGCAGCGGATTGCCAAACCGCGGCTCTTTTGTCGTTCCTTTAAACGAAAACGAACCCAGTATATTTATATCGTAAAGATTTGCAAACTCATATCCGTATCCGAAAGTTCCGCTTGCCGCAGCAACGGGATTGTCCATTTCAAGACCGCTTAAAACCACCTTTGTGTCTACCATATTATCTCCTCCTTTTCAAGCACAGGGCCGTCTTTGCAAATTCTTTTCGTTTTATATTTTGTTTTGCATGAACATCCCATACACGCTCCGAAACCGCATCCCATGCGCGCCTCAAAGCTAAACTCTGCCGAGGTTTTTATAATGTCATACACTGCGCGCATCATCATTTCCGGCCCACAAACGTATGCATATGTATAGTTTAAATCTTTTATAATATCTGTCACAAAACCCTTTGTGCCTTCACTGCCGTCTAATGTTGCAATGTAAACCCGGTCGCACACATCTTCAAATTTTTCTTTATAAAAAATATCCTCTTTCGTGTTAAATCCCAAAACAGCAATTGCCTTTTTGCCGCTTTTTTTAAGCTGTTTTGCGGCGCAGTATGCCGATGCCGTTCCCGTTCCTGCGCCGATAACAAGCGCAGTATCTTTGCTTTTATCCAAATTATATCCGTTTCCCAAACCAATAAGCAGATCAAGCGTGTCGCCGGTTTTTAACTGCGACATTTTCTTTGTTCCCGCGCCGACCGTTTTATAAACAATGCTTATGCTTTTTTCATCATAATCGCAAACGCAAATCGGACGTCTTAAAAAAAAGCCTTCGATTTTTATATTTATAAACTGCCCGGCTCTTATATTTTCCTCATATTCTCCGCCAAGTTTCATTTCATAAATGTTTTTTGCAATTTTCTTATTCTTTTTTATCTCAAAAATCTTTTGCTGCATGCCCTACTCCTCACTTTTATAAACGATTTTTCCTTCATACATTGTCATGATGCATTTTGCAACAACCGAAAGTCCGTCAAACGGCGTGCTCTTTCCCATCGACAAAAAGTCTTTCGAATTTATTTTATACTGCCCGTTTAAATCAAAAACGCACAGGTTTGCATGGTTTTTCTTTTTTATTTCCTCGCCTATGCCAAAGCGTTTTTTCGGATTGTCAAACATTAAGGCTATAAGCTTTTCAAGCGTGATTTTTTTTGTTTTCACAAGATAAGTGTAAAGCACGCTAAACGCCGTTTCAAGCCCGACAACGCCCATGAGGCTGTCTTTTAGTCCCTTTGATTTTTCCTTCTCGCTGTGCGGTGCATGATCGGTTGCAATCATATCTATTGTGCCATCGTTTAATGCTTTGATAAGCGCGTCGCGGTCAAGCTCGCTTCTTATCGGCGGATTCATTTTAAAGCACCCCTCGTCTTTTAAATCCTTATCGCACAAAACAAGGTAGTGCGGTGCGGTTTCGCATGTGATGTCCGCTCCGCTTTTTTTAGCCTCTTTTATTTTTTCTATGCTCTCTTTTGCCGACACATGGCACACATGGTATTTGCAATGCGTTTTTTTAATAAGCTCTGTATCTCTTTCAATCGGCAGATATTCGCTCTTTGAACAAATTCCTTTGTGAGCGTTTTTCCTGCAATACTCACCGTCATGGATATAACCGCCGTTTAAAAGACTGTTATCCTCGCAGTGCGCCGCAATTATTTTATCTAAGCTTTTTGCCTTTTCCATTGCCTTTTCCATTATTTCTTTATTTTGCACGCCTTTTCCGTCGTCTGAAAAGCCAATCACAAACCCGCTCATTTCCTCCATATCGGAAAGCTTTTCTCCTATTTCGCCTGCCGTTATCGCACCGTAAGGATAAACTGCAACAAGCGCGTCTTTATCAATTAAATCAAGCTCGGCTTTCAAATTTTTTAAGCTGTCCGGAACCGGGTTTAAGTTAGGCATCGCGCACACCGCTTGATACCCCCCGGCAGCCGCTGCCCCGGTTGCCGTTTTAATCGTTTCTTTATATGAAAAACCCGGCTCTCTTAAATGCACATGAACATCAATAAAGCCGGGAAATATATATTTATCTTTCAAATCAAACAAAACAGCGTCCGAATCATTCAGACTCTCGCAAATATCGCAAATAAAACCGTCTTTAACAAGTATATCCCTTTTTAAAAACTGTCCGTTTATATATACGTCTGCGCCCTTAAGCAAATATTTCACGGCTATTCCTCCTTAATAAATATCGCCAAGCTATTTCTCACAAAAAAAATTCCTGCTTCCGCAAGAATTTTAACACCAAAACAAATCTGCACCCAAAACATTTTTAAAATCTAAAATGCTTTCAAGCGCAAAACAACTATGTAAAATCTTGCCGGCATCACAGTACCGCTTTTAAAGATTTATTATCGTATATATAATAACACAGCTTTTATTTTCTGTCAATACCTTTTTTCAAATGTTTTTCTCAAATTTTCTGCACGATCCATTGATTTTTTACCCGTATTGTGATATACTTCAAATCGGAGGTAGATATAAAATGACGCCAAACATTAATCTTCAGGCTCTTTATTTTCCGAAACGGATAACAAACGAACTTGAAAATATAAAAAAATATCCGCTTACCGTGCTTGAGGCGCCTTCAGGCTTCGGCAAAACAACGCTGATCGGCGAATTTTTTTCGCATACCCGCTTTGAAAACGCCAATATACTAAAACACACCTTTTTTACAGACAGCACCGCCGAATACTGGCAATGGCTGACTGCATCTGCGCTGTCCGATGACCGCATCTGCGCCGAAGCATTAAAAAACTGCGGCGAACCAAACCGTGAAAATATGTCTGATATATACGAAATAATGAAAGAAATAGAGCTTCCCCGCGAAACATATATCATATTTGACAATCTTTCGGACTCGGCAGAGAATTTAGATATGTTTCTTTCGGCACTGGAGTGCCACGGGTGCAAAAATCTTCACTTTGTTGTCCTTATTCAATCCGTAAACAAAAAAAACGGCATCAGATTTCACGGCAGCAAAACCCTTTTGATAGGTGCAGACGAGCTTGCTTTTTCAAAATTCGATTGCCTTGAATATTTTGCATGCGCAGGCATAGTTTTAACCGAAAGCGAGCTTTCCGAGCTGATGCACATAACCAGCGGCTGGATTTTTGCCGTTTATCTTCAGCTTCTTTTCTATGCAAAAAACAAACGCTTTGAAAAAGGCATTTTAAACACGCTTATGAAAAAAGCTTTTTTCGACAGAATGAATGATAAAGAGCAAATCTTTTACATATCGCTTTCGCTCTTTGACAGTTTCACGCTTTCGCAGGCAGCTGCCGTGAGCGGATGCGATGCCGGTTTTGTTTACACACACCTTACCGGAAACGGATTTGTTCACTATGATGATAAAAAACAGCAATACTATTTTCATCATCTGCTTTATGTGTATCTTAACGAAGCTTTTGGCTCGCTTTCGGTACAAAAGCAAAACCGGCTGTTAATTTCAGCTGCCGAATGGGAGGAAAAGCACGGCAAAAAGATTAACGCAATAAACCTGTATTACCGCGCCGGAGATTATGAGCGCATTTTTTCAATTCCCCACACAAGCTATGACCTTGCGGATATCGAAAACGCAAACACCCGCAAGATGATATTTGACATACTTGAAAACACTCCGCGCGATATTAAGCTCAGCCATATAGAGAGCATGGTTCCGCTTGCGTTTATTTTGTTTTTTATAAATGAACACGAAAAGCTTGCCTCTGTTATAAACGAAATTTTAAATCTTCTGCCCCTCTGCAACATTCCTAAGGAAAAAAGAAACACAATCTTAGGCGAAACAGAGCTTTTGATTTCGTTTACAAAATATAACGATATTGCAAAAATGAGCAGCCATCACCGCAAAGCTTACGAGCTTTCAGGCAAAAAAGCAAGCCTTATAAACATACAAAGCACATGGACTTTCGGCTCTCCATCCGTTATGTTTTTATATCACAAAACAGCAGGCGAGCTTGAGCGCGAACTGAATTTGATGGACGAATGTATGCCTTATTACTATAAACTCACCGACGGCCACGGCAGCGGTTCACAATACGTAATGCGCGCCGAAGCGGAATTCATGCGCGGCAATTTAAACCGGGCCGAAACTCTTGCCCACAGAGCAATATTCGAAGCTCAAAGCAAAAAACAAAACAGCATCGTCTGGTGCGGATTTTTCGTTTTGGCAAATGCCGCGCTGCAAACGGGCGATGAGGCAAAACTTTCAGACGTTCTCTTTTCCATGTCGGAAATTTCGTCTTATAACACTGAGGATATGTGTCGCTACACGTTTGATTTGGCTTTAGGATATATTTATGCTTTCACACACAGAATAAAAAAAATTGAAAACTGGCTTTTAAAAGGATATATCGACGAAAACAAAATCGCACCTATGACAATACCCTTTGCAAATGTTATATATGCAAAAATCCTGCTTGAAAGAAAAGAATATAACAAACTGCTCGCATTCTGCACATTTGCAGACGAAAATATGATTTATCCGTGTGCAGCTGCAAAGATATATTTTTATATCTTTATTTGCTGCGCACAAAGTGCGCTTTCAAATGAAAAAGAAGCCGATTTGTCTTTGCAAACCGCGCTTTCCTATGCGCTTTGCGATGAAATTTACATGCCTTTTGCGCAAAACCTTTCATATATCAAAAGCTCTTTAAAGCGCATAACCCCCTTTTGCGGATACGACAAAATCTTAAGCCTCGGAGATGCATTTGAAAAATCCTGTGCAAAAATCGCTTTAAAAAAGCCCGAGCTTTCTCCGCGCGAAAAAGAAGTTGTTTCTCTTATCCGCCAGGGACTTACAAACAAGCAGATTGCCGCCAGACTCTACATATCTCTTTCAACGGTTAAAATTGCAATCGGCAATATTTTTGACAAAACCGGAATTAAATCCCGCGTACAGCTTTCAGACACCAATCTTTAATTTTAAAAAATTAGCCTGTGGCTAATTTTTTTTTAGCTCCCTTTTTGGTATAATAAATATGCAATTATACAAATTACGAAGGGAGTTTTTTTATGAAACGCAAGCTTATTTCACTTCTAATCATTTTAGCGCTGCTTCCCGTGCGCGCCGTTACATATGCAAACTCGGCTCAAACGGCGCAGGCACATCTCTCCGAAGCAGACATCTTCCGCGAAATTTTCGGCGATATAACCGAAATCGACGCAGATGAAAAAGCTGACAATCTTCCGTATCTTGACGGCACGGTTTTGTCTGATATAAGAGAGCCTTTAAGTTTAAGCAGCCGCACTCAAAAAATATACGGAAAAGACAATTTTGACTTTGAAAATGCATCATGGAGCACGTTTTCAAACCCCGTATACCTTCAGACAGGAACGGTTTTTATCGGCTCAAATGCATACACTCTCAGCAATACATATAAATTTTTAGCCTCCTATGAAGGCGATTTTAATAACGACGGCAAAAAAAACGAACTTGCCTTGCTTGCCGCCGCAAAAACAACCGATAATAAATCCCTTCTTCTCCTCTGCACGGCAGATTTGCAAACCGGCGTTGCCGCAGCTGTTGCGGTTTTGTATAACAGCGCGCAAAGCACGGCGGATTTTTATGCAGATGTCAAAAACTTTGCAAACTGCATGGCCATTGTGTGCGCCGATATCAACGCAGACGGATATGACGAAATTGTTACCGCCACGCCGACAAACGGCTTTACAACAAGCTCTTCCGACGAATACGGCTTTGATAAATTTGCGGGAAGCTATGCGTGGTTTTTAAAAAGCGAAAACCGCAGCGCGGAAAGCTGGAAAAGCGCTGCCGGCTGGGACAGCGTTCCTCAGTCGCTTAACAACAGTATGCCGATGTGGGTAGATAACTGCCACTTAGGCGCCCCCGGCACTACTGCTTCTTTAGCGGAGGGCGATGTTGACTCTGACGGTTATGACGATATCGTATCTGCAATATCAACAACAAAAGCGCAGTACAATGCAAACTATGTAAACAACATGTTTTCTGTTTATTATATAGGCGGCGCCGACACGGTAAGCCAGATGATCTTAAAACGCAAACCTCTTTTAACTTATGCCGACGGCGAAATAACGCAAAAGCTTCGCCTTAGCGCAACCTCCGGCGACGCTTCCGGCTTTGATGTTAAAATATTTGATACAGATTCTTCCGCTGCGCCGACAATTTTCCTTTCTTTAAAACAAACAATTCACTCATGGGCAGCATATTCGGGCGAAAAGATGTACACTCCGAGCTTTTACATACTTGCGTTTGACTATAAAAAATCTTCAGATAAATTTGTGTCTTCAACGGTGTATAACGGAGGCATTTTTCACCACGGCTGGGTTGATTCCTCCGAATACAGCGACACGGATTTTGTGTATAAAACAAAAGTGAGCGACTGTGCCCCGGTAAGAATAGGCGTTTTGAAAAACGATTTCGGTTTATCGGACCAGAAAAGAAATTATGTTTCCTCCGGAACGCTTGTCGCAGATCAGAAACTTATATCGTTTGTCCGCTACCCCGACGCAAACACCTATCGTTATGATACCAAAGACCAGGGCTGTTACACAGGCACCTGGGGCACAAACGTTTCAACAACCGCTCCCGGTTTTTCATCTGCAAACTGCGTTTTTTATAACAACGGCATAAATGTTACAAACATAAGATGCGCAAACATCAGCTTTGACGGCAAAACATACAAAGATGCCGCCATAATCAGCGCATACACGCAAAACGGCTATAACACCTACTATCTGTCGCCTTCAGGTAATGCATACACCACAGATTCAGGCTCAACTCTTCTTGGCACCGATCAGGGCTTCGGTGTGATTGCAATGCCCGATGCCGACAACGACTCTATATACCTTAAATACAATAAACACCAATTTTTCTGGGCAGATCCCGTTATTATAGCAGCTCTTGCCTCTCCGCCTTATTTTGACTCGCTTCCGAGCGATATGTATACAAACAGCCAGACAACCTACGGAAGAAGCACCTCATTTACCACCGGCAAATCAGAATCATTTACCATATCGGCAGGCGCATATGTCTCAACGGAAATCAAAGCCGGCGCATTAGGCACGGCAGGCGTTTTTGAAGCGGAAAGCGAAGCAATGAAAAACTCGTCCGTTTCGGATGAAAACATGCGCCAGGTTTCCTACTCGCAAAGCTTTTCAGCCTCCGGCGGCGAGGACTGTGTTGTTTTAACAACAATTGCGTATGATGCATATGCATACACTGCCTGCTATCCCGGCGAAAACGGCACATACGGGCAATCGCCGTATATCGTGTATGTACCGCGAAACGGCTCGGACGCAATCAAAACAGCGTCGCTTTCATATAAAGACTATCTTTCATTTATCCCTTATGCCGAAGGCGCACTTCCTGATTTATCAGATGTATTCACTCACACCGTCGGTAAACCGGAAACATACCCTGACACAACGCCCTCCGGCTCTCATGTTTTATATAACAGCATTATGACATATCCGAGATCATCGTCGTTTCCGTCCAATACCGGCAGTCAGACCATGACTATCGATATTTCGGAAGAAACAACCCAGACAACATCTGCCGGCTCGTCTGTCAGCGTTAAGCTGGGCGGCGGAATTGAAAGCGAAGCCGATGACATATTCGGCATGGCTAATGCCGGCACAAAAATAAGCGTCGGCAGTGTAACCGAAAAGGAATACGAAAGCGCAAAGATAACCACAACCGCCATAGGCACAAGCTTTGAAGGCACGGTTTTCGGTCAGGGCGACGGCAATGACGCAAGCGGATCAAATGAAAAGGCTGCATTTAACTGGCGGCTTCTGCACTGTATTTATAATTTTAAAGAAGGCAGCTCGGTTCAGCAGTTCCCCGTTGTTACCTATATAACTTCAGCCGTAAACAATCCCAAAGGCGTTGTTCCTTCAAAAGTAACAGTCTATCCCGACAGTTACACCATAAGCCAGGTCGGCGCCGCAACTTTAAACTACACAAGTACCGCCTCTTTTTCCGTTACGGCAGAAGGCGTAACGCGCGAAGCATACACAGCGCTTGAAGATGCACCTCTCGGCATGAGCTTAAACACAGGCGGAACCAATATAGGCACAAGCGATCCTTTTTCATTCGGCGTTAATATAAACGGCAATGTCAAGCCTGGCAGCTACACCGTGCGCCTGAATGTCGGAGGCGTTTTGTCAAATCCGTTTACAATAAACGTTACCCCGTATGAAATGCCAATATGGCTCAAAACCGATAAAGATTCTTTAGACTTCGGCACTATGCGCTATAACTACAGCCGCGGCACTCCCGCAGCTGCCGAACAGACGGTAACTGTGTCAAATGTTCACACATCCTCAATTCAGGGACTCAAAGCACTTCTTGACGACGACAGCCCGTTTACAATAACCTCTCAGGTTTCTTCATCGCAGCTTTCGCCTAAAGGTTCATCCTCCGACAGCGCCACCGTAAAGGTTGCGCCGAAAAGCGGTCTTGAAATCGGAACTCATACAGACACGCTCACAATAACCAACGAGGTCACCGCCGCATTTGTTACCCTTACATACACAGTAACAAATCCGACAATTCCGGATGCGCCAAGCCTTAAAAACAACTTTCCGTATCTGGCAAACCCCGTCAAAGTTTCAGTTTCTGCTCCTAAAGACGACGGCGGCGCAAAAATGCTTTACTATCTGTATACCATAAAGGATCACGAAAACTACACAGATAATGACTCGCAAATCTGGAAAGAATATGACTCAACTGCTCAGTCGGGCTATGACTTTGATCTTAAAATTCCTGAAACGCTCACTATCGGCGAGACTTACACCATAGGAGTCAAAGCAGTAAACACCTGCGGTGAAAGTGCACCGGCATGGTTTAGCTTTGAGGTGTGTCATTCTGAAGACGATCCCGACCCGGCTAAAAATATTAAGATATATTCTTGTGCCGACAGCATTACCGTGACATGGGAGGCACCTGACTCTTGGGGCGAAAATGAATACGTACAGGATATCGCATGGAAATATTATCAGTTGTTTTTAACAAAGCCCGACCGCAGCGTCGACTATGCATTTATTGAAGAAACCGACGAATTGCAGCACACCTTTAAAAACTTAGATAATAACACAACATATAATATCGCTCTTTACACACGAACCACAAACTGCTTCAACTGCACGTATTTGAGCGCCTCAACCTCTTCAAATATCACTTCTCCGCCTCCGCCAAAGGCATTTAGCGTTCAAACCGAATACAAAAAAGCGCACCTTACCTGGCATGCCCCCGAAGCCGACGGCAACTCGCCGATAACCGACTATAAAGTTTCAAAAGATGGAGGCGCAAGCTGGATTGATGCCAGCAATGTATTGGAATACACCTTTTCAGACCTTACCACAAATCAGGTGTACGATTTTGCGGTGTGTGCAGTAAATTCTGCCGGAAACGGCGCAGCATCTTCATCAAGGCAAACAGCGCCTCACAAGCTTGCAGCGCCTGAAATCAACAGCGTTGTTGAAGGTTATGAGCAGTTAGAGCTTGACTGGTATCCTGTATCTGACGAAAAAGTCACGGGCTATGAAGTAAGCCTTGACGGCGGTGAGTGGCAGACAATTGAGCCGATATCATACGACGGGACTCTGCATTATATATTCACAGGTCTTGAAAACGAACGCAAATATAAAGTTTCCGTCCGCGCAGTTGATGCGGAGGGCGGCGGTGCGTCAAGCTCGCGCATAAACAGAACCCCCAGGTCAATCGCCCCCAGACCGGTTGTTAATCCAAAGCTTCTGCCCAGAAACGGCGGAATCGAGTTTTACGGTCAGGCGTATGACAGCGCATATCCCGCAAAATATAAGGCAGACGGCGACAAATACTGGTTTTCGTACTCGGAAGGCTACAGATTAAACGGTTTTGAAAACGGAAAAACATACACGGTTGCCATTTCCAGCGAAAGCAGAGATGAAAACGGTTTTTATCTTCGAACCGTGCAGTATCTGACAGTTACGCCCGACGAAAGCATACCCGATCCGCCGTCCGAACCGATTGTCAGCGCAATAATCGGCACAGATTATATTAAGCTGACATGGAGCGTTGAAGATAACGGCGGCAGCGAAATACAAAGCTACAGCATTTCACTTGGTGATGAAACAAACTCCGTCACACTGCCGGCAAGCGAAAATTCGTTTGTACTTAAATGCACAGACGAGGAACGCAAAAACTATTCATATGTTTATGTCATGGCAGTAAACGAAGCAGGCAGTGCCGAAGGCAGAGCATATCTTGACCCGTCATGCGCCTTAGTCGGAGAAAGCGAAATTGTTGTTACAAGCACAACCGAAGACACTGTCAGTGCACCGTATAAGTTAGAAGCAAAATATTTAATTCAAGATGATGACGGAAACGACGTGTGGGAAACAGATGATATATCCGTCTACGCACAATGGAGCTTAAACGCCTCCGACAGCGCTATAACCTGGAACGATGACACCCGCTGCATCACAATCGGCAAAGGCATTAAAAACGGCGAATACGAAGCAATACTTACAGCGTCCTCCACTCATACCGGAGTTACGTTTGAGCGTGAAATCAAAATTATTGTCGGCACAGCAGCCAATATATTATCCGCTCAGAAAACCGAAAACGGTATTTCGGTTTCGCTTGATCTTTCGCCGGCTCTCGGAAGTGTGATTTTGTGCGCCGCAGTATATGACGATAACGGCAAACTGATAAATGTTTTAACCAAAAGCGTGTTTGCCGCATCATCGCAAAGCACAAATACCGAAATCGAAATTGATTTAAACGGCGGGTACAATGCAGAAATTATGATGTTTAAAGATTTTAAAGAAATTCAGCCTCTATGCAAAAGCATGCCTCTTTCGTTAAAATAATTCAATAACTTTTCTGCGCAATAAAGCGCGGCTGCATTAAAAAGCGGCCGCGCTTTATCATTGTGCTATTTTAACTATATTCAATTTTGCAATAAAATTTTGAAAAAAACTCTTGACAAAACCGCATTTAGTCTGTATAATATAATAGTGTCTTAAATATAGGGGTATAGCTCAGTTGGTAGAGCAGTGGTCTCCAAAACCACGTGCCGAGGGTTCAAGTCCTTCTGCCCCTGCCAAAAAGTCGGCAAGCACGGTTCGTGCTTGTCGATTTTACTTATTAAACTGAAACTTGTCAAGAATTTCGGACAGACAAAAGAGTGAAAAACTGATTCGGGATAGAATAATTGATGCCTGAA
>CAKSHP010000023.1 GCA_934457145.1 uncultured Clostridia bacterium | reverse complement strand
CTGATTGAAAAAATTGAAGTACACCAGTCCGAAAAGATTGACGGTAAAACCGTTCAGCAGCTCACAATTCATTATAACTGCATAGGCAATATTGAAATACCCGACCTTGAAAAGCTACCTGAAAACAATGTTTCGGTACATACAAGACAGGGTGTAGATGTTCATTTTGCCGCTTGTGCAAGTTAAAAAGTCAATAAAAAACCGAGTGTCATACAAAACCTTTCAAGTTCTGTAAGAACACTCGGTATGGTGCGAGTGACGGGACTTGAACCCGTACGTCGAAGACACACGCCCCTCAAACGTGCCTGTCTGCCTATTCCAGCACACTCGCATTTTTAACGCTGCGTTGCAGCAACGAATATTATTATAATACAAATTTCACGTTTTGTCAATACATTTTTTTAATTTTCTTAAAATTTTCGGCGCAATCCGAAAGCTGCAAATTCAGCGCGCCTCGGATTGCACATAAAAATATTATTTTTTAAAGTCGATCACGTTCCAGTTTTTCACCATATATTCGCAGCCTGAATATATAGTTACAAACACCATTATCCAAACTCCGGCGTTTAGAAAAGCCTCCACGCTGTCATTTATATCAAAAGCATACGCAAGCATAATTGCCGTTATGCATACAATCTGAATAACTGTTTTTATCTTTCCGGACATAGCGGCGGCAATAACCTTTCCCGAACTTATAGCAGCAATACGAAGCCCTGTTACCATAAACTCTCTGGCAATTATTATTATAACCGCAACCGAGCTTATATACCCAAACTCAACCATGCATATAAGCGCTGAAATAACCAAAATCTTATCGGCAAGCGGATCTATAAATTTTCCGAAATCCGTTACCTGATTGTATTTGCGCGCTATATGACCATCGATACCATCTGTTGCAGCCGCTAAAACAAACAGTGCAATTGCGAAAATATCGAATGCACCGAATAAGTCGCTTCTGTAGTAGCCAAGCATAAAAAACACTATAAACACCGGAATCATAAAAATCCTTACCATTGTAACTTTGCTTGCTGTTGTCATTTTACTGCCTCCCCATATAAATCATATTCGTCACAGTCTAAAATTTTCACATTAACAATGCTCCCCGGCTCTGCCTCAAATTCAGCGCCGAAATAAACGTTTGAGTCGATTAAAATGCTGTCGCCGCGGCTTCGTCCGCAATAAAGCATACTTTCGCTGTCAAATCCGTCACACATAACCTCTATAACGCTGCCGAGCTTTTCTTTGTTTTTTTCGGCGGAAATCTGCTTTGATATTTCCATTGCCGCATCGCGTCTTTTATTTTTTGTTTCTTCGTCTAAATGTCCGTCAAGCAAATCCGCGGCAGTGCCTTCTTCTCTTGAATATGAAAACACGCCGACACGGTCAAGCCTTGCTTGTTTTAAAAACTCCAAAAGCTCTTCTGACTGCTCTTTTGTCTCTCCCGGAAAACCGGCGATAAGAGAAGTTCTTATAACCATATCCGGAACGGTTTTTCTTATCTTTAAAATAAGGTCTTTTATCTGCTTTGACGTACTCTGACGCCCCATTCTTTTTAAAACCTCGTCATTAATATGCTGTATCGGCATATCCAAATAATTGCAGATTTTTTCGTTTTCCTTTATTGTTTGCAAAAGCTCGTCCGTTATGGCTTCAGGGTAACAATAGTGCAGTCTGATCCATTTTATTTTATCGATTTTAACAAGTTCTTTTAAAAGCCTGTCGAGAGAATATTTGCCGAAAAGATCAATGCCGTATCTTGTGGTGTCCTGAGCAATTAATATCAGCTCGCGCACTCCGTTTTCCGCAAGCGCTTTCGCCTCGCTTACAATATCTTCGATTGTGCGCGAACGGTATTTTCCGCGCAGTTTCGGAATAATGCAATATGTGCATTTATTGTCGCACCCTTCGGAAATCTTAAGATATGCGCTGTGGGGGTATCCGCTTAAAACCCTTTCAAGCCCCTCCGGCACACACTCGTTTGCATGACCGAAAAGCACGGCTTTTTTGCCGTCGTCAAGCATTTTTATAACGTCTGCTATTTTATAATAATCTCCCGTTCCGCACACTGCGTCCACCTCGGGGATTTCGGTTTTTATTTCATCGTGATAGCGTTCTGCCAAACACCCTGTCATAATAAGATATTTACATTTTCCCGTTTTTTTGTAATCTGCCATTTCAAGCACTTTGTTTATGCTCTCTTCTTTTGCATCGCCTATAAATGCGCAAGTGTTCACAATTATAATCTCCGCTTCGCCCGGGTCGGTTGTTATTTCAAATCCGCGCTCTGCCAAAATTCCGAGCATGTTTTCGCTGTCGACCAAATTTTTCGGACATCCAAGCGATGCCATTGCGATTTTGCGCTTTTTAATAATCCTGCTCAAACTCAAACTCCTCCGTGTATTCTTTTATGCCGTTTTTTATATCCGAAAACTCATATCCTCTTGAAAGCAAAAATCTCACCGTGCTTTGCAGCTGTTTTTTGTCGCCCGGATCCTTTAAACGTTTTTTTATAAGACTGTCGATATTTTCCTGTATATTTATTTCGTCTTTTATTTCCGACAGCGCATCTTCTGCCGTGTTTTTATCTATGCCTTTTAAGTAAAGCTCGTAAAAAATCTTTCTTATTCCCTTTTTTTTTACTCTCACAGCGTCTGAAATATAGCTTTTTGCATATTCAAAGTCATTTAAAAAACCATATTGCTCTGCCCAGATGCAGGCAGCCTCTGCTGCGCTTTCATTTATATCATATTTTAAAAGCTTATTTAAAAGCTCGTTTTTTGCATATCTTTTTCTTGCAAGCAAATCAAGCGATTTTTTCTTTGCATTTTCAAATCCGCTTATTTCATAAAAATCAATTTCTTCCATATTTATCACCGATTTTGTTCAGTATATAATCAACATAAAGCTCGTGCGCCGCAATATCGCATGTTTTATAAAGCATTCTCGCTCCGACAACATCTTCGATTTCGTTTAATTTCATTTCGCCGTTGTCAAACACAAAATCAATACCGACATATGCCAAATCAAAATGACTCATAACGCTTTTGACCGTTTTTTCTTCGCTTTCGCTTAAGCTGTATAAAGAAACGCTGCCGCCAAGCGAAAAATTACTTCTGAAATCGGTTTCGGATTTTCTGATAACTGCGGCGGTTATTTTATTTGCGATAATATAAACTCTAAGGTCGCTTCCTTTTTCGGAGGCGATTTTTTGTAATAAAAACTCGTCTGTTTCATAGCTTTTTACAATTTTATTAAGCTCACCGCAATTATTTGCAATAAAAACGCCGTTTCCGCCGTGACCGTTCGCCGGCTTTACAACACACGGATAAAACTCATCGCTGCTGCCGCATTCAAAAAAGCGCCTGTCAAAAAAGCGGGTTTCCATCATCGGTATATTTTTATTCATCAAATACAGATGCGTTTTTCTTTTGTCGTTACAAATTTCAGACACATCTGCACAGTTAAACACATCTACACCGTTTTTTTCAAAATATCTTGACAGAAACGGAAAAATCGTTCGGTTTAAAACAAAATCGGGCTTTTCTTGCTTTTGATTTTCATATATTACGCAAAATCCGCCGTCTGAAACCGACAGCACAAGCTTTTGTACAATCATAAGCTTTATGACAGCGCCTCTTTTTTTTGCATAACCAATAACTTCATTTATAAACCAGGTGTTTCTCTTTGCGCCTTCTTTATCATATATCAGCCAGCCTGTCATATCAATTTTCCTTTTTGCTTATAATATATTTTATGATTTCTTCTCCCATGTCAAGACCTGTGCAGTCAAAAGTGCTTTTAAAATGGGGATTTGAATTAATTTCACACACAACAGGCCCGTTTTTGCCAAATAAAATATCAACTCCGGCAAAAGAAGCTCCTATCGCACGGCAAGCGGCTTTTGCAAGCTCTGTTTGTTCATATGACGGCTCATACTTTTGCATAACTCCTCCGTTTGACACATTGGAGCGAAAATCGCCGTTTAAGCTCTGGCGCTTTGCCGCAGATACCGCGCGCCCTCCTACAATATTAATTCTGACATCGCACCCGGCACTTTCTTTTATAAATTCCTGCATAATAAAATCTCGGTTTTTTATTTTTAAAACAATCTTGTTTGCTTCGTTTAAATCATGCGCCAAATACACCTGTTTTCCAAACGAACCGAAAGCCTCTTTTATAACAAAAGGAAAGCCGAGTTCTTCAGCAGCAGCATCTAAAAAGCTCAAATCCGTGTAGCCTATATTTTCAAACGTTTTGGGCGCAATATATGTTTTGGGGATTTTTATTTTATTTTCGGAAAGACAAAGCGCGCAAAGCGCTTTATTATCGCAAATTTCAATCGCCCTTGAGCTGTTAAACACCTTTGCTCCCATATTTTCAAGCTGCCTTGCAAGATTAATATCCTTATCCCAGAACAAAACGAAATCCGAAAGCTCCTTTAGCTTCTTTTCTTCTCCTGCATAAAACATACACTCGCCCGTTTTTTTTAGTTCAAGCTCTATACCGTATTTTTTTGCAGCATTTAAAAGGTATTTATAAATTTCGTTAAACTTATCCGAATTCAAAAAATTGTTTACAATAAGCCATCCTGTCATTTTTCATCAGCTCTCTGTTTACATAATCTAAACGGCAGCTTAATTATAGCAAATTTAAGCCGATAAGTCAACACGCAAAATTTTAAAAAAAAGCACTTGCGGCGCAGATTCTTTTTATACTAAAGAGCCTGTGCCGCAGATTTCACCTTTTAAAAGAATTTCCAGACAATCACATTGTTTTGTCCGTCGTCTTTATTTTTATTATCGTTTTCATTTTCTTTCGGCCGGCCGGCAGCGGCATTTTGCATCTGACTTTCGCTTTGCAGACTTGCTTTTCCCGTATAATAATCGGGTTTAAAAATAACCGCATGCTCAAACAGAATCGCCAAAATATTTATAAATTCTTTGTCAATATCCTCTCCCGTCTGATTAAAAATCGGTTTTAAGTTTTTAACCTCCTCATACAAATCATCGCCGTATATTCCGTTTATCGCCACTTCGTTTATATTTTCAATCTTATCCGAAAGCGATGAAATCATTGACTGTATTATATACACGGCAGGCTCTTTTTGACCTCTTTTAATAATTTTATCGTTTGTTATGATCTTTATTCCGCGCACAGGTGAAAAAAACTTTTCGCATATTTTATATTCACTCACTATTTTTTCCCATGTTTCGCTGTTTACCTCGCCTGTTACTTCCATACCGTGCGCCGACTGAAAGCTTTCAACGCTTCGTTTCGTGTCCTCGCCGAAAATTCCATCCGGAATAACCGGATAAACTTTTTCGTTTTGCCGTGAAATTGTTCTTAAAAAGTTTTGCAGATTATAGACCGGTCTGCCCCATCTGCTGTCGAGATATTCCAATTAATTTTCTCCCCTTTCTTCCACGCTGTCTTTATCGCCGATTTTTAATGTGTTTCCGCCAAACTGCATCGGGTGGGTATTTACTGAGGCAAAAAGCGATAAATAAGTCTGCTGAATTGCGCCCCATGTCTGCCTGCCAATAATGCCGTCCGCCTCAAGACCGTAATACTGCTGAAACTCCTTCACGGCATTAAGCGTTGCACTTCCGAACACACCGTCGGGCGTTACTGCACTGACATCGGGGTTTTCGTTTGATATTGCATTGAGCTGCTGCTGTATTTTTAAAACATCGTCTCCGCTGTCACCTTCTTTTAAAGGTGTTCCGGGATACGGCTCGCCGTGTATTTCAAAAACCTCTCTGCCGTACACTGCAATTGACGTACCTTTAAATTCGTCATAAATTTCATCCCATGTAACAGAATCAACAACACCTGTTACTTCAAGACCGTACTCGCTTTGAAAAGCTTTCACCGCTTCAAGAGTTTTCTCTCCGAAAACTCCGTCTATCACAACGGGCGGAATTGTTGCATCGGCAGAAGATATAACCGACAAAAAAAACTGCAAATTGCTTACCTTTTCACCCGTGTCCGAAAGGCTTATAGCGTCCGGGTAAGACAAGTTTTCACCAAAGAGACGCTGTCCCTCCGAATTAAGTTCGTTAAACCGAAGATTTCCCACATATGCATACACCAGTTTATACCATGTCGCCTTGCCGACGATGCCGTCATCTGTCAGATTAAATATTCTTTGAAACTGTCTGACGGAGTTTTCCGTTTCCGAGCCGAAAATTCCGTCTATAGGATATAACTTGTTTATCGACGGATAGTGGTTTGAAATCTGATTAAGCTCGGTTTGAATTATCTGAACATAGTTTCCCGTGTCGCCGCGGCTTATAGAATACCCCGGATACGAACGTCTTGCTGCGCTAAGCGGTGCGTTATTTACTATTTCAGTGTCGTAGCCGTAGTAATACTGCAAAATTCCAAACGCAGAATACCCCTGTCTTGCAAGGTCTTGGCTTCCCCACTGCGAAAGCCCGTTACAGGTAACGTTTCTTCCGTCGCAGTATTTTGCCGCCAATGGCTCGGCCGTTCCGACGCGGCGGATATAGTCATTAAAAATATTATCAACAATTTTGTCTATATTTGAAAAGATATTTCTTCCGTATATAAACTTCTGGTCAACCGCAGTTGAATTTGTTATATCAAAATCATAGCCGCGGCTTGGGTAAAACTCTGTATAGATTTTATTTAGTGCATATGAAATCTGCGCATATATATTTGCATAAATTGCACTTTCGCTCCATGTCGGATAAATTTCGCTTGATGCAACGTTTTTTATGTATTCGGGAAAGCTTACCGTAACAGTTGAAGCATCAGACGACGGAGAACCCAAATGCACTCTTATGTAAGTCGGAACATAAGGCGTAACAGTTATCATCTACATTTCTCCCTCCCGAACATCTTTTTCGCCCTGCCTTTTCAGCGAATTTATTGCCTGCGGTGTTACATAAACATCAGTTACAACATCTGCTTCTCTTATCTGCGGTTCGGCAAGCGGCACCATTTCAACATTTTGCACCGTGATATTTTTTGAAAACACCTGTGCATCATGTATCAAAACGCTCTGAAACCCCGGCGCCTCAATAAATATATTCACGCTTGCAAACGGGTTTTCCTCTCCCGCCTCACGCGGCGTCTGGCTTTCCGCCTCGTCCGGGGTATCAATTATAACCGGCTCGCTCTCTCCGTTCTGATTTGTTGTTCTCACGGCTATCAGCTGTGTTTTTTTATCGTCTGCCGTCAGCTTGTGAATAAAAACGTTTGCTCCGACAATCGGAATTGTCATTTGCGAAATGTATACTCTTGCAACTATTTGTCCGCTTTGACTCATATTTTCTCGCCTCCTTAACAAAATTTTATGTTTATTTTTGTATTGACATTACTTTTTTTTAGTGTATAATTAAAAAAGAACAAAAATGCGAGGTCGGATTATGGATTTTTCATTAGGTTATCGTTTTTTTGACGATGGAAGCGATACCATTTATCAGATTGTAAAAGATTTTAAAGGCAAAATCTCAGACGTTTACTTTGCTTTCGGCTCCGAAGCAAGCGGCAGACATGCTCTTTGCGAAGCTTCAGACACGGATTCTTTGCATTATCAGATTGAAGAACTGAGCGAAATAAGCAAGTTAAACTGTTCTTTGACTTTGCTTTTTAATGCTTCATGCTACGGAAAAGACGCCATGAGCGCATCTTTGGAAAAAAGAGTTACAGGCTGCATTGAAACACTTTCAAAAAACATGAAAATTTCTAAAGTTACAACAACTTCCGTGTTTGTGGCAAGCGTTGTAAAAAAATATTTTCCGCATATAAAAACCCGTGCCTCCGTTAATATGCGCATAGGCTCGCTAAAAGCATTTTCGCAGCTTGAAGAATATTTTGACGCATTTTATATGCAGCGCGAGTTTAACCGGGATTTTAATAAAATAAAAGAGCTTTCCTCGTGGTGCAGCGCGCACGGAAAACAGCTTGATTTGCTTGCAAACAGCGGCTGTCTGCACAGCTGCGCATACCAAAGCTATCACGATAATCTTGTGTCGCACGAATCGGAAATTGACTACTCGTCGCTTTCAAAGCTTGCAATCTCTGCTCCGTGCCACAAATATCTTTCAAAAATGGATATATACGATGCCGCAGCTGTTTTTTTGTCAAATACATGGATTTTGCCGTCCGAGCTTTACAGATACGAAAAATATTTTTCATCGGCAAAACTTGCCACAAGACTGCACACAAATCCCAGAGCCGTTGCAAACGCATATGTAAACCGCGAAAAATACGTTGATATTTTTTCGCTTACAGAACCTAATTATAACGATATTTTCGGCGGTTATATCTTTGATAGCTCAAAGCTTTGCGATAATTGGTTTGATTTTCTTTTAAACTGTGATAAAAACTGCCATGCATGCGGCAGATGCAAGGAAATTGCAAAAAAAGCGCTTGTTAAATTATATTAAAAAATTTATCGGAAGATGTTAAACGCAAAATAAAATACATACAGATATAATAATCTCTTATTAATTCTTATCCGGCAGATAAGAGAAATTTAATTATTATTTATGCCGAAGCCGGACGGCAGAATGGAGATATTATCATGAATCGCTTTATACCCCCGAAAAGAACAAGGGAACTTTTAAAGTATGCCGCTCCGTGCATGGCAGAACAGTTTATGCTTGTTTTAGTGGGAATTGTGTCAACCGCAATTATAGGACACCTGGGGAAAGCCGAACTTACCGCATCCTCAATGAGCACAACGCTTGTAAACTGGCTTCAGTGCATTTACACCGGACTTGCAACCGGTGCAACGGTTCTTATCGGCAGATTTTGGGGAAACAATGAAAAAGAGAATGTCAGACGCACATTTTTTCAGGCAATACTTCTCACAACTTCTATAAGCCTTATAGTGCTTTCGCTTCTTTTAGTTTTTCAAAACCAGCTGATTGAGTTATTTTTCGGCACGGCAGACGAAGAAGTAAACAAAAACTTACATATTTATTTCGGCCTTTGCATGATCGGTATGCCGGCAACAGCCGCCACAAGCGCAATAACGGCTTCTCTGCGCGGTATAGGCGATAACAAATCTGCATTTTTTTCAACCGCAACTTTAAATGTTTTAAATATAATTTTAAGCTACTCGCTTATCTACGGCATAGGCGTGCTCGGCATAAAGCCCATGGGCATAAGAGGCGCTGCAATAGCAATATGCACGGCAAGATATCTTACATTGCTGATTACCTTTACTTACATAATCGTTTTAAAAAAGCCTATCCTGCCAAGCTTAAAACATCTTTCTTTAGATTCGGGAATTGTAAAAAGACTTGTTACGGTCAGTATTCCGAGCGCTGTTGAAGCATTTGTGTTTCAGGGCGGATTTTTTATGCTTCAAACAATACTTTTAGGTTTCGGAACAGTTTTGCAGGCCGGATATCAGATAGGAAACCAGGTAAACGGAATAAACAACGCGCCGTCAATTGCACTCGGCGTTGCAATGACAAGTACAATTTCGCAGCAGCTCGGCAAAAGAGATTACAAAGCTGCGCTTGAATATGTTGACGCGGCAAAGTATGTTGTTAAAATAGGCTTTACAGCAATGTTTATTATAATGCTTGCGCTTTCGCCGTGGCAGGCTTATTTGTACACCTCCGATCCCGCAGTTATAAAAAGCGCAACATTTTTTATTGCACTGTTTGCGTTTTGCGTTATACCGGTGGGCTATATGCAAACCTTAGCCGGAGTTTTAAGAGGTGCGGGCGATGTAAAATATGTTACCGTTTCCGCCGTTTTTGGACTGTGGCTCTTCAGAATTTGCACGGTTATTGTTGTTTCGCGTCTCACAAACAGCGGATATATAGGAGTTGCCTCCGGCGTTCCGGCAGACTTTTTTGTACGCGCAATAATGTATCACTTCAGAATTAAAAAAGGAAACTGGCTTCGCATCCGCGTTTAAATTTTGCAGCAAAAAAATCCCAAACCGATTAAAAACCGGCTTGGGATTTTTTATTTATCTTAATTACTGATTATTATTCTTACTGTTTACTTTAAGCTCTTTTCTGTTTTCATGAACAACATTTAAAAGCTTTTCAATACGTGCCTCAAGGCTTGCCATAACTTCATCGGCATACTGTCTTGTGCCGTTTCTGAGTTCAACTGCATTGTTCTGCGCCGCAGCCATAATTTCATTTGCCTGGGCATATGCTTTTTGGGTTATCTCATGATCGTCAATCATTGCAGCCATTTTTTCTTCGGCATTTTTAATTATTGACGCTGCCTCCTTATTTGCCTCGTCCAAAATTCTCTGACGGTCTTCTTTTATCCATTTTGCCTGTTTGAAATCCTCGGGCAAATGCAAACGGATTTCCTGCATAAGATCGACAAGCTCGTCCTTATCTATTAAAGCACGTCCGGAAAACGGCAGCGTTACTGCCTTTTCAATAACGTCCTCCATCATTTCAATGATTTCCAAAACATCTAAAGATTCCATTTTTATAAAGCACCCCTAACCTGTTAATATTAATATGAAAATTTTTATGCGCGGCGAAACAAACTTTTTATTCGCCGTTCCCGCCGCTTTCGGCGTTTTGGGTTTTCTTTGTGTATATGCCGATATGTGTTCTGCCGTATTTTTTTTCCTTGACAAGCACCGCTAAATCACTTTTGACCGCGTCCGGCTCGTCACGCTCAAGCACCACTATTGCACCTTCGTTTAACACATCTTTTTCAAACACCGCCTCAAGCGCCTTTTTTGCAAGACCACTGTTATACGGAGGATCCAGAAAAACAATATCAAACCTGCAATTTGTGCTGCAAAGAAAATCAAGGCCGTTTTTCAAAACGAATGTGCATTTATCGCTAAATCCCGCATGGACGGCATTTTTTTTTGCCAAATCCAGCGACTTTTTGCAAACATCGCACAAAACAGCGCTTTTAGCGCCGCGGCTGAGCGATTCAACCGACAGTGCGCCGGTTCCGCAAAACAAATCCAAAACACTGCTGTCATACACATAAGGCGAAATAATATTAAAAATATTTTCTTTCACTCTGTCCGTCGTGGGCCTTATATCGCTTCCTTCAAATTCAAAAAGCTTCAGTCCCCGTTTTGCGCCTGCAATTACTCTCAAATAAACGCACCCCTTTATATTCTGCCACACCTTTATCAAAAAGTCAAGGTTTTACACAAATATTTCAAAAAAAATATTATTTTTTTATATGCAAAAGCTTTAAAAACAGGTTTCTTTGCATTTTTTAAATTTTTTTGCGCTTCTTTGCATATAGATTAACAGCGAAAATTTTTTAAAGGAGATTTTGTTTATGCTTGAGAAAATAAGCGGATTTATCTGGGGCTTGCCGATGATTTTTCTTCTTTTCGGCACACATATTTATTTAAGCTTTAAGACAGGTTTTATTCAAAGAAAGACTTTTTATGCAATAAAGCTTTCGCTAAAAAAAGAAAACTCTTCATCAAATTCAATGAGTCCTTTTCAGGCGCTTTGTCTGTCGCTTGCTTCAACAATCGGCACAGGAAACATAGCGGGCGTTGGCATGGCAGTGTTTTTAGGCGGACCCGGGGCAGTGTTCTGGTGCTGGCTCACAGGCGTTTTGGGAATTGCAACAAAGTATGGCGAAACGCTGATTTGCGCAAAATATAAAACAAAAACGAAAAACGGTTTTCGCAGCGGAAGCATGTATGTTTTGGAAAACGTTTTAAAAAAGAAAAAGCTTGCCGTGATGTTTTCTTTATGTACAGTAGCAGCATCGCTCGGAATAGGCTGCATGACACAGATTAACTCAATCACGCAGATTGTTTGCTCAAACTGCCGTTTTGTTTTGATAAAGCCGCAAACGGTTTGCATAACGCTCGCCCTGATAACTGCGTTTGTTATATTCGGCGGAATAAAGAGCGCCGCAAAAGTATGCGAAAAGCTTGTTCCCTTTATGGCGGCAATGTATGTGTCAGGCTGCGCAGTTATTTTAATAATTAACTCTTCATATCTTGCAGACGCTTTAAAATTAATCGTTGTTTCGGCATTTAAACCCTGCGCGCTCTTTGGCGGTTTTGCCGGCAGCGGCCTTATGTGCGCTATGCGCCACGGCATTGCAGGAGGGCTTTTTTCAAATGAGGCAGGACTTGGCTCAGCTCCGCTTGCGGCAGCTTCTTTAGATACAAAAAACCCTGTGCGCCAGGCGCTTATTTCTTCAACCTCAACATTTTGGGACACTGTTGTAATCTGTTTAATGACAGGGCTTGTAATCGTCAGCACAATTGTTAAAAATCCGGATATGACAGTCTCAAACGGCACTCTTTTAACAACTGAAGCATTTAACAAAATTCCTGTTTTCGGGCCGTTTGTTATGGTTTTCGGAATAATCACTTTTGCTTATTCAACCGTTCTCGGCTGGACGTGTTACGGCGAAATATGCTTTGAATATCTATTTAAAGGGCGGTTTCTGTTTTTGTACCGTACGGCGGTTATTTTAGCTATTATAATATCACCCGCCGTCAGCACAGAGCAAATCTGGCATTTATCGGATATTTTTAACGCATTTATGGCGCTGCCCAACCTTTATGCCGTGCTTTCTTTATCAAACGTTATAAAAACCGACACAAAATTATATTTTAAAAATCTTAAATGAAGCATGCTTTTTTAATGTATTTTGCACTACAATGCAAAAAATGATAAAACTTAAAAAGCACAAAAACAAAAAAAATTTAAAAAAACTGCTGACAAAATCGGCGGATTATGATATACTATAAAGCAATAAATTTAAATTTTCTTAAGGCGGCAGAAAAATGATTTTGTTTTTCTATCGCCTTATTAGGAGGAAAAATATGCAAGAAAACATACGAAACTTTTCTATTATCGCCCATATTGACCACGGAAAGTCCACTTTGGCAGACAGGCTTCTTGAAAACACGGGCGAAGTTGAGCAAAGAGATATAAAAGATCAGCTTTTAGACGATATGGAACTTGAAAGAGAAAGAGGAATAACAATAAAGGCGCGCGCTGTCCGACTAAGCTATAAAGCAAAGGACAACAAAACATATATCCTTAATCTTATCGACACTCCCGGCCATGTTGACTTTAACTATGAAGTGTCGAGAAGTCTTGCCGCCTGCGAGGGAGCCGTTTTAGTGGTTGACGCGTCCCAGGGAATTGAAGCGCAGACTCTTGCAAACACATATCTTGCAATTGAGCACGATCTTGAGGTGGTTCCTGTTATAAATAAGATAGATCTGCCCTCCGCAAGACCCGATGCCGTTAAAGATGAAATCGAAGACGTTATCGGAATTGAAGCGCAGGACGCGCCCCTTATTTCCGCTAAAAACAATATAAACATAGGCGATGTTTTAGAAACAATAGTTAAAAAAATTCCGGCTCCGTCAGGCGATGAAAACGCTCCTTTAAAGGCGCTTATATTCGATTCATACTACGACAGCTACAAGGGCGTTATAATCTATATAAGAATAATGGACGGAAGCGTTAAAGCCGGCGACACTATAGAGCTTATGGCAACAAAAGCAAAATACGATGTGGTCGAAGTCGGTTATTTAAAACCGTCGGGAGTGCAAACGGCAAAAAGCCTTTCCGCAGGCGAGGTAGGCTATATTGCCGCAAGCATAAAAAGCATGCGCGACGCAAGAGTCGGCGATACCGTAACAAATGCAAAAAATCCCGCAAGCGAGCCTCTTTGCGGCTACCGCGAGGTTTTGCCCATGGTCTACTGCGGAATTTACCCCGCCGACGGCGCAAAGTACAACGATTTAAACGACGCGCTTTTAAAGCTTCAGTTAAACGATGCATCGCTCGTGTTTGAGCCGGAAACCTCCATTGCGCTCGGTTTTGGTTTTCGTTGCGGATTTTTAGGTCTTTTGCATATGGAAATTATCCAGGAAAGACTTGAACGCGAATTTAATTTGGATTTGGTAACAACCGCTCCGAGCGTTGTTTATAAGGTTATAAAAACAAATAAAGAAACGCTCAGCATTTCAAACCCCACCAATCTTCCGCCCGCAGCCGAAATTGACTATATGGAAGAGCCGATCGTTTCGGCAAACATAATGGTGCCTAAAGAATATGTAGGCGCGATTATGGAACTTTGCCAGGACAGACGAGGCACTTATAAGGACATGAAATATATAGATGAAAACCGCGTGTCTCTTCATTATATAATGCCGCTAAACGAAATTATTTATGATTTTTTTGACGCTTTAAAATCGCGCACAAGAGGTTATGCCTCATTTGACTATGAGCTTTGCGGCTATCAGAAGTCCGACCTTGTTAAGCTTGACATGATGCTAAACGGCGAAATTGTTGACGCACTGTCGTTTATAGTTCACAAAAGCAAAAGCTATGCGCGCGCAAGAAGAATTGCCGAAAAGCTGAAAGAGGCTATCCCCCGTCAGCTTTTTGAAGTTCCGATACAGGCAGCAATCGGCGGAAAAATCATCGCCAGAGAAACCGTTAAGGCAATGCGCAAAGATGTTTTGGCAAAATGCTACGGCGGCGATATAACAAGAAAGAAAAAGCTTTTGGAAAAACAAAAGGAAGGTAAAAAGAGAATGCGCCAGGTCGGCAGCGTTGAGGTGCCGCAGGAGGCATTTATGTCTGTCTTAAAACTTGACGAATAAAATTAATATGAACAAACAAAAAAACGGATTATATATCCACATTCCATTTTGTAAAAGAAAATGCGCCTACTGCGACTTTTTATCGTTTAACGCAGATGATGATCTGATAAATGAATATGTAAATGCTCTTACCGGGCAGATAAAACATTTTTCTTTAAGCTTTAAAGAAAAACCCGAAACAGACAGCATATTTATAGGCGGCGGCACTCCGAGCTTTATAAAAGAAGAATATATAGGAAAAATTTTAAACGCCGTTTATGAAAGCTTTAACATTTCATGTGACTGCGAAACCACAATCGAGATAAACCCCGCCTCCGAAAGCAGGCAAAAGCTAAAAGCGTATAAAGACTTTGGCATAAATCGCATAAGCGTCGGTATCCAAAGCTTTTCAGACTCCGAGCTTGCCGTTTTAAAAAGGCTGCACAGTGCAAAAGACGCAATGCGCTGTTTGGATGAAGTTTTTTTAGCCGGTTTTGAAAACGTGAGTGCGGATTTAATGTTTGCAATTCCGAACCAGAGCGCAAAAAGCTTTGAAAAAAATCTTTATACTTTAATGCGCTATCCTATGCGCCACGTTAGCGCATACAGTCTTATAATCGAAGAAAACACTCCTTTCTACGATATGTTTGCTTCGGGGAAAATATGCGAGGCTGGCGAGGATTTGTACTGCACAATGTATGAAACGGCAAAAGATGTTTTATCGTCTTTCGGATTTAAAAAATACGAAATATCAAATTTTGCAAAACCGGGATATGAGTGCCGTCACAATTTAAAATACTGGAGCGGCGGCGAATACTTTGCTTTCGGCTTGGGAGCCGTGGGACTGTTTGGCGGCGCAAGATATGAAAATGAGCGCAGCATAAAAGCATATATTAAAAACCCGTATTTAATTAAAAAAACCGTTCTTACCAAAGAGGAGCTTATGGCGGAATATATAATCTGCTCCATGCGGAAAACCTCCGGGCTTGACCTTGCAGACTTTGAACACCGTTTTAAAAAAAGCTTTTTTGATATATACGATGTGTCAAAATATGAAAAGGGCGGATTTTTAGCATGCGAAAACGGCAGAATTTTTTTCACAGAAAAGGGCTTTGAAGTTTCAAACAGCATACTTTGCGATTTTGTTTGATTTTTTAAATATAAACCAAAGAGGGAATTAAAATGAAACCAAAAAAAATTGTTGACTTTCACGTACACGCATTTGCCGATAAAATTGCCGTAAAGGCAGCGGCAAACTTAACAAACTACTATCATATGCCGCTTGTCGGCGACGGAAAATTTGACACTATTTTAAGGCGCGCAAAAGATGCCGGCGTTGATAAAATGGTTATTCATGCGGTTGCAACAAAAGCCGAACAGACAACCGTTATTAATAATTATGTGCATGAAGTTTTAAAAAGCTATCCCGATCACATAATTGCCTTTGCAACAATCCACCGCGATTTTGACGATTATAAAGCCGAGCTTAAACGCATAAAAGAGCTTGGACTTCGCGGAATAAAGCTTCACAGCGTGTTTCAGAATTTTAACATAGACGACGACAAAATGATGTTTATATATGAAGAGATTGTTAAAAACGATCTTCCGATTTTGTTTCATATGGGCGACCGCACTGTAGACCTTGCAAGCCCCAAACGGCTTGCGCGCGTTTTAGATAAATTTCCCGAAATGCGCGCTGTTGCGGCGCATATGGGCGGCGTGTTTTCCTGGGAGGAGTCGATGGAATATCTCGTCGGCAGAAACGTTTATTTCGACACTTCGAGCACACTTTTTGAACTTGAAGATTCAATGTTTTTAAAAATGCTTCATGCCCACGGAACGGACAAAGTAGTGTTTGGCACAGACTATCCTCTTTCGGATTATGAGCACGAATTTGACCGTTTTGCCCGCCTTAATCTCACGCAGGAGGAAACTGATAAGATTTTTTATAAAAATGCATACTGTTTTTTGCGCCTTAAAAGCGAATAATTTTAAAAATGTAACAAATACAGTCTTAAATGACATATAAAAATAAGTAAAATATATAAAACAGATTTTACTTTTGAAAAAAAATACAAAATTTATGCATAAAAATGTTGACATTATACATCTTCTGTGTTAAACTTAGGCTTGTAAAGAAAATTACATAAAAATTTATTTTAAACGGAGGAGAAACGTTATGAAAAAAATATTTAAAATCACAGCGCTTGCATTAACTCTTGCAATGGCAATGGTTTGCTTTGCAGGATGCGGCAAAACATCAAACGAAGAAACAAAACAAGACACCAAACAGGAAGCTGCCACACCGGCTCCCGAAACAGGAAAAGTATTGAAAATGGGTACAAATGCAGCATTCCCGCCTTATGAATACAAAGAAGGCGACAAGTTTGTCGGCATAGATGTTGACATTGCTGAAGCTTTGGCAAAAGAACTCGGCGCAAAGCTTGAAGTTGTTGATATGGAATTTGATTCAATTATCCCTGCTGTTGACAAAGGCGAAGTTGATTTCGGTATGGCAGGAATGACAGTTAACGATGAACGTAAAGAAAAAGTTGACTTCACATCAAGCTATGCAACAGGCGTTCAGGTTGTTATCGTTAAAGACGGTTCCGACATTAAAGATCTTGATTCTTTAAAAGGCAAGAAAATCGGTACACAGCTCGGTACAACAGGTGATACTTATGCAAAAGACGATTTCGGTGCAGAAAACGTTGTAAGCTACGGCAAAGGCGCAGACGCAGTTATCGCTTTAAACGGCGGAGATGTTGATGCTGTTATTATTGATAACGAGCCGGCAAAGGTTTTTGTTGAAGAAAACACAGGTCTTAAAATTCTTGATACCGAGTACGCTGTTGAAGACTATGCAATAGCTGTTAAAAAAGGCAACACTGCTTTCGTTGACGAAATAAACGCTGCACTAGAAAAGCTCACAGCAGACGGCACAATCGATAACATCATCAAAAAATACATTAAAGCTGAATAATTATACACTAACCATAAATATTGCTGCAGGGGCAGTTTGCCTCTGCAGTATATTTTGCTTTTAGAAAAATTATTATAAAACATTAAAGCTTTTATTTTTTTGTCTGATTTCATTTTAATCGGAAAAGAAAATAAGCGTTTTGATAAAAATTATGAGGGGTTGAAAATAAAATGTCAAAAAAGAAACTATACTCCGTTTTAGCCATCATACTGGTTATTGCGGCGGCAGCTATGTGGTTTGTTTTTGAACTGAAAAGCGAAACACATGCAACAACTATACAGCTTTCCGAAGCGCAAACAATTATTGACAGCAGCTTTGAGCAAATGGCGGTTACCGAGCCGTTAAAGCTTATAAACTCAAAAAGCGAAATTTCGGCAAAAGAGCTGTCTTACGGCAGCGAAAAAGATATTCTGGTAAAGTGTGAGGTTAAAACTCCGGATGTTTATTCATCTCTTGAAAATGACTACGATAAATATTTAAGCTCCGACGTTAAAAAACCAAACTCAACCATGTATAAATCGGCGCTTGATTTTAAGATGGAATTTTCAAAAAGCCTTTTAACGGCAATTGAAGGCGCTCCGACTAAAACAAGCGAGGTAACTTTTTATTTATATGATACACACGAAGGTATAAAGCTTTATGCATCCGATGAGGCATGCGACGTAGCATACGGCGGCATTATAAGCGTTATAAACGACATAAAAGACAAAAATACATACAAAATTCCCGGTTCGGACGTTGAAAGAGAAATTGAATCGGGCAACGTAAACAAAGGCTTTATACAGTGTATCGAGCTTCGCCGCGATACCGCAAAACCGGACACTTCGTCTGCAATCGGCAGATGGTATAATAATATCAAAAAAGACTTTATCCAAAACTTTATCACCTACGACCGCTGGAAAACCATTTTAAACGGTCTTGGAATTACATTAAAACTTACATTGTTTGCCTTGATTATCGGTATCATTTTAGGCTTTATAGTTGCATTTGTAAGATGCACATATCTTAAAAAAACAAAACACGGTATATTTTTGAGTTTCTTTAATGCCGTTGCAGAGGTTTATTTAACCGTTATACGCGGCACACCTGTAGTTGTTCAGATAATGATTATATACTTTGTAATATTCATGCCGATAGGTATCGACAAATTTGTTGCCGCGGTTATCTGCTTTGGCTTTAACTCCGGCGCATATGTTGCAGAAATCGTGCGCGGCGGAATAATGAGCATTGACAACGGTCAGACAGAAGCAGGCAGAAGCCTTGGCTTTAACTATATTCAAACAATGTACTACATAGTTTTCCCGCAGGCATTTAAAGCAGTTCTTCCTGCTTTGGCAAACGAATTTGTTGTTTTGCTTAAAGAAACATCAATAGCATTTTACATCGGTTTAGGCGACCTTATGTATGCCGGAAACGCAATCCGCGCGGCAACATACAGTCCGTTTATGCCGCTTGTGGCAGTTGCAATAATTTACCTTGTAATGGTGCTTGCTTTGTCCAAGCTTGTAAGTCTGTTGGAAAGGAGACTGCGTAACAGTGAGCGATAATATGAAAAAAGACGATATCATAATAAAAACCGAAAATCTTTCAAAGTGCTTTAAAGGAAAAATTCACGCTTTAAAAAATGTTGACACGCAAATAAAACGAGGCGAGGTTGTTGTTATTATAGGGCCTTCCGGTTCCGGTAAGTCGACATATCTTCGGTCTTTGAATTTGCTTGAAGAACCGACGGGCGGTCATATATATTTTGAGGGCACCGATATTATGGATCCCAAAACCGATATTAACATTATGCGCCGCAAAATGGGAATGGTTTTTCAGCAGTTTAACCTTTTTCCGCATATGACAATTTTAAAAAACATGACGCTTGCACCGATGAAGCTTTTAAAAATTTCAAAACAGGAGGCCGAAGAAAAAGCGCTTGCTCTTTTAGACCGTGTCGGTTTAAAAGACAGAGCCCAAGCCTATCCTTCCCAGCTTTCCGGCGGTCAGAAACAGAGAGTTGCAATCGTGCGCGCGCTTTGCATGAATCCCGACGTTATGCTGTTTGACGAACCGACAAGCGCTCTTGATCCTGAAATGGTCGGCGAAGTGTTAGACGTTATGAAACGCCTTGCAGGCGACGGCATGACAATGGTTGTTGTGACGCATGAGATGGGTTTTGCACGAGAAGTTGCAAACCGCGTAATATTTATGTGTGACGGTCAGATTGAAGAGCAGGGACTCCCGGAACAGATTTTTTCAAATCCGCAAAGTCCCCGCACAAAACAATTTTTGCAAAGCATACTGTAATAAAAAAATTCCGAAATCAATCCAAACTGATTTCGGAATTTTTTTATTTATTCTTTGTATCTTCTCTTTCTTTTTTTGAAAACACGCATCCGCAATAATCCTGACGGTATAAATTATATATTTTTGAAAGCTCTATCGAGCGTTTATAGCCGTTTTTCTTTTTAAAATCCGAATATAAATAATCTATTCCGTAACGTGCACTGATTTTTTTCCCTAATTCATTAAGCTTTTGCGCATTTTTTAAAGGACTTATCGAAAGCGTTGTGCAAAAATAATCAAAGCCGTGCTGTTTGGCATACTGCGCTGTTTTTTCAAGGCGCAGTTCATAGCATTTAAAGCAGCGCTCTCCGCCTTCTTTTTCTTTTTCATATCCCGCAACGGCGCTGTAAAACTCGTTTTCATCAAATTTTTCCTCAATAACGCTGCACCCTCTTGCCTGCATATCGCAAACCAAACGCCGCTGCTCCTCAGCTCTTTTATAAAATTCCTCTTTCGGGTAAATATTCGGATTATAATAATAAACCGTTATGTCAAAATATTTCGTTAAATACTCCAAAACATATGACGAACACGGCGCACAGCAACTGTGCAAAAGAATCTTTTTTCTTTCGCCTCCCAGGCTTTCTGTTATGCGCTCCAGCTCTTTTTGATAATTTATTTTCTGCATGTTTGACATATGTCCACCTTTATTTTCACATCTTGTTTTGTCTGCCTAAAAACAACACTTCTTCGTTTTCGTTATCGTATATAAAATACGTAAACGGTTTATCCGCTGTAAACGTAACGATGTTTTCAGGCTCAAACGCAGTTGTCTCAACCTTTATCACAGTTGCCGCCGCAGCTTCGGTTCCTCTTTCGTCAACCTCAATATAGGTTTTATGAAACGCATCTGCTGCCACAGTGTCTTCGCCTTGTTCAAACATTTTTTTGCATCCGTACACAAACGGAGCCGTTATGCCGGCTTTTTTAATATCGTTTGTTATATTTCGCATATACTCACTTTTAAACTTAGGTATGCTTAAGCGAACCTTAACCCTTTTAACTTTATCGCTTTTCACAAGCGATATTATATCATCCGGATCGGTTTTGTCGCCGCAAACGGCAACATACATTGAAAATCCTCCGCCCTTATATGGAAGCTCTGCCATCTTAATATCTTCGGTTTCTCCATATCTCGTGTTAAACGTTTTATGCATAAAATCCACATTTGAAACGCTTTTATCTGCATTGGTAAAATCCTGTTTACAGGTATCATTTTTGTCAAACTCATGTTCCCAGTCGCATTTAAAATAAACCGCATTAACCAATGCTGCCGTGAAGTCGTTTGAATTTATGATGTTATCTATTTTTCCTTTGGTATTGTTTCTCACAAACTCGTTTATTTTGCTTACGGCATTGGCGTTGTTTACCTGTTTCGCCGCCGCATTATAGTAATCAAAAACCTTTTTTTGATACTCTTTGTTAAGCGGCGAGCCTGCGCGGTCTTCATTTACCCATATCGAATTTGCAATGTTTATCTCGCCCTGGTTTAAATCGCTGTAAATCTTTATAATATCTTTTAAATATTCATTATACTCATCTATGCTTTTGCCCGCGCAAATATTGCTTATCTCATTTTCATAAGCCTCGTCCATACCGTTTGCCAAAAGCATAAGCGCCATTTTTATGCTGATTGGAGAAATCATAAAATTTCCGTCTTCGCTTTCATTTGCGGCAGCATAAAGCTTTGAGTCAAAGCTTTGCCCGCCGTTTAAGCTGATTTTTTCATTTGCAAACACCGTTTTGCTTTTTAAATCATAACCGACATCGCATCCTATCGCCTCAAGCGAACGAATACTTATGTACAAAGTTCCGTTTCTTAAAACGGGCGCACTGTACCCCTGATATACCATGTCGCCGTCAGCTAAAATATCGTTCTTTCCTATTTCAAGCTCCATTTTTCTTTCGCCTTTTATAACTGTCGCTTTTTTAGTTTCATTATCCCATGAAACATCGCATCCGAGCGCTTCGCAAACTGTGCGCGCCGGAATAAACAGCCTGTCGTTTTCCAAAAACGCTTCGTTTGTATTTTCAATTTCATTTCCGTTTATAACTATTTTTATATTATCGTTTCCTACACTGTCGGGAGCTTTTGCAACTTCACCCAGAGAAAAAGCGCTAAGCACCGTCAATATGCATAAAACAACTGCCGCTGCAACTGCCTTTTTAAAAATTTTCATCATCGCTTTTCATATCGCTCCTTCTCTGCCTGTGCATTATCATATACTTTCTGTTCCCATCTAAACAACCATAAATAAAACTCAGGCTCGTTATTTTTATCAATATGATTTTGTTTTATCAAATAGTCATTCCAGTCATCATATCCCAATGATTTTATTACTTTTTCTGCTTCTTCTTTACCTGTGTATAGATACCGCGCAAATACATCCTGATCAGTTAAATCTAACGTTTTGTATTCTTCAACAGTATGGTTCTCTCCCGGATCCAAATCGGCAAGTATCATCCTGCTGTTTAAGTCGTCTATGTAAATAAATTATTACCAATAACTTGATAATCATAATTAAATTTTTCTGTAGCATTTTTATTTGAAGAATTATCTGTATGCAAAGTGCAGCCGGGCAAAACAAGGAAAATTGCAATCAATAACGCCGCACTCTTTGACAAACTTTTTTCTTCATCCTCATTCCCCCTTGGCTGTCGCTATAACATCTCCGTCAAATGCAACATACACTCTTGCTGCTGTTTTTCCGCTTTTCAAAACAAAATCAACTCTCCAGACCTCGTTTGTGTAATCGCAGTAAATATTTGTGTATTCATAGCTTTGTACGTATTCTTTTTTTGCGGCGCACAACGCGTCATATTCGGTTTTAGCCCCGGCTCCGGAGTTGTTCTTTTTATTTGTAAACACGATATCTTCGCAGTTTTTTATATCCTGATTATAGTCAAATTCCGCACATATGCTGTCATTTGCCGCTCTTTTTATCACCTGTGCGCCAGCCGATGCATCGTTGCTGTCAGCGCCTTTTTCGCGCATATTATCCGCCGCAAGAAAGCTTTGAGTGTTTATATTCTCCTCTTGCTGCGGCAAATTTTTTTCTTCGCTGTCCTTCGCTGTTTCAGATGTTTTATCCGTGCTTTGCTCTGCGCTTTTATCTTTATAGCTTGCCTGTTCATCTGTTTCTATATTTTCTTTTCCGAAACTTTCTTTTTTTGGCAAAACCTCTTTTACATCATCTTTTGTTTCAGCCTTGTTTGCTTGCTTTGCCGATGCCTGCGCCTCGCTCTTTTGACCGGCAGTTTTGTTAGTTTCACCGATATCTTCAGCTGTTTTTTCCCCGGTTTGCTCTTTTATATTTTCTATATTTTCGCTGCCAGCCTGCAAAGAATTTTCGTTTCTTTTTTCATTTGAAACGTTTGCGCTTTTGTTTTCGTAGTCGTTAAACGTTTCATAAACCACAGGATACGCAACCGCTCCGACGCAGATAACTATTGCCGCCGCAACAGATGCCGCATAGCGAAAAACCTTTTTTCTTTTCGGGAGAGCTTTAACCGTTGTTTTTGCAGCTTCGCCGCTTTCCGCTTTTTTGAAAATTTCTTCTAATAAGCCCTCTCTCGGCGAAAAATTGTCCATAGCTTTTTTATATGTATCTTTAAACAATGTCAAAACCTCCTTTCAGTTTTTCTTTTAAAATTTCTCTTCCACGCCTCAGCTTTGATTTTACGGTGTTTTCCTTTTCGTTAAGATAACCCGCAATCTCCGCCACCGACATATCTTCATAATAAAACAAATGTATCACCGTTCTGTATTTTTCATCAAGCTCCGCCACTGCGTAATAAACGTCGCTCTCCTGCGGAGTTTCAAACACTATATTATCCTCAAGCGGCACGTTTTTTTTGTACCACGAACTGTTAAACAGGCTTTTTGCCGCATTCATTCCGACGCGTATAAGCCATGCTTTAACATGCTGCTCGCTTTCAAATTCTTTGGTTTCTTTTATAAATTTTAAAAACACTTCCTGGCATATATCTTCTGCATACTGCTGATTTTTCGTTTGAGCCAGCGCAAGCTTATATATCATGTTAAAATATTTTTCGGTAAGATAGTGTTTATCAGCGCAAAATGCGTTTTTTTCATGCTGCACCGCGCTCTCCCCTTTCATATATAATACTTTTCAAACGGCAAAAAAGTTGCATTGATTTTAATTTTTATTACTTTTTATTTTACCACAGCACCCGGCCAATGTAAAGGCTTAAACGTTTTTTTAAAATCAAAACATTATAAAATATTAAAATCACACCCTGTTTTTTTGAATTTTGGATAAAATCAACCGTTGATTTGTGTATTGTATTTATGTTAAAATAAGCTGTATAATATAACACGAAAGGAATTTTATTATGAATGAATTTAATTTAAAAGGCGCAAAATTTGTAACTGTGTCCGGCGATAAAGACTCCCGCGCACCGCAGTTTAAAAAAACGTATGCCTTAAGCGGGGGCAAAATCAAAAAAGCCACTCTTTTTGCAACGGCATACGGTGTGTATGACGCAAAAATAAACGGCAAAAGCGTAAGCTGGTTTATGGCTCCGGGCTGGACAAGCTACAGCAAGCGCTTGCAGGTTCAAGAGTATGACATAACAAATCTTTTAGACAATCAAAAGGAATGTGAAATTGCAATCACAGTCGGCGACGGATGGGCAATGAGCACTCTTGCCGGCTGGACAGACAACAGTGTGCTTTTATGGGCAAAAAAGCCTGCCGCTGTTGCAAAGATAATTATTGAATATGAAAACGGCAATATCTGCGAATTTGTAAGCGATGAAAGCTGGAGCTTTGCATACGGTCCGTATATCGGAACGCAGATTTATGACGGCGAAACATATGACTCCACAAAAGATTTCGAAAATTTTTCCCCGGTTCAAATTGACGACCACGGATTTGACAATTTAATATATCAGCAGGGAGAAATTGTTGACGTTGTTCAGGTGTTTGAGCCGCAAAGAATTTTCACCGCTCCGAACGGCGAAACAATTATCGACTTCGGACAGAACATGACCGGCTTTGTTGAATTTAAAGTGTGCGGCAAAAAAGGCGATAAAGTATATTTAACGTGCGCCGAAACTCTTGACGGCGACGGCAATTTCTATAATGCAAACTACCGCCATGCCCGTTCGGCATTTGACTTTGTGTGCAACGGAACAAACCAAACGCACCGCCCGTTATTTAATTTCTACGGCTTTCGCTACATAAGAGTTGACAACTACCCCGGCAAGGTTTGCCCCGAAAACTTTAAAGCATATGCTATGAGTTCAAAAATGGAGCGCACAGGCTTTTTTGAAAGCTCGTCAAATTTGTTAAACAGGCTTTTTTCAAATATTATCTGGGGACAGCTTGATAACTACTTAGACGTTCCAACAGACTGCCCTCAGCGCGACGAACGCCTCGGCTGGACAGGAGACGCTCAGGCATTTGTCCGCACGGGATCATATAACTTCAACACAGAAAAATTCTTCACAAAATGGCTTGCAGACCTCAAAGCCGACCAATTTGAAAAGGGTAATGTTAGCCACATTGTACCAACTTTACCGACAAAAGATTGGCTTGAAGACGATATAGGCGCATGCGGCTGGGCAGATGTTGCAACAATAGCTCCGTGGCAGATATATTTAACCTACGGAAACATACAGATACTTAAAAACCAGTTTCAGTCAATGCGCCGCTGGACAGATTTTATACGCACACACGAAAAAAATAACTTACACCTTTGGCAAACGGGCAACCATTTCGGTGACTGGCTCGCACTTGACACAAAAGAGGGCGAGTACGTCGGAAAAACGGATGTGTATTATATAGCTTCCGCATTTTATGCATATTCCGTGTCTTTGGTAATAAAAGCGTACTACGCACTTAAACAAAACGATAAAGACTTTGATTTTGAAGGCTTTGATATAAAAGATTATGAAAAACTTTATGAAAACATTAAATCCGATTTCAAAAAAGAGTATTTAAAAGACTCTCTTCCGAAGCAGAAAACCCAGACTGCGCACGTGCTTGCACTGTATTTTGATTTAACCGATAACAAGCAAAAATGCGCAGACGCGTTGGCTCAGATGATAAAAGACAACGGCATCGCTCTTCAAACCGGATTTTTGGGCACACCCTATCTTTTGCATGTGCTCTCCGATAACGGTTATACAGATCTTGCCTATGAACTTCTTTTGAAAAAGGAATATCCGTCATGGCTTTTCAGCGTTACACAGGGCGCGACAACCATGTGGGAGCACTGGGATTCTCAAAAGGCTGACAAGAGCTTCTGGTCAACCGATATGAACAGCTTTAATCATTATGCTTACGGCGCTGTCGGCGACTGGATATACGGGGTATGTCTCGGAATTAATACCGACGAAAACGCCCCCGGCTTTAAAAAGGTTCATATCCGCCCGCAGTTTACCAAATGTCTTGATTATGCAAAAGGCAAAATCATCACTAAACACGGCGCAATTAAGGTTTCATGGGCAAAAACCGGCGACGGTTACACTCTTTGCGTTCATATCCCCAAAGGTGTTGACGGCGATATTATTTGCGGAAAACACAAAATCGATGTTATAAACGGCGGAGATTTCACATTAAACATTTAAATTAATCGTTAAATTGGGCTGTTTAAAAAGCTAATTGACTTTTTAAACAGCCCCTATTCTTTCTTGTGTCGGGTCAGGCTTCATTCCGGAGTTTTTTTACCCTCCCTTTTTTCTTGAAATTTTAAATAAAATGATGTATAATAAAGTTAAAAGGGGGCGCTTTTATGATACTTCATCAGGTACACAACTCCATTGGCAACTATAATTATAATCTGGTGCGCTATGAGGGGATTTCTTGGAATTATCACTTTCACAAAAATTTTGAGCTTATATATGTTAAAAAGGGCAGAGTTTTTTTAACAATCGATAATAAATGCGAAACCATGACCGACAATTCCTTTGCGCTTGTTTTGCCAAACCAAATCCACCGCATTGAATCAGACTTTAATTCCCTATGCCACATATGTGTTTTTTCAAGAGATTTTGTGGCGGAAGCGGCAAAAATAACAGACGGAAAAAGAGCAAAAGACTTTGTGTTCTTCTGCAAAGACGATGTGCGGGATTTTTTTGAAGAAAATTTTATTAAAAACTGCGAAATCAGCGTGTGTATGTTTAAAGCGTGTATGTATGCCGTGTTTGACGAATATTTAAAAAATGTAACGCTCATTGCCCGCAACGACAAAACCGACACCCTTTTATGCAACATCCTTTCCTACATTCAAGACCACTATAAAGAAAACATTTCCTTAAAGAAAATCGCCGAGGACTTAGGCTATGAATATCATTATATGTCAAGGCTTTTTTCGGCGATGTTTAAAATGAATTTCTGTCAATTTTTAAACCAGTACCGTTTTGAACACGCAAAAGCACTTCTCCTTAAAGGAAATAACGACATCACGTCTGTATGTTTTGCAAGCGGTTTTCAAAGCATACGCAGCTTTAACCGCATATTTAAGCAGTTTTCCGGCACAGAACCGAAAAATATGTTAAGATCCTGCGTTAAAATCGAAAATTCAAAGACATAACGGACAGTTATTGTGCAATATTTGTGATTTTTGATATATTTTTTAACTGTATATATGCAAATTGACGCTTTTATGCGGATTTTGACGAAAATTATGGCTAAGAAGCGGTTAAGAATTTCGCAAAATAAAAAAAATACTTGAAAATTAATTGATTTCGTATTAAAATTTAAGGTAGCGTTTAAATCAAAAAGCGGTATATCATGCTTTCAAAAATGCTGATATGCCGCAAATTTTATCTTTATAAAGAATCAGGAGGAGATACCATGGGTTACAGCGCTGCATATGAAATTTTTAAAGACCTTGCAATTATTCTGGCTATCGCAAAGGTTTTGGGTATTTTGGCAAGAAAGGTCGGCGTGCCTCAGGTTGTCGGCGAAATTTTAGCCGGTTTGTTGGTTGGTCCGAGCGTACTCGGATGGGTTGCACCGAACGACTTTTTAGGTTATATGGCTGAGATAGGCGTTATACTTTTAATGTTCTCGTCCGGTTTGGGAACAAATTTAAAAGACCTTATTAAAACAGGTCCTATGGCCTGCCTTATAGCATGCTGCGGCGTTGCTGTACCGTTAGTCGGCGGAACTCTTACATACATGGCTTTCCACGGAGTTGACCAAATCGGAACTCCTGAATTTCACACGGCCCTTTTTACCGGCACAATTTTAACCGCAACCTCCGTAAGCATAACGGTAAGAACCCTTGCCGAACTCGGAAAGCTTAAAACAAAGCTTGGCACAACAATCGTAAGCGCCGCAATTATAGATGATATCATAGGTATTATAGTGCTCACAATTGTAATCGGTATCGGCGGCAAAAACAGCAGCGGCGACGTTGACATCTGGGGCGTTATAATTAAAAGCATATTGTTCTTTGTTTTCTCCGGTGTTGTCGGATTTATAGCGTATAAGCTCTTTAAGCTTCTCAGCAAAAAATACGAGCACACACAAAGAATACCGATTTTCGGTCTTGCTTTGTGCTTTGCAATGTCATACATTGCCGAAAAATTCTTTGGTATTGCTGATATCACGGGCGCATTCGTTGCAGGTATTATTTTGTGCAGCATCAAAGATGCAAACTATATCGAGCGTAAGATGAACATTAATTCATACATGATGTTCGGTCCGGTTTTCTTTGCAAGTATCGGTCTTAAAACAGCTGTTTCGGGAATAAATTCAGAAATTCTTTTGTTCTCGCTCTGCTTTATTGTTGTAGCACTTGTAACGAAAATCATCGGCTGCGGCGGTATCGCAAAAATCTGCCGCTATTCCTGGAGCGACAGCTTAAAAATCGGTGTCGGCATGATGACCCGCGGCGAAGTTGCTCTTATCGTATCGCAAAAAGGTCTTGCAGAAGGTCTTATGAGTCCCGATTATTTCACTCCGGTTATTTTGCTTATAATAATATCATCGTTTTTAACGCCGATTGTTTTGAAAGCTTTATATAAAAAAGAAGATAATAAAATTCAGGCGTAAATAAAAAATATCCATTCGTTTTCAAAGCGAATGGATATTTTTTTGCTCATATGATTTTCGCCGCTGCGCCTCGCCCGACATTTCCAATATATTTTTATGATATTTTTTTGCCATATTATGCGTTCGCAGTTTTTCGTTACGGCGCTCTTTTATTGCAACCGTGTCATAAAATTTAATCCATAAATCAGAGTAAACATCTTTTTTTACAACCCCTGCCTCATCTTTAAAATCCGCCTCAAAAATTTCCCACCTTTTTGTGTCATATATAGCGGCAAGCTTTCTGTTTTCATCATAAAGTATCCATGAAAAATTTTTAAGCCTATCTGCAAAATACCGGCACAAAAGCTCAAGTATGTTATGCGTCGGATTAATTTTTGAAAACAAAATTCCATTTTTTGCAGACGAAAACCTAACAAATCCGCACATGTGATTTACTTCTCTTACAACGCTTTGATTAATTTTTACGGCGCGCATCACATAAGAGTTTGCAAAATAATTTTCAATCGCAGCGCCGGTTTTGTATCCAATTTTCAAATAATTATATATAATCTCCTCTTTGTCCTTTTCGTCTGAAAGATATATGTTGTAAACCATTCTTTCCGCTTTTTTTGAAATCTTTTTTGATATGGAATTGTAAACATCCTTTGCCTTTTTATTGTCGGTTTCGATTTGTTTATAGTCTGAAAACATATCCTTTTGCAAATTTTTATAACACGCAATTTCATCCGGCTGCTCGTGTTTATAGTATGCACGGTGCACAGCGCAAAGCAGTCCTTCAAAGCTTCCGTCATACACGTAAACAAGGCTCATAAACTCTCTCCTCTTCTTTTTCAAACAGCGGCAGCTGCTCATACTGCACATGGGTTTTCGGCATGTTTTTCATGCTGTCTGCCAAAAGATTTGCCAAAATAAATTCCTTTTTAAACACAAGATTTTCTTTGTATTTTCCCTCACAAAGTATAAAATACTGCGCTCTTTTTATAACTATACCCATCTTTTTTAAATCTTCAAATTTCAAACTTCTCACCTTGCGTGCGCGGCAAATCCTAAACGCACTTTGCACTCCTATTCCCGGCACCCGCAAAAGCATCGCATGGTCGGCGCGGTTTATTTCAATCGGAAACAAATCAAGGTTTCGCATTGCCCACGCACATTTCGGATCCAAAAACAAATTAAAATTCTGCTCCTCGGGCGTTAAAATTTCCTCTGCATCAAACCCGTAAAAGCGCATAAGCCAGTCAGCCTGATACAAACGGTGTTCCCGAAGCAGCGGCGGAGGCGAAACCGCCGGAAGATTTTTTCCTGTGTTTACCGGAACATATGCCGAATAAAAAACTCTTTTTAAAGAAAATTTATTATACATTCCTTTTGTAAGCCTTAAAATCTGATAATCACTCTCGCCGCTTGCCCCTATAATCATCTGTGTGCTCTGCCCCGCAGGCGAAAATCTCGCTCTCCCGCGGTACGGCGACAACTGTCTGCCCTTAGCTGCCGCAATCGATGTTGTCACCTGTCCCATAGGTTTAAATATAGCCTTGCGGCTTTTCTGCGGCGCAAGAAGCTTTAAGCTCTGCTCGCTCGGAAGTTCGATATTAACGCTGAGTCTGTCGGCTAAAAAACCAAGTCTTTCTACCAAAACCTCGCTTGCTCCCGGAATAACCTTTGCATGTATATATCCGTTAAAATTATACTTAAATCGTAAAAGCTCCAGCGCGCGACACATCAGCTCCATTGTATGATCCGGATTTTTTACAACGGCAGAGCTTAAAAACAAACCTTCTATATAATTTCTGATATAAAAATTCATCGTAAGGTCTGCAACTTCTTTGGCAGTAAAACTTGCTCTTTTAACGTCGTTTGAAATCCTGTTGACACAGTATGCGCAATCATAAACGCATTCATTTGACAAAAGAATTTTTAAAAGCGATATACATCTTCCGTCGGCGGCAAAACTGTGGCAAATTCCCGCACATGTCGCATTGCCCACTCCAAGCTTTTTTGCACTCCTTGAAACTCCGCTTGACGTGCATGCCGCGTCATACTTTGCCGCGTCCGACAAAATCTCAAGCTTTTCTTCCATGTCCACTTTTAATTCATCGCCTTTCCCGCTTTCCAATCACTAAACATTGTTTCTGTTTTTATTATACCATAAGTAAAAATGCTTGCTCGCAAGGGCATTTTTACGCAGCCGTCAATCTCCTCACAGGCAAAATTTTAATTTTGCAAGTCGTAGAATACGACTTTGAGCGCAGCTCCTATGAAGTTATTATACCATAAGTAAAAATGCTTGCTCGCAAGAGCATTTTTACGCAGCCGTCAATCTCCTCATAGGCAAAATTTTAATTTTGCAAGTTGTAAAATACAACTTTGAGCGCAGCTCCTATGAGGTTATTATACCACATCTTTTTGAAAAATGCAAACAAAAGTTCGTTTTTTTATTTTAGTTTTTTTATGTATGAAACTCTTTTTTGAGTGAATAATAACTAATGAAACACAAAATTTGATTTTAAATTTTTACTCTGCACCGCTAAATTTCCCGGGCGCGCGCAAAGTAATATTTGTTATCCCTAATATGAACAGAAAGGTTATGAGAATTTATGAAACGAAACTTTTTTAAAGACACAAAAAAAATCAAAGGCAAGCGCTTCTACATAGTGCTTGCATGCTGCGTACTGAGCATAAGCGCTATAGCATTTACCACCTCTTTAAAACCGCCTGTCAACACACCTGCGGAAAATAAAAATGAAAACGTGAAATACTCTCTGCCCGAACCGATAGAGCAAAAAGGCGAAGAAGAAATCCACGTTCAGCCAAGCGATAACTCCGAGCAAGGCGCTGTGAACGAAAAAACAAAATCAACGCCCTCGCCCGAATATGAACCTCCGGTTGCCGAAACATTTGAAACCTCTCCTACACTTACCCGCCTTGACAAACCCACCGACGGTAAAGTCCTCGCCTCGTTTTCGGCATCTCCTGCCTACTTTGAGAAAACCGGTGACTGGCGCACGCATGAGGCAATAGATTTTGCCGTTTCCGACAACGGCGAGATTCATGCGGCCGCAAACGGTAAAATTGAAAAAATATTTTCGGATATTTACGGCACAACAATTATCATTGACCATGAAAACTCAATGAAAACGCTCTATGCAAATTTAGAGCCTAAATCTGATTTAAAAGAGGGCGCAAGCGTTAAAGCCGGTGACACCATTGCCACTGCCGCAAACAACTCTCTTTGCGAAAAACATGATGAAGGTTTTGTCCATTTCGAAGTTATAATTGACGGTAAAAACATTGATCCTAACGAATGGTTAAAAAAATAAAAGTCAAAAAAACACCGGCGTTTTTTTATATGATGCCGGTGTTTTCTTGTTTTTTAACTTATTTTACTTCCATACTCTCTGGATCAATCCCTTGATTTATTAGTACAGCTTTGCTTAATATGTTACCACACTTACACACGCTGCCTGCGCAAATTCTTTATTACAACAAAAACTGCTTTCTTTCAAATCGCAATTCTCTTATTTCTTCTTCTCCCCCCCATAAACACAAAAAAGCTTCCTGCTGCAAATGCAGCAAGAAGCTTTCGTTTATGTCGGCAACGTTCTACTTTCCCGGGCAGTCACCCGCCAAGTAT
>CAKSHP010000022.1 GCA_934457145.1 uncultured Clostridia bacterium | reverse complement strand
CGCAGGACAATGCAACAAGAGCGGAAACCGCAGCAATACTGCAGAGATTTTCAGAAGCAAACAAGTAAAACCGTAGTATAATGTTATATTCCAAATCCCCGTTTGATTATCAAACGGGGATCAGACCGCTGACAAAGGCAAAGTCAGCGGTCAAATTTTTGTAAAAATGTCTTTTCAAATCATGCGAAATATGATATAATACGGTTGAAAGAAATATAAAAAAGCTCAGAGAAAACGGAATTGTTGAAAGAGTCGGCGCCCGAAAAGACGGCAAGTGGATTGTTTGTTGTTTTAATTCATAATTCATAATGCTTAATGCATAATTGGAGGGTTAAGATGAAGCAGGAGAATGTTATAGTTGATAAAAGCAAAGCTTTTGCAGTGAGAATTGTTAATTTATACAAATATCTGAATGAAAATAAAAAGGAATATATTTTATCAAAACAGTTGCTCAGAAGCGGCACAAGCATAGGCGCAAATGTTAAGGAAGCAATCAGAGGGCAGAGTAAACAGGATTTTATTGCAAAGATGAATATTTCACTTAAAGAGGCAAGCGAAACGGAATATTGGCTTGAGTTATTGCACGAAACCGATTACTTGAATGATAATGAGTTTGAAAGCATTTACAAAGAATGTCAGGAATTATTAAAAATTTTGATTACAATCGTAAAAAACTCAAAATAATTATGCATTATGAATTATGCATTATTTTTGTAGGAGAAACATTATGAAATTAGACGGTATGAGTATGGATTTGGAAAAGGTTAATATGGAGAAATTGCGTTCGGTGTTTCCCGAATGTTTCTCCGAACAAAAATTAGATATAGACAAGCTTTTATCTCTTTGCGGCGAATATATCGACAACGATTTTGAAAAATACAAGTTTGAATGGAAAGGTAAATCAGAGTGCTTGCGTTTAGCACAGAAACGCTCAACGGGAACACTGCGCCCCTGCAAGGAAAAAAGCGTTAATTTTGACAATAGAAAAACCATTTGCAAAAGCGCTTGATGATGATCCTGATGTTAAGATGTTCTTTAAGATACCGGAGCGATTCAAAATTGAAACACCAATAGGCACATATAATCCTGATTGGGCTGTGTATTTGGAGCGTGACGGAGACAAAAAAATGTACTTCATACTTGAAACAAAAGGAACGACTGACCTTTTCGGCTTGCGTACTCCCGAACAGCTTAAAATTCATTGCGGCAAAAAGCATTTTAAGGCTCTTGAAAATGGGACAGAGATGTATGTTGCAAAGAATTGGGGTAAATTTAAGGTTGAGCATTAAACAAAGGAGATGTATGGGCGGCTATGGATCAAACGGTGATTATAGCAATAAATTCGGGTGTTGGCTTGCGGATGATACTGGAAAAGGTCTTACCCGATGTCAAATCGGTAGAGCTTGAACGATTAGAGGATTTTTTACGCAGTAAAATTTGATTTGAAATTACGCCGACCGGGACGAAAACTCTCGGTCGGCTGCTTTTTATATCCCGAAGGGCGCACTTAAGGGAACTGAAAGCTCTCGGAATATCAATATACTTTGAAAAAGAAAACATAGACACAGGCGAAATGACCAGTGAAATGATGGTCGCACTCTACAGTGTATTCGCACAGGCGGAAAGCGAATCAACAAGCAATAATGTGAAACTCGGCAACCTGCGTAACCTGTCCGCGGTAGCCTTCAAGCTTTCCTTCCACATAAACAAAATCACCGACTTTTAAATCAAATTTGTCGTTGTAATATGCCCAGCCGGTACCCCTGTGAGTAAAATACACAAAAACAATGGATTTTTTTGGCTTTACAGACTTTATGCAAGCAACAGAAGTTTTTTTGGCTTTTATTATTTTGTTAAATCCGATATGGTATCTTTTCATGGTTTTTACCTCCCAAATTGATTTGATGTAATCATTATATCAGGCTTAGTGGGTGTAAAAACGGACAGTGATTAGCTAAAGTATATCATATTTGTTATTTATAATCAATAGGTTTAATTAATTTTTTGCAGGCAAAGAAGAATAGGAAAATTTGGAGTTGCATAATTCGGATTTATGTGCTATAATTACAGCAACGGCATAACGAAAATAAAAACGGACGCAATCGTAAACACCGCAAATTCAAGGCTTTTACCGGCAGCCGTGTTTGCGGTGCGATATATAAAATTTTGAGGAGGACACCGCATTGACTGTAAACATAGACAAGATAATAGACAATATCCGCGCCACCGTAGAAAGCCATAATCTTGGCGGCGACGGTCAATATGCGCGTTGGCTGTGGCAAAACGAGGCGCATGAGCGCAAAATGGGACTTAATGAATACGGAGTTGCCGATGCGGCAAATATACTCTACACAATTGGAGATTTCCCGTGCGGGAGTTTATCCCGGGAAAAATGGATATCAACTCTTCAGGGTTTTCAGGAAAAAGACACAGGACTTTTCCGTGAGCCGACGCATCATTACATACATACCACGGCGCATTGCATAGCTGCGCTGGAGCTTTTTGACGCTAAGCCGCTTTATCCGCTTAGAGAATTGATGAAGTATTCTAACAAAGATGGATTGTATGACTTGCTCGAAAACCTTAAATGGGAGACTGTTCCATGGCCTCAGTCGCATCAGGGCGCAGGCATATATGCTTCAATGGTGCTGAGCGGCAGCGTGGATCATGAGTGGGAGAATGATTATTTCGCATGGCTGTGGGAAAATGCCGATGAGAAGACGGGATTATGGCGCAAAGGTGCTGTAGAGCACGGCACGGCGCCTTTGTTTCACCACATGGGCAGCACTTTTCACTATATTTTTAACCACGAATATGCTCACCGGCCGCTGCGCTATCCCGAAAAACTCATCGATACTTGCATAGATTTGTATGAAAACAAGATGATAGGTGATAAAACCGGCGGTTATGACAATGATAAATTCGGTCAGTACATTGGTTTTCTGGAGGTCGATTGGGCGTATTGTATAAACCGCGCCATGAGACAGACCGATTATCGCTTTGCCGATTGCAAGGGCGTGCTGCGCAAATTTATGCACGAATATACCGATTTTCTCGGTTCTGTAGATGTCAGAACACACGACGGATTTAACGATTTGCATATGCTTTTCGGTACAACCTGTGCACTTGCGGAGCTTCAACAGGCATTGCCCGGTGAGATTGAGGTTAAAAAGCCTCTTAAGCTTGTGCTTGACAGAAGACCGTTTATTTAAGTGCAGTCACTCTTTTACGGATTAACGGGCACTTTGACATAGCATTACAAAAAATTGAACTTTTTAAACCATATCGGGCTTTACTTGCTAATGCAAAAAGAGCGCATCAGTCAAAAAATGATGCGCTCTTTTTTACGATATCTTATTTTTAAATTCGTGCTGTTTATAAAATCACAAATGATTCGGAAGATGATGTTTTCTGTAGCTTAAAGGCGACGCGCCGGTTTGTGTTTTAAATGCGCGTATAAAAACTGCCGCACTTGAAAAACCGCAGGAATATGCAATGTCGGCTACCGACTTTTGCCCGTCGGTCAACATTTGTTTTGCAGCGGCTATACGGCAGCTTAAAATATACTCATGCACATTTGTTCCGGACAGCTCTTTAAAGCGGGTTGAAAAATAGCTTCTCGAAAAACGAAAAGAGTCGGCAAGAGTTCCCACATTTAAATTATCCGCATAGTTTTCGGCAATATAGCGCATGATTACCGGCAGATTAAAATTTGCCTCGCTGTTTGCTTTGTTTTGTATAAAACACATTAAAAGTCTGTATATATAATTTGAGCAGACTGTTTCGTCCGCAGCGGATTTTACAGCCGAGACAAGGCGCGCAAGCGTGTTTTCGGCTTCGTATGACGGACATAAAAACACGCTTGAACCATAGAGCGAGGTGATATGTTTATAAAGCTTTGCGCTGTCACTGCCGTAAAAATGCACATACTTAAATTCCCACGGCGCTTGTTTTGTCTGATAGCTTTGCTCGTTTATGCAGTCTAAAAAAGCAACGGTGTTTTTTGTTAAAGTGTATTCTTTGCCGTTATAGCAAAGAGAGCCGCTGCCGCCGGTTGTGAAAATTATTAAAAAGCTTTTTAAATTGCTCCTTTTAATGGAAAATTCTTTTTTGCACACAAACCTGCCTGCCCACTGCGCATAGTAGTACATATTCTTTGCTGTTTGCGTCGGCAGATGCATATATTTTTCTTTTTCATAGCAAATTTCGTTTAAAATTTTCATGTTTTTTTCACACTCCGAACAAATTGCAAATTTTTGCGAATAAAATGTGATTGAAAAAATTATATTTTCATTGTATAATTAAGTTATGCACTTCGATACTATTTTATCATAAAGATAAAAATAAAGTCAATAAAAAGGATGATGGAAATGAAAATTTTTGAAAAATACGGCAACAAACCCGTTTTCGGTGATGAAAGCATGGTTGCGGCATTTGACGCATACACATGGATTGACGGCGGAAGATACAGAATGGATTTTTCATACCGCGGTGAAAAAGCGTGTGCGGTAACGTTTTCCGACGACGGCATAAACTGGAGCGAGCCGAAAATAACAATGGCTCCGAATTATGAGAGCGGCTGGGAGGATCGAATAAGCCGCGACTGCGTTATAAAGGTAGGCGGAAAGTATAAAATGTTCTACACCGGACAAGCCAGAGGCTACAGCTACATAGGCGCAGCCGAAAGCTATGACGGAATTAATTTTGTGCGCCTTTCGGACGAGCCGGTTTTAGTAAGCGAGTTTCCGTATGAAAAAGAATCGGTTATGAATCCGTGCGTTATTTATGAAAACGGCATATACAGAATGTGGTACTCGGCAGGAGAAACCTATGAACCGAACGTTTTGGCGTATGCCGAAAGCAGCGACGGACTTTCATGGAAAAAAAGAAAGGCAAACCCGATTTTTGTATGTGATAAGAACAATTATTTTGAACAGGAAAGAATCGGCGGCTGTCAGGTGATAAAAACCGATGATATGGGATATGTGATGTTTTACATAGGCTATGAAAATATCGACACCGCGCGCATTTGCGTTGCAAAATCCAAAAACGGAATAACAAACTGGCAGCGTTCGCAGTTTAACCCGCTTATTTCGCCGACAAAGGACGGCTGGGATTCAGACGCCTGCTATAAACCGACTGTAATTTGGAACAAAAAGGAACATAAATGGATGTTATACTACAACGGCAGACGCAAAACAACCGAGCTTATAGGTCTTGCGCAGTGTGACAGACGCGATCTGTTTTAGGAGATAGATATGAATTATAAAGAATATATAAAAGAATTTAACAAAAACGATACAGAGTATATTAAAACCGAAATTTCAAACGACAGCGCTGAAGGCTGGCTTGAAAGCGAAATTCCGAAGTTTGAGTGCAGCAATAAAACGATTGAAAAAACGTATTACTTCCGCTGGTGGACGTTTAGAAAGCATATCAAAAAAACGCCCGAGGGCTATGCGGTTACGGAGTTTTTGCCCAAAGTGCCGTGGAGCGGAATATATAATGTTATAAATGCGCCCGTCGGCCACCATTTAATGGAGGGCAGATGGCTTAAAAACGCACAGCTGTATTTAAAAGATTACATTGATATTTTCTTTAACCACTACGAAACCGGCATGAAATACAGCACATGGCTGATATATGCCGCGTATAAGCTAAACGAGATAAAGGGCTTTTTGGATAAAGATTTTTTGGAAAAGGCAAAAGCGTATTACGCGCGCTGGGAGGAGGCACACAAAACCGACTCGGGACTGTTCTGGTCAAAGGATAATTATGATGCGATGGAGTATTCGATAAGCGGAACATTTAATGACGAGCATATCCCCGGAATACGCCCGACGCTTAACAGCTATATGTATGCCGATGCGCTTGCGATTTACAATTTTTCAAAAAATTTCGGTGAGCCGCTTGAAATATATTTGAAAAAGGCGCAGGCAATTAAAAGCAAAATGAAAGAGCTTTTATTCCGTGACGGATTTTTCAGGGCAATTCACCCCAAAGACGGCAATTTCAAAAATTTAGAAAAATTCGACACAGGCAGTGTGCCGAGAGAGCTTATAGGCTTTATTCCGTGGTATTTTAACATGTATGACGAAGATTTCGGCATTTTTGAGCTTCTGGAAGATGAAAACGCATTCGCGGTTAAAGAAGGTCTTGCAACGGCAGAGCGCTCAAGCGGTAAGTTTTTATATGAAGCAAACCACGAATGTCTGTGGAACGGATATGTGTGGCCGTTTGCAACGGCGCAGACGCTCACGGCGCTTTTAAACGTTACGAAAAACTCAAACGGCGAAAAGAAAGAAAAATATTCGGATATGTTTTTGCGCATTTTAGACCGCTATGCCGCACAGCACACAAGAGTTTGCGAAGACGGACGTGAGGTTATGTGGATTGACGAGGTAAAATCGCCTTATGAAAATGTCTGGACAAGCCGCGAGCTTTTAAAACAGTGGGGCTGGCCGGAAAACAAGGGCGGATTTGAGCGCGGCAAAGACTATAATCATTCAAGCTTTTGCGACATAGTTATAAGCGCATTTTCGGGAGCCGAAACAAAAAACGGCGCTGTTACTTTTAACCCCGTAATTCCTGATCAAATCGACTATTTTAAGCTTGACGATTTATACATCCTGGGCGACCGTTACACCGTAAGTTATGATAAAACCGGCACGCATTACGGCAAAAAAGGATTTTTCGTTTTAAAAAACGGCAAAAAAATTTAATAAATAAAAAGCAAACAGTGATATGCGCCCCCAAAAGTCAAATGCTTTCGGAGGTGCATAGTTTTTTATAAAAAAGCATTGTAAAATATATAAAACTGATGTATAATAATATTTAGAGAGGAGATATGCGGTTATGATAAATATAAGACGGGCAGACGAAAACGATATGCCGAAAATTGAAGATTTGCTTTCACAGGTGCTTTTGGTGCATCATAAGGGCAGAAGCGACCTTTTTAAAGAGAATGTAAGAAAATATACGGCTTCAGAGCTTCGCGAGCTTTTAAAAGACGATTTGCGCCCCGTGTTTGTTGCATGTGAAAATAAAGAAATTTACGGTTATGCGTTCTGCGTTATAAAACAAACTAAAAACGATAACATACTTTGCGATTTAAAAACTCTTTATATCGACGATTTGTGCGTTGACGAAAACGCAAGGGGAAAGCATATCGGAAAAGCGCTCTACGATTACGTTAAAGATTATGCAAAAAAAATCGGCTGCTATAACCTCACGCTAAACGTGTGGGAGTGTAACGGATCTGCAAAAGCCTTTTATGAAAAAATGGGGCTTAAAACGCAGAAAACAATGCTTGAAACTATTTTATAAATAAAAGAATAGTAACCATAAAATCCGCACATAATAAGTCCGGCAAAAAAATGCCGTAAAAAAAAACGAAAGGAAGATGACTTATTATGTCACAAAAAAATCGTCAAAACGATCAGCAGAAAAATCAAACTCAAAATCAAAAGGAAAACACTAAGGATTACGGGAAAAATAAAAATAACGAATCAAAACAAGAAGATTAAAAAAGTCCGCCCCGGTGCAGAACTGCCTGTTCCGGGGCGGATTTTTTTATCTTAATAGATTTTTTTATCTTAATATAAAGATGGTTTTTTAGCTAATCGTGCAGGAGGCAGCGGACGAATAGATGGTGTAGGTGTTTTCGCCGTCGGTGTAGATAACATAGCCTTTTGCATAATACGTATCGCCCAAAGAAAGTCCTTTCTTTCTTGCGGTGAACTGACCTTTGTTCTGCTTGCTTTGAGCGGCGGCTTTAACCGGCGCGCTGTCAAACGTTAAATCGTCTGACGGACCCATCAGAATGCCTGACTCAATAACGGTATACTTTTCGTCTATGTCATATTCTGTATAAAATCCCGCGCGCGTTGAGTCGATTTGCTTTGCAAAAATCGTTATAACGTTTTCGCTTTGCGCTTTGTCGTTTAGATAAACCGCCTCAATGCTTGCGTCGGCTGACACATAGAAGCTGTATCGCTGCGTTTTTAGGAAGTTCGCTTTCGCTTTTTCCAATAACGAACACCCTCCAGGGAGTGTATTTCGGATCGCCGTTTTCAACGGTTACATAGTTTGGCGAGTCAAGACCGCTGCGGTTTTTTAAGCCGTCGGGATAAACCGATGTAAGCTCTCTTGTGCCCGTTTTGCCCGCAAGCTCAAGCGAGCAGTAGTTAAAAGAGTTTGCCTCGCAAAGCGTGAGCGCATAGCCGTTGGGATAAGATATCTCCATAGGGCGGCGGTATTTTTGTCCCGTCAGATTTTCGGTTTTTATTTTTTGCGGATTTTTCTGGTTTGAGCTTATGTGCGCTGCGGCAACGGTGTCTGCCGGGAATTTAAAAGATGTGTATATGTTTACCGTAATACCACTACAGCACAGAAAATAAAACGAGTCAATAAAAAACAAAACAAAATAAATAAAATTATAAAACAAACAAAAATAAAGAAAATTTATTAAAGCATAATACACAAATTTAAAAATTTTTTTTAGTAAAACTACACAACTTATAAATACGAAAATTTTGTTCTTTACAAGTTAGAATATATGTGGTAAAATGTAGGCATTGGAAAGTCAAAGCCGATGTGCTTTGCCAAAGATAAAACAGTTAAAATTCGAAAGGGTAAGATAAAATGGTTAAAGATAATATAAATGAAATTGAAAATGCAGCAGACAACAAAAAACAGCGCCGCCGCGATTTTATCCGTCAGACGCTTCTGCCGCTTATAATTATTATAGTTAATTTTTCTATTGCAATGGCGGTTTTATGGTGGTCGGGAGACTGGGGCAAAAGATTTTATTCCGACAACTACCTGTTTCGCGACGGAAGAATGCCCGTAAAACAGGAGGACGGAAAGTGGCAGGTTATAGACGATAACGGCGCCGTTAAAGGAACGGACTACACGGATATAAGACCGTTTAGCAACCGCTGCGCAGCCGTTAAAGACGATAACGGAAAATGGGGCTATGTCGATGTTAAAAGCAATCTTATAATAGAGTGTATTTATGATTACGCAGGCGACTTTTCGCAAAGCGGTCTCGCAGCCGTTAAGCTTGATAACGATTATTTTTATATCAATAAAAAAGGCGAAAAACAGTTTGACAAAACCTTTATCGATGCGCAAAACTTTGACACAAGCAGTATAGCAAAGGTAACAACCGACAAGGGTGTGGGGCTTTTAAATATTCACGGCGAGTATGTTTTGCAGCCGGGCGTTTATGACGAGCTCGGAAATGTTGCAATGGAAAACGGATACGTTGCCGTTAAAAATGACGACGGCAAGTGGGGCTATGTCGACAGTCTGGGAAATGTTGTTGTAGAGTGTAAGTATAAAAGCGCAAAAACGTTTTTCAGAAAAAACGCAATGGTAACAAACGAAGATGACCTTTACGGTTTTGTAAACGAACAGGGAGAAGAGATTGTGCCTTGCAAGTACCTTGACGCAAGAAACTTTTCGATTGCTCTTTATGCAGCCGTTAAAGACCAAAACGGCAAGTGGGGCTATGTAAATAAAGACGGCGTGCAAACTGTAAACTGCGAATACGCCGACTGTCTCGACTTTTCAAACGATGAAAGCGCGGCGGTTGAAAATGATGAGGGAAAATGGGGCTATATTAAAAACAACGGCAAATTTATAATCGACTGCCAGTATGCAAAGGCTTCAAAGTTTTCCGGAAATAATATGGCGGCGGTTCAGAAAGAAAACGGAAAATGGATTTATATCAACCGCAGCGGCAGCCAGGTTATAGGCGAGGAGTTTGACTATGCAGACTCGTTTACGGATGTTAAAATAGCGATAGTCGGAAAATATACAGACGGAAAACTCTCCTATGCAATTATCGACGAAAAAGGAAAATACCTTGTTGAATACGGCGTTTATGATATGCTTGTGGCATATGACAGCGGCGAAATATACGGCTACAGCAAAGACGGAAAGTATACGCTTTTGGGAACTGAAGGCACGGTTATCGCCGAAGACATAATTGGCTTTAAACCGGCGGGAGACGTTGTTGTAAGAAGATAGTTAAAAAAATAATTAAAAAAGCTGTTTTGCAAAAAAATGCAGACAGCTTTTTTGCGTGTAAAAAATATAAAAATTTATTGCTTTAAAGCAGCGGTTATTTAAGACAAAAAAACATCATATATTTGTAGTAGAAATTAAGGAGGCAGATATTTATGTTTGTTGTTTTGTCTAAAAAAAATCTGTGTGTAACATCTTTTGTCATATGCGTTTGCATAGCGCTGTGCGGTGTTATTGCGTTTGCAAAAAAAGCAAACCCCAAAGAGGAAAAAGAAGGCATAAGACTGCCTGTAATAATGTATCACAGCGTTTTAAAAGACAGTTCAAAGTCGGGAAAATATGTCGTTACTCCGGCTGAAATGGAAAGCGACTTTAAATATATAAAAGACCACGGCTACACAAGCGTTTTAAGCGCAGACCTTATAAATTACGTCCGCGGCGGCTCTATTGCGCAAAAACCGATTATGATAACGCTTGACGACGGATATTTAAATAATCTGACATATGTTCTGCCGCTTTTGGAAAAGTATGACTTAAAGGCGGTTATATCGGTTGTAGGAAGCTATACGGAAAGGTTTTCAAAAGAAGAAGACCATAATCCCAATTATTCGCATTTTAATTATGACGATATAAAAACCTTAATCGACAGCGGCAGAGTGGAAATAGGAAACCACACATACGATTTGCACAAGCTCGGGCAAAGGAGCGGCTGCTGCATAAGGCGCGGCGAGGATAAGCAAAGCTATAAAAACATGCTCTATGAAGATTTAAACAAAGCGCAAAACCTTTTAAAAGAGCATTTAAACTACACGCCCGTAGTTTTTACATATCCTTACGGGAGCAGCTGCGAAACGTCTAAAGAGGTTGTAAAAAGCCTTGGCTTTAAGGTCAGCCTCGGCTGCGCGCAAAAGGTGAACTTTATAACAAGAAACGAAGACGATTTATATATGCTTGCAAGGTTTAACCGCGAAAGCGGAGCCGGAACCGAAAATTTTATGTCAAGGCTTGAAAAATGAAAGCATATGTGGTAAAATGTGCTTGAAAGATAAAAAAAGCAAACAGATTAAGTTTTGGCGGAATGGAGATTTTATATAATGAAATGGTTTTTGCAAAACGAAAAAAATAAAAAAATATTATTTTTCGGAGATGAGATTTCAGGAAATGAAAGCTATGCCGATAAGATTTCGGATTATTTTTTAAATACAGCTTTGCAATACGGCTTTGAGGTTTTCAAAAAGCCGTTTGAAATGCAGGGCGGCTTTGAAGATGCGCTCGCGCGCGAAAGGGAAAATATTATAAAAGAAGAATATGACGTTGTTGTTTTTTATTTTTCCGCTTTTCAAAACGACGGCGATAAAAGCGCCGACGATTTTGAGCGTTATACGCGCAGTGTAAAAGAGTTTGCAAGGGGCTTAAAGGAGGCAAAAATTTCGGTTTGTGCGCTAACTCCCGCTCCGTTTTTTAAAAAGGACATAGACAAAAAAGAAAACATAAAAAAATACTGCGACTTTGTAAAAGAACTTGAAGATGCGGGCGATATTTTGGCTGCGGCAGATATTTATGAAAGCCTTTCAAAAGCTTTGGAAAATGAAGATGTAACCAAAAACGATATACACGAAATCGTGTTTGAAAGCGTTATAAAAATGCTTGTAAACGTCAGCTTAACGTGTGGCGCGGGACAGTTTGCCGACAGCGAATATCACGGATTTGCAAGAAAGAATTTTTACTTTGAAGGCTATGAGGCAAGCTTTATTCTGCCTAAAATGTTTGCCGCGGGCAGACCGTGGATATGGCGCGCGGAGTTTTTGGGTGCGTTTGACAGCGCCGACTGCGCAATGCTTGAAAACGGCTGGGGCATTGCATACATAAGATTAAACGATATGTACGGAAGCGAAAGTGCGCTTTCGGTTATGAGAAGATTTCAAAACGAAATAGTAAAACGCTTTGAGCTTTATGAAAAATGCGTGCTGTTCGGATTTTCAAGAGGCGGTTTATACAGCGTTAATTATGCGTCAAAATATCCCGAATGTGTGTCAGGCTTGTATCTTGACAATCCCGTTATGGATATATACAGCTGGCCGGGCGGTTTCGGAAAAGGCTGCTCGGATAAAAATTCAGAAGAGTGGAAAGAATGCAAAATTATTTTCGGCGTCACAGACGACGGCCGCGAAAATTTTAAAGATAATCCGAAAGACAAAATCTCATCTCTTCTAAAAAACAATCTGCCGGTTATGCTTGTTGCCGGCGGAGCGGACAGCGTTGTGCCGTTTTTTGAAAACAGCTTTTATCTTGCCGATGAATATTTAAAAAACGGCGGAAAGTTAAAATTGTATCTTGAATCGTGGAGAGATCATCATCCGCATTCGCTTGAACAGCCAAACGAAATAGTGCGATTTATTTTGTCGGATATGGCGCCGGATATATATTAAAAGTGCAAAACATGTGATTATAAAGCTCATATTGGCAAAAATTTTTGCCATACGATAAAATTAATTATTATTTGTTCCGGCACATACCGGAGAAACGGAGGTTTTTATGCAAAAGATAAAAAACGGCATTTTGCCTGTTATGTTTATAGCGGCGGTTTCGGCGGTCGCGATGCTTATATGCAAAATAAAAATTTCATCTTTTTCGTTTGATTTAATCGGCGCTCCCGTAATATCCATCATTTTCGGAATGGTTATATCGGCACTGCTTCCAAACCTTAAGTCAAACAAAAACTTCAGCTCGGCCGTAAAGTTTACGTCTAAAAAGATTTTGCAGTGGGCAGTTATTATCCTTGGGTTCACGCTAAACCTTTCAACGGTTGCAAAGGTCGGCGCAAAGAGCCTGCCGGTTATAATATGCACGATTCTGTCTTCGCTGATTGTTTCGTTTCTGATTATGAAAATAATAAAAATAAATCCGAAAACCGCATGCCTTATAGGCGTCGGCTCGTCGATATGCGGCGGCTCGGCAATAGCGGCAACGGCTCCGGTAATCGATGCGGACGATGAAAGCGTTGCGCAGTCGATATCGGTAATATTTCTTTTTAACATACTTGCAGCGCTTATCTTTCCGACCATAGGCCACAGCCTCGGCTTCGGAACGGAGGGGTTTGCGGTTTTTGCGGGAACTGCCGTAAACGACACATCTTCTGTCACGGCTGCGGCGTCAACTGCCGAAAGCATTTATAACGCAAGCGGAATTTTGTCTTATGCGGTCACGGTTAAACTTACAAGAACGCTTGCAATTATTCCGATAACGCTTTGCCTTGCGCTCTACCGCACAAAAAAGGCAAAATCAGACAAACAAAAGGGCGGTGCGTTTTCGCTTAAAAAGATTTTCCCGTGGTTTATCCTTTATTTTGCGGCAGCGTCCGTTATAACAAGCATTGTTTCGCTTTCGGGGCAAAATGCGTTTTCTTCGTTTTACACGGCGGAGTTTGTGCCTTTTGCAAAGCTTGCGGCAAAGTTTTTTATTGCCATGGCAATGTGTGCAATAGGGCTTAACACAAATATAAAAGAGCTTATAAAAAAAGGCGGCAAGCCGATTTTGCTCGGCGGCTGCTGCTGGGTTGTGATTAGCTTGGTTTCGGTTGCGGTGCAGTATTTAACGGGAATTTTGTTTACGAACATATAAAAAATATATAATAAAAGATGCGGCAAAGCTGAGATTTTATGCCGCATCTTTTTTTGGTTTTGTGTGCGTTAAAAGCGGTATGGAAAATAAAGGCTATAGCGTTTTTAAATACTCCGACGGTGATACGCCCGTGGCTTTTTTAAATGTTCTTGAAAACACGCATGCGTCCGAAAATCCGCATATCGGATAAATCTCGCACAGCCGGTAGCTTTGCGAGGATATAAGCTTTTTTGCAAGCTCAATTCTTTTGTTTGTTATATATTTTACGGGAGTCACAGCAAAAATCTTAAAAAATATTTTCCGAAACTGCGTGTCGCTTATGCTGCACAGATTTGCAAGATAAAAAACGCTTATATCGCATTTTGCATAGTTGTTTTCTATATATTCAACAGCCGGCGCAATTTTTAAATACTCTTTTGAATGATGCGTTTCATCGGAAATGCTTTTTAGTTCATACAAAAGCCCGTATAGAAGGCTTCTTATTTTAAAATCAAAGCTGTCCCGGTTTTTAAGCCAAAGCGTGCACGAAAGGTTAAAAATATCATATATAAATTTGCTGTTTGCCGCGTTCCACTTTTCAGGCTCAAAGGTTTGGTTTGAGTCAATATCAAAATTAATTGCAAAACAGTCGCCCGAGTCGCTGTTTAACACTTTGTACGACGAGCCTTTCGGCATATAAATTATCTCGCCCGGCGAAATAAAAATCTTTTTGCCGCCCTCAAAATCATATGTAACATCGCCCGAGGTTCTTAAGGCAAAGCCGTGCGAGGAGCGGTTTTTGTGAACGCTTGTGCTTATCGGCGGAGTAACGGCAAGCGCAAGCACAATGTTGTTTATGTTAAATTTTCCCGATAAAATATTCATAAAAACACACACCTCACATATTAAAAATATAATATCATTTAGTTATGAAAAGGTCAAGTGTTTTGTGAAAAAATCATTTACATTGCTGCGTTTTTGATTTAAAATCATTATAGTTTATACAATTATTTCACGCGCGGAGGGAAGATGATTTATGCTAAACACGTTTAAATATGATAAAGAGTTTATAGAAAATAAATACCACAAAACAAACGAGGCGTTTGACGCATATCAAAGAATGGCATACCACGGATATGATTACCCCGACACGGGACTTTCGGATAAAGAAATTTTATCAAAGTTAGACAGTCTTGCAAAGAAAAACGAAAACGCTTCGCACTGCATTGCAAAGGCAGAGGCGGTGCGCCTTGTTTTGGAAAACACTAAGATAGACGTAAACGAACACGACTGGTTTGCCGGGATTTACAGCGTAAACCGTCTGATATTGAAAACAACGTGCAGCAAGTGGAAAAAAGAGGTTTTTACAAACGATATTGCCGAAACAAACGCCGTTTTAAAAGATATAAACGATGCGGCGCTTATCACAGCCTGGCCCGATTTTGACCATGTCGTTCCGGACTGGGAGGCTGTTTTGTCGCTTGGCTTTAAAGGAATAAAAGACCGCGCGGCGCAGTATAAAAAAATGCATGAAAAAGAAGGCACTCTCACAGATGAGAAAAAAGCTTTTTTTGACGCAATAGATATAGAATACAGCGCAATAATCGGTTTGATTTCAAGAATGTATGACTATGCAAGCTCTCAAAACCACCCGAAAGCAAAGCTTCAGGCAAAGTGTTTAAAAAATATAATCAGCGGTGCGCCAAAAGATATTTACGAGGCTATGCAGGTTATTTACATATATTTTATGGTAAGCGAATGTGTCGATGCATATCAGGTGCGTTCTCTCGGCGAAGGACTTGACAATTCTTTGTATAAATTCTATGCTGATGATATAAAAAACAAAACCTATTCAAGAGAGCAGATAAAAGAACTTCTGGCATATTTTTTAATGCAGTGGTCTGCAATCGGCAACTTCTGGGGACAGCCCTTTTACATAGGCGGAACAAAGGAAAACGGCGAAAGCCGCATAAACGATTTAACATATGACATATTAGATGTCTATGACGGTTTAAAAATATATAACCCCAAAATTCAGATAAAAGTAAATTATAACACGCCGGATAAACTTTTGTATAAAGCGTTTGATATGGTAAGAAGGGGAGTGAGCAGCATTGTGTTTTGCTGCGAGCCGAACATGATAAAGGCTGTTATGAACTATGGGGCAACATATAAAGAGGCGCTTGAAGCAAACATAACCGGCTGTTATGAAACGGCGGTCAAAGGCGATGAAACAAACACAGCTGCGGGCTATATCAATCTTGCAAAGGCGGTTGAATATGTTTTTACAAACGGCTATGAAAACAAAATCAAAAAGCAGCTCGGAGTAAAAACCGGCAGTTTAAATGAGCTGAAAACTTTTGAAGATTTTTACGCTGCGGTTATCTGCCAGCTTGACAATATCATAAAAACAGCTATCGACACGGCAAACTCATTTGAAAAATACCTTGCAAAAATCAATCCGTCGGTTATGTATTCGGCAACGATTAAAACAAGCCTTAAAAAGGGAGCTGACGCATACGGCGGAGCCGTAAAATACAACAACAGCGAAATTTTGTGTTTAAGCTTTGCAAGCTTTACAGACGCCGTTATGGCGGTAAAGGAATTTGTTTACGATAAAAAGCATTTAAGCCTTGAAGAATATAAAAACATTTTGGATAATAACTATGAAGGACATGAAAAGTTTTTGTCGATGGTTTTAAATTCAAAACACAAATTCGGCAACAACGATTTTGAAACGGATATGTATGCGCGCGCCGCCGCAAAGTATATAACATCAAAAATCAACAATCAAAAAAACGCCAAGGGCGGCGTTTATAAAACCGAGCTTCACTCCGCAATGGCATTTGTATGGCAGGGCGAAAAATCGCCTGCAACTGCGGACGGAAGAAGAGCCGGAGCGGAATTTTCCAAAAACATTTCTCCTGTTGCCGGCATGGATAAAAACGGAGTTACAGCGCTTATAAACTCGGCAACTGCGGTTGATATGACGGATTTTACATCTTCTGCATGCCTTGACGTTATGCTGCATCCGTCATCTGTTGCGGGAGATGAGGGGTATGTTTGCTGGAAGGCGCTTTTGGATACCTATATGAAAAAGGGAGGGCTGTGTATCCAGTTTAATGTGTTTAACAAAGATATGCTGCGTGACGCGCAAAAAAATCCGCAAAAGTATAAAAACCTTCAGGTGAGAGTGTGCGGCTGGAACGTTCTTTGGAACAATTTGAGCAAAAAGGAACAGGACGCATATATTCTGCGTGCCGAAAATTTGCAGGAGGGTTAATATTTATTAAGGGGGGAGAGCGCAAGGCAAAAAATTCATTTTGTCTGCGCTCTTTTTGAAACAAAAAAACATGCCAAAACAAAAAACAGACTTTTACGACACCTTTTTAAAATGCTCGCTCAAAGCCGCCTGCAAGGCATTTGCGCTCGACGAATTAACATATAAAATATCGGTGTTTGTCCTTTGCGCCTGCTTTAGAGCACATTTTAACATTTTGTGCGCAACCGTTTTGGTAAAAACAATAATAATTTCCGGGCTTCCGATCTGGTTTTGAAAGTTTGCCGGACATTGCGTGAACACCTTGCACTTACAGCCGTGTTTTTTGCATATTTGTTTATATGTACAGTGCATACAATCGTGACCGCCGACAATTACAATATTCATTTTACTTTAGCTCCTTGTCTTTTAATAATTTCTCTGCACTTCTTTTTAATTAAAAATAAAACTCCTGAAAATAACGAACAGATAATTAAATAAGCAGTGCCTGTTAAAAATTGATTCATATAACAAATCCTTTGTGTAATCTTTTTAATTAAGTTAGTTGCATCTAACCACATTAATTAGTTTAACATAACTAACCGCTTTTGTCAACACTTTTTTTAAACTTGATTTTTAAAGTGAAATAATATATACTAAAAATATGCTAAAAAACAGACTAAAAAACAGGGGGCGGTGAAGATAAAAGATATTTTAATAAAAATTCCGGAAGGTGATAATAAAAAGACCGTTTTGCAGATTTTAAACGAAAAGCTTTGCCTCAGCAAAAACGCAGTTAAAAATTTAAAATTTCACGGAAAAATTTTAGTAAACAAAGAAAAAGTGACAGTAAGATATGAGTTAAAAACGGGCGACGAGCTTTTTTTGTCCTTTTATGAAAAGCCGTCGGAAAATATAGAGCCGGAGAACATACCGCTTGATATATTATATGAAGATGAAAACATTTTGGCGGTAAACAAAATGTCTTCCATGCCGACTCATCCGAGCCAGAATAACCGCAGCAAAACTTTGGCAAACGCTGTTATGGGGTATTTTGACAAAAAGGGCGAACGGCTTGCGTTTCGGGCATTAAACAGGCTCGATAAATACACGAGCGGAGTTGTTATTATTGCAAAAAATGCCGTCAGCGCCGCGGCCGTGTCAAAGACTTTAAAAAATGCAAAAAAAACCTATATAGCCGTTTTGACAAATCCGCCCGGAACCGACAGCGGAAAAATTACAGCGCCTATAGGCAGATGCGGCGGCAGCATAATAAAAAGAACAGTGCGCCCCGACGGAAAATATGCCGAAACGCACTACAAAATCTTAAAACGAAAAAACTCTCTTGCCCTTGCCGAAATAAAAATCAAAACCGGCAGAACGCATCAGATAAGAGTGCATATGAGTTATATCGGCTCTGCCGTTTATTCCGATTTTTTATACGGGGAGGAAATAAAAGGCGTGCGCATGATGCTGCACTGCAAAAGCATTGAGTTTTTAAATCCGTTTACAGATAAAATTCAAACAATATCTGCTCCGGTTCGCGATGAGATTATAAAAATGTTTGATTGATTTTTTAATTGCGGGAAGCAATATCGTAAATATTTTGGCGAAACTGCTTAGGCGTGGAGCCTTTTTGCGTATGAAAAGCCTTTATAAAGTGGCTTGCCGAGGAAAATCCCGTGTCGTAAGCAATTTCGGTTACGGTCTTTGAAGTTGAAAGCAAAAGCCTTTCGGCTTCGGTTAAGCGTATTATGTTTAAATAATCCGAAAAGCCTTTGCCTGTTGCCTTTTTAAAATTTCTTGAAAAATATTCATAATTTAAACCGCACAGCTCGGCGGCGGTTCGCGCGTCGGCTGTGATGAAATTTTCTTTAATATAGGGAATCGCCTTTTTAATTTTGCTGTAAGGTTCGGAAGAGGCATTTTTGTTTTCTGCGCGTTCTTTTGCGCAAAAGTATCTTAAAACAGACGAAAAAATCTTTGTTATGTTTGCCTTTATAACCATGTCATAACCGTATGGCTTATTTGTCCACTCGTCTAAGGCTTCGTGCATTAAACTGCCCGTATATTCGCCAAGCTCTGATGAAAACACTCTTTTTTTATTCTGACTTAACTCAAACAGTGCGGTATATTTTGTCATATATTTTAAAAAATCGCGGCAGCAGAGCACTTCGGGCAGAAACTTAATAACTATATAGCTTGAAGCATTTTTTGAAAATGTGGAAAATGTGTGTGCCTCGCGGGGATTTATAATCAAAAGCTCGCCGGCGGAAAAAGAAAAATGCTTGTCAAAAATCCATGCCTCGGTTGTGCCTTTTATGCCGTAGAGAAGCTCAGTGTAGTCATGATAGTGGAAACGGCGGGGAATTTGATTTCTTTTAAGATCCATCTTCAGACACTCATACTCGGCAACCGAGCCGTCTATTATTCTTAAGCCCTCATCGTAAGAAGAAATGCCTTTTTCTTTCATCAAAAAAACACCGCCTTGAAAAATAGTCAAGTTAAGTATAGCACAAAAATTTTACAATGTCTACAAAAAAAGATAAAGTTATTGACAAAAGCCTTTGTAAAGTGGTATACTGTAGCATGGTATTTGATTAAAAAAGATAATGTTGGTTTAGGGAGAGACGAAAAATGAAAAGAGCATTATGTTTAATATTTATAATTTGCAGTATTATGTCATTTTTTGCATTTGATGCGTTTGCAAAAAATGATGAAGGTGTTACAATAGTGTGCAAAATAGACAGCAATACAATATTGATAAACGGCACAGAAAAACAATTGGATACTCCGCCTGTTATAAAAGATAACAGAACGATGATTCCGATAAGAGTTATTGCGGAGGCACTTGGTGCAGATGTTGAATGGACTGAGTATCAAATGCAGCCGGCTGTTTCAATAGAACCCGATGATTCTCCATATTCGTTTGACATAATAATAGGAAAAAATGAAGTTGTGGTATGGACAGATATGTTTCACGAAGATTTTGAACCGGAACAAAAAATACAAAATATGCTTGATACTCCGGCATATGTTGAAAACAACCGCACTTATCTTCCTCTTCGCTTTGTGTCAGAAAACCTTGGAGCATATGTTGAGTGGGATGGCGATACAAAAACTGTTACTATAAGAAAAAATGTGGAATTTACATATCCGAATCGCTTTGAAGTTTTGGCTTTTGAATCTGTTCCGTGGTTTAGTCAAAACTTTGCAAAGGATAGACAGAGTATAGTAGGTAATGATATAGAAACTACATATACATGTTTGCGTGCTATGCGCTTTGCGGAGGGAACATATTTAAAAAAGACAGTAGATGGATATATAGAAAGTCTTAAATCTGCCGGATTTGGCGTTACTAAATCTGAAGAGAAAACTAATTCTGGATCATACGAGCTTACAAACAGTAAGTATAGTGTTTATATAAATGTTGATACGGTAGGAGGAGAGACTGTAAAGGTCAGAGTCAGAAAAAATACACCGGACGTATTGAAAATTGCGACAGATGCTACATATCCTCCGTTTGAATATTATGAAAACGAGGGGATTAAGGGTTTTGACATTGAATTTATGGAGATGCTCGCTTCAAGCCTTAATTATGAGATTGAGTGGCATAATGAATTATATGATGAATTGATGCAGGGGGTTGTGCAGGGAAAATACGATTGTGCAATAAGTGCGATTGTTCCGACGGAAGAGATGAGAAATTATGTTGGATTTACAGAGGGATACACAGACCCGATTTATTATCCGTCTGCTTTTGATTATGAATCGGCAAAACAGTATGCGATAATGGTTAATAAAGATAATGTGAATTTGATTGATGAATTTAATGTTGGAATGAAAAAACTATTTAGAACAAACAAGGATTGCTACTTTTTACATCTGAAATATAAAGAGATAATGAAACAGCTTGTACCGGAGGACTAAAAAGATAAAGTTATTGACAAAAGCCTTTGTAAAGTGGTATACTGTAGCATGGTATTTGATTAAAAAAGATAATGTTAAGAGGAGTTGTTTTATATATGCGCATGAGTAAGCTGCTCGGCGAACGTTTTAAAGAAAAACCCGCCGATGCCAATATGGCAAGTCATATTTTTCTTTTGAGGGGAGGCTATATGCGCCAGGTTGCAAGCGGTGTGTTTTCGCTTCTGATGCCGGCAAAGAAAGTTGCTTCGAAAATAGAAAATATTATCCGTGAGGAAATGGACGCAATAGACGGCCAGGAGGTTATGATGCCTGTTGTTTTGCCGGGCGACCTTTGGAAAGAGTCGGGACGCTGGGACGCTGTCGGCAGCGAGCTTTTAAGAATTAAAGACAGAGCCGGCATGGATATGCTTTTGGCTATGACGCATGAGGAGGCTGCGGTTCACCTTGCAAGAAGCGAAGCTTTATCATACAGCAAGTATCCGTTTATGATATATCAGATTCAAACAAAGTTTCGCGACGAACCCAGAAGCCGCGGCGGACTTATCCGCGTCCGTGAGTTTACAATGAAGGACGCATATTCTTTCCACACCACACAGGAGGATTTGGAAAAATACTATATGCGCTGCTATGACGCATATAATAAAATATATAAAAGAGCCGGCGTGGGTGACGTTATTGCCGTTAAATCCGATACGGGAATGATGGGCGGAAGCGTGGCTCATGAGTTTATGCTTTTAAATGAGTTCGGCGAAGACTCGCTCGTTATATGCGACTCCTGCGGATTTTCCGCTAACATGGAGGTTGCAAAGAGCATTGTGCCTTCAAGAAATAAAGCGGAAAGCGAAATAGAATGTGTGCACACGCCTGACGCTAAAACGATAGACGATGTTTGCGCTTATTTAAACGCATCGCCCGCAGACAGCATAAAGGCCGTTGTGTTTGGTACGCCCAAAGACGAAAAACCGGTTATCGTGTTTATAAGAGGCGACCTTGAGGTTAACGAGGCTAAGCTTAAAAAGGTTTTGGGCTGCGAAATTTTCCCGTTTGCAGACTATGAAAGCTCGAACTTGTCGTTCGGCTTTATCGGACCTTACAATCTTGAATGTGATGCTGCCGTTATATGCGATAACTCAATTAAAGACGAAAACGATTTGGTTTGCGGCGCAAATAAATACGATTACCACTACAAGGGCGTTTGCATGAGCCGCGACGTTAAAGACGCAAAATATTTTGATGTTGCAAAGGTTGCCGACGGCGGAATTTGCCCTGAATGCGGAAAGAAAATTTCCATCAAAAGAGGTATCGAGGTGGGCAATATATTCCAGCTCGGCACAAAATACTCAAAGAGCATGGGCATGGAATTTATCGATAAAGACGGCGAAAGAAAAACTCCGATTATGGGCTGCTACGGCATAGGTGTCGGAAGACTTCTGGCATGCATAATAGAAGACCACCATGATGACTACGGTCCGATATGGCCGATATCCGTGGCTCCGTGGACAGTACATATATGCTGTCTTAATAATCAGGTTGAAGAAGTTGCAGATAAGGCAAATGAAATTTATGAAAACATTTCCAAAAAGTATGAAACGATGCTTGAAGACCGCAAGGTTTCAACGGGCGTTGCCTTTGCAGATGCCGACCTTTTGGGTGTGCCGGTTCGCGTAATTGTCAGCAAAAAAGGCCTGGCAAAAGGCGAGGTTGAAGTTTGCACGCGCGACAAAAAGGTAAAAATGAGCGTTAAGGCAGAAGACGTTTACGAAACTGTTGACAAAATTGTTTCCGACTTGTGGGAAGAAATTAAAAAATAATTAAAATTTTTTATTGACAACGATTGGTTTGTATGGTATGATTTTATCAGGTAAAGGGGAGTAACCTGCGGACTTAATCCGTTTCTCTGGCGTCAGAACGGTTTTTAAAAATGATTTTTTAAAAGCCCGCTTCAGAATTAAATGGTAAGACTTTTGCCGCAGAGGTTCTTTGCGGTAAAAGTCTTTTTTTTATACGGATTTGCAGCCTCCTTAAAATATTTAATGAAAGGAAAGAAAGAAAATGGATTTTTTAAACGCTATTTTCGGCAACGCATTAAACATTAATTACCAAATGGTTATTATGTGGATTATAGGAGCGGTTTTAATCTATCTTGCAATTAAAAAAGATATGGAGCCGACGCTTCTTTTGCCGATGGGATTCGGAGCAATTTTGGTAAACCTTCCTATGAGCGGAGCTGTAACGCAGTACGTTGAAGGTGTGGCACAGGAGGCAGGCGTTATAGATGTGCTTTTTAATGCAGGTATTGCAAACGAGCTGTTTCCGCTGTTGCTCTTTGTGGGAATTGGAGCAATGATTGACTTTGGTCCGCTTCTTTCAAATCCAAAGCTGATGATTTTCGGCGGAGCGGCGCAGTTCGGCATATTTTTCACGCTCAGCATGGCATCATATTTTGGCTTTGATTTAAAAGACGCAGCCTCGATTGCGATAATCGGTGCGGCAGACGGCCCGACCTCTATATTTGTGGCTCAGCATTATAACACACAGTACCTCGGAGCAATCATGGTTGCGGCTTATTCGTACATGGCGCTTGTGCCTGTTGTTCAGCCGCCGGTTATCAAGCTTTTGACAACCAAAAAGGAAAGACTTATAAGAATGGAATATAAGCCAAAAGGTGTTTCCAAAACGGCAAAAATTCTGTTTCCTATAGTTATAACGGTTATAACGGGAATTGTTGCGCCAAAGAGCGTGGCGCTTGTCGGATTTTTGATGTTTGGTAATCTGATAAGAGAGTGCGGCGTAACGGAAGGTCTTTCCGAAACAGCTCAGAAAACTCTTGCAAACCTGATAACGCTGTTTTTGGGTATCACGATTGCAACAAAAATGCAGGCAAATCAGTTTTTGACAAAAGAAACGCTTATGATAATAGCTTTGGGATTGGTGGCATTTATTTTTGATACTGCCGGCGGCGTTATTGTTGCAAAAATTCTTAACCTGTTTTTGAAAAAGAAAATCAACCCCATGATCGGTGCGGCAGGCATATCCGCGTTTCCGATGTCGGCGCGCGTGGTTCACAAAATGGGCCTTAACGAGGACAATCAGAACTTTTTGCTTATGCACTCGATAGGTGTTAACGTTTCCGGACAGATTGCCTCGGTTATTGCCGGCGGTTTGATACTTAACCTTATAGTATAAGCTTTTTGCGGAAAGGAGCGGGCTAAAAATGTTTAATATTGAAAACTTGCTTAAAACTCTGCCGATAATGGCAAAAGGAATGGGCGGAATACTTCTTGTATGTCTGATTATTGTTTTGGTGATGTATCTGCTCACAAAAATCAAAGACAAATAGCGTTAGACTTATTAAACAGGGGCGCACGGTAAATCAAATTTTTGCCGTGCGCCTTTTTTAATAAAACCGGTATATTGACATGAAAATATACAAATGTTATAATATAGGTAAAAACATACAATTATGAAATACATAAAAATGCGGGAGGAAAAAAAGCGTGAAAATATGCAAAAGATGCGGATATGAAAACGAAAATTCGGCAAGAGTGTGTGAATATTGCGGAAAAAAATTAAAAAAACGCCGCACCGGGTTTGTTTTGTTTATGGTGTTTTTGTGTATGGCTGCGGTATTCGGCGCTGCGGCTTTTGTGTATTACGGCGGATATGAAAATTTTGATAAAAAAGAGGAAGCCTATGTTATCGACAGCGGATATTTCGGCCGCGACGAAAACGGAAATCATGAAACGCTTGTATGGCGCTTTTATTCCGACAACACTCTTATAATAAGCGGACGCGGAGAAATGGGCGGATTTGAAAGGCGCGGAATGTGTTATTTTAAAAGCTATCTGGAAAGAATAAGGTGCGTCGCCATAGAAAACGGCGTTAAAAACGTCGGCAAAAACGTGTTTAACGGGTGTGAGTTAAATTCGCTTAATATAGGGGAAGATGTTTTGCAGATAGGCGCTTTTGCATTTGCAAACTGCGTTAATCTTAAAGAGGTTGTTCTGCCCGAAAACCTTGAAAGAATAGACGACGGCGCATTTATGGGCTGCACGTCTTTAAAACGCGTTATAATAAAAAATAAAAACTGCATTGTTTCAGACAGCGCATTTTCAAACACCTCCGGAGAATTAAAAATAACCTACGGAAACGAAGAATAACAATTTTGTTAAAAGTGCATAAAATGCTCACAAACAATTGTGAAAAACGGTAAAAATATAAAAAAGACCATAAAACAAATTAAAAAAAGCGGTTGATTTGGTGAAATTTATATGTTAGAATTATATTATCAAAAAAATTTAGGAGGAAGAAAATGAGAAAAGATTTCGCAAAAATTATCAGTTCGGTTTTGTGCATTGCAATGCTTTTTTGCTGCTTTTCGCCGTATGCTTTAGCGGCAGACCAAAGCGCAGACGATGCGATACCGAAAACAAATGACGGCTTTTTGGATATTGAAGCTGAAACGCTTGAATATAATAAAAAGCTTATCGACATCGTAAAGGACAGCCAGTATTCAAAAGGCAAAGCGCTAAGACCTTTGATTGAGGATAAAAACAATCCGGCAAAGGGCGCAGAGCCGGCATTTTCTTTAAAGTTTACGGCAGATAAGGACGGCACGTATAACGTTTGGATGCGCCACAGCTCAAACGTCAGCAAGCTAAGCGGAGGAAATCTGTGGCTTGCGGTTAACGGCAGCGCATACAACTTTGTCGCTTTGGCGGCAGATCCGGACATGCCTATGTGGTATGTTTTAAAATCGGTCAGCCTTAAAGCCGGCGAAACTGCCGTGCTCGACGTTATACCCAGACAGGTTGTAAACATCGGCTATGACCGCTTTGTTATAAGCTGCGACGAAAACTATATGCCGAGCGATAAAGAACTTAAAATAAAAGCAAGCGTTACGGCAGGAGTTAAAACTCCTCCCACGCCGACGCCGCCCCCAACGCCTATTCCGCTTACGAAAAGCAAGAGGTTTGATATTGTCGACACAAAAACGGAAAAAGCAATAACCGACCTTGGCTTTGAAGCGGACAAAACCCAAAAGGGCACAAACAAATTCACCGCAAAGTGGAACATTTCTGCAAAAAGAGATGTCATATTAATGGGTACTGCGGATTTGTCAAACTACACAAATCTTCATCTTAAAATGAAGGGCATGGATGACAGGGATATAACATTTTTGCTTTATTTTTCAAGTCAGAACGCCGAGACAGACGGCAGCGACTACTACACAAAGTCTGTTACTTTAAAGGCGGGCGAGTGGGTAACGCTCGATATTCCGTTTTCAAAGCTTGACAAGTCGCGCTCGCCTCTCGGTTTTGACAAGTTAGACTCGATAATGTTTAGAACAAACGGCTGGGATATGGAGATTGAAGCCGGTTCGTATGCATATATTGACGAATTTTACATATATGCCGATGATACATATATTCAAAAACAAAAAGACCGCGAGTGGGAGAACGAAAACACAAACCTTAAATATAAAAACGCTTCTTCGTTCGGCGATTTTTCAAAAATCGAAAATGCGGTTTGCCTTTATTTAAACAACCCCTACGGACTTGCAAACACAAAGAGAGTGCCGATTGATTCGCAGAACGCAGACGTTGTGCCTTTTGTGTTAAACAACCGCACGCTCGTGCCGGTAAGGTTTATTTCCGAACAGCTCGGAGCAGACGTTTCCTATGATGCAGACACAAAAAAGGTAACGATTAAAAAAGAGTCGGACACAATCGAGATGACACTCGGCTCCAATATAATTTACAAAAACGGACAGGCAAGCGAGATTGACACTGCGGCGGATGCATATAATAACCGCACGTTTGTGCCGCTTCGCGCATGTGCAGAGGCTCTCGGCAAAAAGGTTTTCTGGGATTCTTTAGGTCTTATTATCATTTCCGACACGGAAGATATTTATGACAGCGACGCCGACAGATACTGCATAAGCTCAATAATAGGCGAGATGGTTTTTGAGCGCCCGACAGGAGAGCAGATGCTTGCGGATTTGAAAAACAAAAATCCGAATAACTCGCATCCGCGCCTTATGGCAACCGCGGCAGACATTTCAAAAATAAAAGAAGAAGCGAAAACCGATAAAAACCTTGAAAAGTGGATTGAGCTTGTTGTAAAGAGCGGAAAAGGCGTTTTAGAACAGCCGACGGTTCAGTACGTTGAAACTCCGGCAGGCGTTACCTCATCGCTTTTGGAGGTTTCGCGTTCGGCAAAGAGCAAGCTTGTTTCGCTCGGTTTTAACTATCAGTTCACGGGTGATGCGCGATATGCTGAAAGAGCGTATAAAGAAATTGAAGCTGTTTGCAATTTCCCCGACTGGCACCCGGATCACTTCCTGGATACAGGCGAAATGGCATACGGTGTTGCCTTTGCATATGACTGGTGCTATGATTATTTTACAGACGAGCAAAGAAAGTTTATAGAAGATTCGCTTTATAAATATATAATTATGCCGGCGGTTACGGCATATAATAAAACCGCTGCAAATTCTCACAACAGAAGCGGCTGGACGGGCGCAACAACAAACTGGAATGCGGTTTGCAACTGCGGCGCAATAATGGCACTTATTGCAATGAATGAAAATTCGCAGTATCAAAGCGATTTGGAGTATCTGGCAGGAGAGGTTGTGCGCTCGCTTGAAAAGGGCGTTCGCGATTATGCACCGGACGGCGGATATGCAGAAGGCCCCGGATATTGGGAGTACGGCACGGGATATATTGTGCGTGCGCTTTCGTCGATGCAGTCAGCATTCGGCACAGACTACGGACTTTCTAAGTTCCCGGGAGTTTTGCAAACAGGATACTACGCAACATATATCGACGGCCCGACAGGAACGTTTAACTATTCCGACAGCGGCTCAAACCATCTTGATTTGTCAACGTCATTTTGGTTTGCAAAAAATGCAAGGGATATGGATTTTGCAACGCTCAGGTATCAGAAGCTTGAAAGCAATCCGCAAAACGCTTCGATGCTTGATGTTCTTTTCTATGATCCGAGCCTTTTAAAAGAATCTACTGCGCTTGCAAACGACATTATGTTTAAAGGAATAGGAACGGCAATTTTCAGAACAAGCTGGACAGATGCGTCAATGGTTTTTGCCGGCATACACGGCGGAAAAAACAACTCCAATCACGGCAACCTCGACGCGGGAACGTTTTTGCTTGAGGCAAACGGCGTTCGCTGGTTTGAAGAACTTGGTTCAGACAGTTATTCGCTTCCGGGTTACTTCGGTGAAACAGGACTTATATCTTACTACAGAAAACGCGCAGAAGGTCAGAACACTGTGCTTATAAATCCTGATGATTCGGCAGACCAGAACACTGAGGCGATAACCGATATTATAAAATACGAATCAAAACCGAAGGGCGGCTTTGCTGTCCTTGATATGACAGACGCTCTGGGCGTAAGCAAGGTTGAAAGCGCAAGACGCGGTCTTATGCTCACGGCAAACAGAAGAAGCACTGTTTTGCAAGACGAAATTACTTTAAAGAAAAACGGCGAGTTTTATTGGTTTGCCCACACCAAGGCAAACGATATAGAAATCGCTGCCGACGGCAGAAACGCAATACTTACAAAAAACGGCAAACGCCTTTATGCAAAGATTGTTTGCGATAATCCAAATGCAAAGTTTAGCGTTATGAATGCCGAGCGCCTTGAAACATCGCCTGCAAAGCACAGCCTTGAAGCGTCTAACGACGGCATAAGAAAGCTTGCAATTCATTTAACAAACGTTAAAGAGGTTAATCTGGCAGTTGTGTTCACGGTTTTAAACAACAACGAAACCGAGCCGGGATATAACTATACGTTTGAAAAGACAGACAACTGGAAAATTGAAGACGGCGAGCTTGAAACCCCGAGAGCAAAGAGCATAACGGTCGGCGGAAAAGAGATAGAAAACTTTAATCCGTATAACACCGAGTATGAAATTGTGCTGCCTTTGGGAACGGAGACTGTTCCGGAGGTTGAAGCTGCGGCAAACGGCGATTACGAAGTTGAAATTGAAAAGCAGCGGGCTCTCGACGAAACAACAACTGTTAAGATTTACAAAGCTTCCGACAAGAGCGTGTCTCTTTCGTACATGATAAAAATCCGCGTACAAAACGAAGTCGAAATCGAAGCAAGCCATTATCAGGAGGGCAATTTCCCGGAAAATGTTTATGATAACGACCTTTCAACGCGCTGGTCGGCAAACGGCGAGGCATGGATTAAGTTCACGTTTACCGAGCCTAAAGAGATTGAGGCGGTGTGCATAGCGTATATGAGCGCTGCCGCAAGAAGCTCAACATTGGATATTGAATACAGCGTAGACGGCGAAAACTTTGAAAAGTATTTTTCGGGAAAAACAACAAAGTCAGAAGATGAATTTGAAGAATTTAAACTTCCCGCAAAAACCAAAGTGCGCGCAGTGCGCATAAAGGGCTACGGAAACGAGCATAATGCATGGAACTCGATATTGGAGGTTAAATTTAAATAAATTAAAAAGGCGGATAAAATATTCTGCCCAATAAAAAAACTGCGGTAAAGTGATTTTACTTTACCGCAGTTTTTTTTGTGTCTGCGTTTTAGATGAATATAAAGTTAAATATAAATATCCATCCAAAACAAACGGATGGATATTTATATATTATTGGTTTTTATCTTCAAGCAGCGGAAGCATGCTGTGTGCACAAATAAGCATTGTAGACGCATTGTGAAGAAGCGACGAAACCGATGCGGTTATCAAGCCGCCCATGCCGAGCAAAATCAGCATGGTGTTAAATGCAACTATAAATGCATAGTTATTTGTTATTCTGCAAAGCAAATTTTCGCTTAATTCTCTTACAACAACCAAATCGCGCAAATCATCGGACAAAAGCGTTATATCCGCAACCTCGCGGGCAAGGTCTGCAGAGTCTTTCATTGCAACCGACACATCGGCAAGCGCAAGCGCCGGGGAATCGTTGATGCCGTCGCCGACCATTATAACGGTTTTTCCCTCGCTTTTAAGCTCTGATATAAAATCCGCTTTGTTTTCGGGAAGAACCTGTGCTTTAAAATGAGTTATGCCAAGCATTTTGGCGGTTCTCTTTGCGGCGCTTATGTGGTCGCCGGTAAGCATTATAACGTCTTGTATGCCTTTTTTGTAAAGCATCTTAACTGCCTGTGCTGCCTCGCTTCGTGGCGGATCGCTTATGCATATAACCGCAGCAAGAGCACAGTCGATTGCAAGATATATAGTGGAAAATCCGCAGCTTTCCTTTTCTATAATACTTCTTTCGCTGTCTGAAATTTCAACCCTTTCGTCCTCGCAAACAAAATGTTCGCTGCCTATGATTATTTTTTTGCCGTGAAGGGAAGTTGCAATACCGTGTGCAACAATATATTTAACATCGGCGTGTTCCTCTTCGTGGTGCAGACCGCGTATCTGTGCGGCGCGCACAACCGCCTTTGCCATACTATGCGGAAAATGCTCTTCAAGGCAGGCTGCAATCTTTAAAGCCTCATCTTCGCTGTAAGAGCCGAACGGGATAACCTTTTCAACAACCGGACACGCGTTTGTGAGCGTTCCTGTTTTATCAAAAACTATCGTGTCGGCATTGGAAAAGCTTTCAAGGTGCTTTCCGCCTTTTACAACAAAGCCGAGGTTTGAAGCCTCGCGCATAGCGCTTATCACGCTTATCGGAGTGGTAAGCTTTATAGCGCATGAATAGTCAACCATTAAAACCGAAAGCGCTTTTGCGGCGTTGTGCGTGAAAAGATATGTCAGTGCGGAAAGCGCAAGCGAATAGGGCACAATGGCGTTTGCCAGCTTTTCGGCCCTTGTCTGCACACCGGCTTTGAGATTTTCGCCGTTTTCAATCATATCAACAATATTTGATATGCGGCTGTTGTTTGCCTCGGATATGGCGCGTACGTGTATGCAGCCTTCTTCAACTACGGTTCCCGCATAAACGCTTGAGCCTTCGTCTTTTAAAACGGCAAGCGGTTCGCCCGTCATCGACGCTTCGTTTACGTTTGCGTGACCGTGTGTGACAATGCCGTCAACGGCAATCATTGCTCCGTCACGGAAAACAACAACATCGCCCTTCTTTATTTTTGCAAGCGGCAGCCGAACCTCTGCGCCGTCTTCAAATTTCCAGACAAAATCCGTCTGAAAAGCAAGGCTCTGCGCAAGCGCGGTTTTTGTGCGTTTTCTTGTGTAGTCTTCCAAAAGCGACGACACGTTTAGCAAAAACATAATTGAGTTTACTTCTTTATACATTCTTCTGGCAAGCGCCGCACTTACTGCCGCACCGTCAAGCAGGCTGACGTCTGCCTTTAAAGAAAACAAACTCAAAAGCGCGCGCTTGACATAGGGGAGCGCTTTAATGTAAGTTACAGCAACGCCTATCGGAGCCGGAAGCAAATGTTTTGCGGCAAATCTGCGCAAAATAATTTTAAAAAGATTTCGTTTAAAATCGTTTGAAATTTCATCTGTAACAGACGGGCTTTCTCCGATATCTGCTATTTTGATGCCGGATATAAACTCTAACAGCTTATCTTTAAAGTCCGGTTTGTAGTAAATAAGCAAACCGCCGTTTACAAAAGACGCTGCCGCTTCATGAACATACGGCAGCGCTGCTATTGTTTCTTCAAGCGGTTTTTGCTGAAGTTTTGAAAAATAACCGCTGCCGCTTCTCAGGCGTATTCTGCCGGGAGAATCGAAAACAATGTTAAATTTCATTTAAATTTCCCTCTTCTTCGTCATCGTCTTTTAATTTTGCTTTTGCTTCATAGCAAATATCCTGAGCGTCCTCTTTCATATTTTTAAGAGTTTCCTGAGCGTCTTCTTTAAACTGCATGCCTTTTGCAAGACCGTTTACCAAAACTTCGCGCGTTTTGGGGCTTGAAATAACTTTCTTGCCTACAACTGCCGCCGCAATACCGGCAGCGAAACACAAAACCTTACAATCCTTCAAATAATCAAATTTCATAAAAAATCTCCTACCTTTCTTTAGCGGTATGTTATTTTGCGTAAACTTTTATCCGGCATGTTAAAAACCAAATAAAAATCCACATATATATTATAGCATTCGGCGTGTTTAAAGTCAATATAACGTAAAGAACAAATTTAATATTAGGCAGTTTTGACAAACAAAAAAATAAATTTTTTGGCATTTTGTACTTTACTTTTTTAAGCCGCTGTGATAGAATTAGTAATAAAATAATTCTCGTCATCAGAGATTTAAACCCCGTGCGGCGTTTGCGCTCTGATGGATATGCTCAGAAAGGCATGGTGTTTGGTTTGGCAAAAAGCAATGAAATAAATATGACCGAAGGGTCAATATTAAAAAATGTCGTGCGTTTTTCAATTCCTCTTATGTTAAGCGGAATTTTGCAGCTTTTGTATAATGCGGCGGATATTATAGTTGTGGGTAAATTTGTAGGTAAAGAAGCGCTCGGTGCGGTTGGCGCAACGGGTTCTCTGATAAATCTTATCGTTAACTTTTTTGCAAGCCTTGCCGTCGGAACAAGTGTGCTTGTGGCAAGAAATTTCGGCGCAAGAAATTATGAAAAAACCCAAAGCGCTCTGCACAGCTCAATTGCGCTCAGTCTGGTGGGCGGAGTTGTGGCTATGGTAGTGGGCTTTTTATTTTCAAGGCAGGCGCTTGAGCTTATGCAGACACCGCCTGATATTATAGAAGGCTCGGCTTTGTATTTGAAAATATACTTTTTGGGCGCACCGGCGCAGATGTTTTACAACTTCGGAGCAATGGCAATGCGCGCAGTCGGCGACACAAAGCGTCCGCTTGAGTTTTTAACAATTTCGGGCATGGTAAACGTTGTTTTGAATTTGTTTTTGGTTATAGGCTTTAACATGGGAGTTGCGGGCGTTGCGGTTGCAACGGTTGTTGCGCAGTATGTGAGCGCTGTTCTGATACTGTTTTGTCTGATGCGCATGAACGGCTACTGCCATTTAAATATTAAAGCTATCAAATTTCATAAAGACGATATACTGCAAATTTTAAAAATAGGCGTTCCGGCAAGTGTGCAGGGCGTTGTGTTTTCATTTTCAAACGTTTTGATACAGTCGTCGGTAAACTCTTTTTCATCGGCGGCAATCGTTGCGGGAAACTCTGCGGCATCTAATATAGAAGGCTTTGTTTACACTGCCATGAACTCGGTGCATCATGCGGCGGTCACGATTGTGGGGCAGAATATGGGCGCTAAAAAATACGAACGCATAACAAAGAGCATGTTTTGCTGTATAGGCTTTGTAACGGCGATAGGCGTAATTTTAGGTGTAATCGGTCTTTTAATACCGCGCACGCTTTTGCAGCTTTATTCTTCCGACAAAGAAGTTATCGACATGGGAATAATAAGACTTACAATAATTTTATCAACGTACTACACATGCGGTATAATGGATGTTATAGTCGGCTCAACAAGGGGAATGGGAAGCTCGTTTGTGCCGATGTGCGCGTCGATTTTAGGTGTGTGCGGAATAAGAATTTTGTGGATATTTACGGTGTTTGCAAAAATGCACACGCTTGAGTCTTTGTATTTGTCGTATCCGCTTTCGTGGATAATGACTGCTATTATACAGCTGATTTGCTTTTTTGCATACAAACGAAAAGTGTTTAAAAGGCTTAATTTGAACTGATTTATTATAACGGCAAAGAACTTTAAAGATAAAATATAATGTTCTTTGCCGCTTTTTTTGTATGCGCCGTTTATTGAACTTATATTTTTTAAAAATTTTTTAAAAAAGTATTGACAAAACTTAAAAAAAGTTGTATTATATAAAGGTAGCAAAAATACTGATGCGGAATTGTGTAATGGCAGCACGAGTGACTCTGACTCACTTTGTCTGGGTTCAAATCCTAGTTCCGCAACCAAAAGCGTTCAAAATGGATTATATTTGTTTTGAACGCTTTTTTATGTTTTCAGAATTTTTAAAAGTTCGGTTTAACAAGAATTTATTAACCGGTGTGACAGTTAAAATATCACCTTTCTATTTTAAATAAAGTTATTGCTGTTCTAAGAATTTCTTTTTATATTTCAGCGGTGTCATACCGATATTTTTTTTGAAAAACGAAATAAATTTGGAACAATCGGCAAAACCGCTGTTGAAGCAAGCTTCTGTTACAGTGCTTCCATTGTTTAAAAGCTCGACGGCAATGCCCAATTTCCGCTGTTTTATGTATTCTGACGGAGATATTCCGAAAAAATAACGGAAATGGCGTTCGAGGGTGCTTATTGATGTGTTGGATGCTTTGGCAAGATCCTTTATTGTGAAGTGATATGATATATTGTCATTTATATATCGGATAGCGAGCTTTAAGTTGGAATCAATGGCTTTATCGCTGTTTTTCGAGGGCTTTGTTGCTGTATTGAGTATTTCCAGAAATTCAAAGAAATACCGATAATTATTAACAGGTGTCAGTCCGCCCTGGTTAAACTTTTCAAGAATATATATAAGTCTGTCTATTTTTGACGGCGCAATCATTAAAAGATTTTTTTCGCCTGATTTTCTGTTGAAAAATATATCAAGTATTTTTTCGTTATTATCAGCAGAAAATAAAATCCAGTAATGTCGGTGGCATTTATTGGAATAGTATATGCAATGATGGTATTCGTGTGGTTTTGTGATAATTACACTTCCGGTTGAAATAGGATAAATTTGATTTTCAACCATAAACGCAACATCTCCGGAAAGATTCAGATAAATCTCACATTCGGAATGAATGTGATGCTCGAATTGATTGAATTTTGACTGCGAGTCGATATCCAAATAAGAAACCTGCATAGAAAATGAGTGAATTGACGGAAAAGAAATAATATTATTCATATAAAGCCCTCCTCAATCTAAACATGCTTATTATAGCATATTTTTTGTTTAAAAGTCAATAGAAATATACATTATTCTGTGATAAAGTTTGCAGTGAAAGAATGGTAATAGTGTTGTTTTGGCGGATTTTATAATTGTGACTGTTATTGCATTGATTATGATTAATTGTATCGGACTTATTTTAAAAAAATCGGTTTTTTGCGGCTGTATTAATTTATAGCGGGCGATGCTGCAGTATTTAATTTTTAAAGAAAGGAAAATAAGAATGAATTTTTTAGCAAAAAATAAAAGATTTTCGTTTTTGTATAACAAAAAGAATGCGTGGGACAGCGAATATAACGCACAAATATCGGTTAACGGAAACATAGTAACTGCAATATACGATTTTGAAGGGGGGCTGAGAATAACCAATATTGCAAAAAAATATGAAAAATTCGGCGCATATGACTGGGTTAACTATTTAGAAAATGTAGGTGATGCACCGACAGGGGTTATTTCAGAATTATGGGACTGCGATTGTGAACTTCCGTTGGAACACGAGGAAGAAAGAAAAATAACAGCCGTTCATCCCGAAACTCAAAATGCAACCAGAATATTTGCGCCTTATGGTTCTATGTGGACGGAAACGGATTTTTACAGCGATGTGGATTTATACAAAGGCGAATACAGACCTAATTATATAGAGGTTGGATTGAATAACACCAAAAAATATTCAACGTCGGGCGGCCGTTCAAGTGAAGCGCATGCTCCGTTTTTTAATATTTCAAAAAATAACAGCGGATATATTGCTGCAATCGGATGGTCGGGACAGTGGCATTCCGAGATGATAAGAGAAATGGATTACATAACCTTAAAAACCGGTATCGAGAAAACAAATTTTAAACTTATGCCGGGAGAAAAGTTCAGAACATCATCAATTGTTGTGATGCCGTACAGCAATGGCCTGACCGATTCGCATAACACATGGCGCCGTTTGGTTAAAGAACAATATTCGCTTATCGGGAAAAACGGCAGACCAAAGGAGGTGCCGTTTTCATATATGGTATGGGGCGGCACAAAAACGGATATGGTTCTTGACAGAATCAAATGTATTAAAAATACCGGTTTGCCGGCAGAGTATATATGGATGGATGCCGGCTGGTATGGCGCAGACACGAAGCCGAGTAAAAATGAATTTGAAGGAGATTGGGGGGGGCACACAGGCGATTGGGAGGTGAGCCGTTTTATACACAGAAATGATTTGAAGGATGTGGCAGATGCGGTACATAATGCAGGAAAAAAATTTCTGCTTTGGTTTGAACCGGAGCGGGTTGCCAAGGCATCGGATTTTTATAAAAAACATCCGCAGCATTTGCTGACTTGTAAAGAGGACACGGATAATGCGCTGCTGAATATAGGGAAACAAAAAACATGGGACTATTGCTGCAATATGCTCAAAGAGCATATATCTCGGTTAAAACTGGACTGCATAAGAATTGATTTTAATTTTTCGCCGCTGCCGTTTTGGCGTGAAAATGATAAGCATAACAGAAATGGGATAACCGAGATTAAATATATTAACGGTCTTTACAGACTTTGGGATACACTGCTTGATGAATTTCCGAATTTAATTATAGATAATTGCGCATCCGGGGGCAGAAGAATCGATATTGAAACACTCAAAAGAAGTGTTCCGCTGTGGAGAAGTGATTTGGTATGCCCTGCTAATTATTCTATAAAAGGAGTGCAAAATCATAACCTTTCATATAATCTGTGGATGCCTTATTCGGGATCGGGCGGCGGAAGAAGTTATGATGAGTATAGAATTAGGAGTTCGTATGCGCCGGGCTTGGGACTTACTCATTTTTACAGTGAAAATGAGGAGAAATTTTATAAAGATAAAGAAAATATTGAATTTTTAAAAAAGTATAGCGAGGAATATTTAAAGGTGCGTCCATATCTGACCGAAGATTTTTATCCGCTCAGCGAGGTTTCAGTGAACAATGATGTATGGTGTGCTGCGCAGTATGACAGACCAAAAGAAAATGACGGATTAATAATTGCGTGCAGACGCGAAAATTCACCTTATGAAAAAGCATGCTATAAGCTTGGAGGTATTGAAAATAACAAAGAATACATTTTCTGTGATGCAGACGGAAAAGAATTTGCAGTAAACGGAAAAGAACTTGTTGAAAAAGGTTTAGAGCTTGTAATACCTGAAAAACGAAAGGTGAAAATATACTTTTACCGGAAACGATGAAATAAACAGTATATAATGTATCTGTAATGCACGCAAAGCAGAAAAAGGCTGTAGCAAATGCCACAGCCCATTTTTGTATTATCTTCTTTATAAGTCAACCGCATTTATTTCTGCCGGAGGCTCGTCTGACTTTAAACAGCGGTAGTTATTCACATAATTATCACCTGTCAGACCGCTCGGCAATTCAAAGGAAATATAATTTACAGTATTTTCATTTACATATGTTATAACTAAAGCAAAATCATATGTTGTGAATGTATCGGTTTTCTTTTTTGCTTTGCCGCCTATTGCCGCGCCTGCCGCCCCGAAAAGCAATCCGCCGGCAACGGCTCCGCCCGGATTTGAAACATACTGCGTTGTGGTTTGGGTGTTTGTATCCGTGTTAACCGCAACGTCGGTTATTTTATTAATATCAAGGTTAAATGCTGTACCGGCGCCTAAAAATTTAAAACCGTTTTCATTTAAGCTTACAGTGCATATCGTTCCTTCCGCAAGCGGTAAGCCGTATATATGTTTAAGATTTTCTTCAACGGGTTTAAAGTCTTCTTTTGCCGGCGGTTTATTTTCCTCTTTTTTGCCCGTTAGGTCGGCAAAAATAAGGACAATAAACGCGATAACAATTAGAATTAATATCCACGGATTTGCAAGTATTCCTATAAGACAAACTAAAAACGAAAACATTATTCTTTCTCCTTTAATAATTTCTTCGACGGTATATTTTTTGGCTTAAAAAAATTTTTTATTGAACCGTATGAAAGTTTTTTCGCCTTTTTTAAATTACAAATTAACAATTAATTTAACTACATTTTACCATAAAGGGAAACCAAAGTCAACACGAAAGCACACCAAAGTATATAGATAAAAATTTACACATTTTTCGGTAAGAAACATAAAATTTTTCAAAAAGACATTAACAAAACTGCGAAGAAATCGGGGAAACTGTCAAAAGATACTGACAGTTTCCAAAATTTGAAGTATAATAAAATTGAAAAATGGGAAAACAGCGGTCCATACAGTGATTTATTATAAATATTATATCCGGCAAAGAGGATATAACAACATTCCCGAAGGACTTAAAACCTGGAAATATAGAAAGAAATGGTGAGAATTATGGATAAATCTGATATACTTCAACATATACCTTTTGATGAATATGAGGGTTCTGAATATAATGATATAAAAAATATACATTTTAGAGGTTTTAATGGATTTTATGAAGACGGTTGTTCAGTATTACACGGATATCATACCTACCGAGTGCGCCTGTGACGAAATGATTAAGCTTTTCAAAAAGTTAAATTCATGGGTTGAAAATGACAGCTATATTCCAAAGCCCGGCG
>CAKSHP010000021.1 GCA_934457145.1 uncultured Clostridia bacterium | reverse complement strand
TTCACTCTCCTAAAAATATTATATCATATTTTCACTCTTTGAACTGTCCTTTTTTATTATACAACTTTCACTTCTTCCCTCTTTACTATTACCTTTTCCCTCAAACTGCCCCTGCCCTACAAAACTTAATTCTTTTTCAAAAAAATAAGCCTGCGAAAAACACAGGCTTATTTTTTCTTATATTTTATTTTTTGTTTTCAGTCTCTTTTTTAACGCCAGCACCAAAACAAGCATCACAACCGGAAATACACACGACAGCGCAAGCCCGGTTTTCAATCCGATTTCCGTCATATCACTGCCGAAAATCAAATTCGGCAAAAAATTTATATTGTGTCTTTGAATCATATCGGAAATATTGCCCACTATCGTCGGCCCGGCTGTGCAGCCAATATCACCCGCAAATGCAAGCATCGCAAACATTGCCGTTCCTCCGCCGGGGAAAAACTTTGAAGCAAGGCTGTATGTTCCTGGCCACATAAGTCCGACACCCAAACCGCAAAGACCGCATCCGATAAGCGCCAAAAACGCATTATGCGAAAATGCTGTGAGCAAATATGATATTATGCATATCACGCTGCTTATCAAAAGTCCGTTTTCAATTTTTATTTTATCTCCGGACAGACCGAAATAAACTCTTGAAATACCCATAAGCGCCGCAAACATACACATTCCCAAAATATCTCCGACCGATTTTGATACCTTAAGGCCAACTTCGGCAAACAAGCTTGACCATTGCGACATAGCAAGCTCCGATGCACCGGCGCATATCATCAGCGCAAAAAACACCCAGAACATCTTATGTTTTGCAAGTTTTTTGAAAGGGACCTTATGTTCTTCTTCAACCAGCTTGCACAAAGGAACGTTTAAAAACATAAATATGTTAAAAAGCGGCACAAGCGCCCATATAAAGCAAAGGTATCTCCAGTTTTGCACCCCGAAAACCACAAAGTACGCCGTTGATATCAACACAACCGCCACCTGTCCCCAACAGTAAAACGAATGAAGCAGGCTCATCTTTGCGCTTTTTGCATCGCCCGGAAGCGCCTCAACAATCGGGCTTATCACAACCTCCAAAAGTCCGCCGCCGATTGCGCTTACTATAACAGAGCACATAATTGCGCCGTAGGCATTATTAAAAATATACGGCAGAGTTCCAAGCCCCGCAAGCCCCAAAACGTTTAAGAAAAGCGCAAAGCACACGCATTTTCTGTAGCCTATTTTGTCGGCATATTTTGCAGCGCTCATATCAACTATGATCTGCACAAAAAAGTTCATAAATATTATATAGCCTATTTTGTCTATCGAAATTGAAAACTCTCTTTGAAATGTTGCAAATAAAAGCGGCGCTAAATTGTTTACAATCGCCTGAGTGATATATCCTGTAAAGCTTGCAAAAAGAGTGTGCTTATATGTAAATTTCATAATCTTTCTACCTCAACTTATCCTTTCTAAGCCAAACGCTGATTAGATAGATTATATCATTTACCGTAACGACCGTCAAGAAATTTTTTAATTTTTTAAATCGTTTAGGCTTTTAAAGGTATATCCCTGATTTTTTGCTTCATTTATAATACTTTCCAGAGCATCTGCATTGTCTTTTGAAACGGCGTGCAATAAAAGTATTGCGCCGTCATGAAAATAAGGCGTCACGCTGTCATAAGCATAGTTTGCCCCTTTTACATTGTTTTTTTCCCAGTCCGCATAAGCAAAGCTCCAAAGCACGGTTTTATATCCAAGCTCATTTGTGACAGCAAGAGTTCTTTCGCTGTATTCACCTTTTGGCGGACGAAAAAAACTCATGTTATCACCGGTAAGTTCATTATACATTTTATTCAGCGATTCTATCTCGTCTTTTATTTTATTATCGTCAATATCGGGCATGGACGGATGATGGTTTGTGTGGTTTCCGACAACAAAGCCCTCATCGTGCATTCTCTTTACAAGCTCGGGCGAGGTTTTTATATAATCTCCGGTAATGAAAAACGCCGCAGGGGTGTCTGTAGCTTTTAAAACGTCTAAAATTTTTGTGCTGTAGCCGTTTTCATAACCTTCGTCAAACGTTAAATACATATTTTTTTCGCCGCTTTCGTCTATATACACTGCCGAATACTTTTTTAAAACCTCCGTTAATTTAGCCGGTACCTGCGGCGATACGCCCTTTTCCTTTTTTAATCCCCAGCCGATTTTTGTGTTGTCTAAATTTTCATATGCCGCCGGCACCGAATGTTCCAAAAAGCTTTCGCTTTCAGCCTTTTTTGCGCCGCATCCGCATAAAATCGGAATTAATAAACATAAAACCGCCAGCGCCGCCGAATATTTTATAACGCTTTTGTTTTCTTTTTTCATCACACATAACTCCTTATAATTTTTCTTTATGCATAATAATTTTATGCATCGGTACGCCGCTTTTTGCCCCGATGCGAAAATTTTTATAACAAAATTACAAATTTTCTATTGACATATAGCTAAAAACCATATACAATATATATTGGTATGTATTTTATGTATATGTCAATGAGAATTTTAATGATATTTCATAATTACACTGCTGTCGGGGTAGTTATATAAAGTATTTTTAATTTAATTAACGGTGTTATACCGATTTAAAATATTTTAGCATTTTTACTTGAGATTTCCTGTCTTAAACGGCAGTTACAATTTTGCTTTACCTTGATATACATATATTTGGGATATGCACAAGCAAAAACAGGGGGATGTTAGTTTTGGCGATAACTAAAGGTTTATTATATCGCCGCAGTTTAAATAATTATAATTAAATATCTTTAAATAGCTGCTCCTATTAAAAAAGGAGGTGTTTAGGCTATGAGTATAGCGATCATAGCGACAATAGTGTGTTCTTTGATTTTAATAGCGGTTTCAATCATTGTAACATACAAAATAGCTTCAAAATCGGGCTATGAAAAACGCAAAAGAGAAGCTGAGCTTTCGATCGGCGGAGCTGAAAACGAGGCAAAGCGCATTTTAAACGATGCCGCAAAAGCTGCAGAGAGCAAAAAGCGCGAAATTCTTTTGGAAGCAAAAGAAGAAAACCACAAGCAGCGCCAGGAGCTTGAAAAGGAAATCAGAGAACGCAGAAGCGAAATTTCCCGCCAGGAACGCCGAATTGCGCAAAAAGAGGAATCCCTCGATAAAAAAACAGACGCAATCGAAGCAAAAGACTCGGCATTAAACAAAAAAAGCAAACAGCTTGAAGAAAAAGAAGAAGAAATTGCAAAACTCAAGCAGCGCGAAATTGAAACATTAGAAAAAATTTCCGGCTACACAGCCGAAGAAGCAAAGCAGTTTTTGCTTAAAGATCTTGAAAGCCAGGTTCGCCACGAATCTGCAATGCTTATCAAGGAAATTGAAATGCAGACAAAAGAAGAAGCCGACAAACGCGCTAAAAATATTATTGTCGGAACTATTCAGAAAGTTGCCGCAGACCATGCCGCAGAAACAACCGTTTCGGTTGTGCCGCTGCCAAGCGAGGAAATGAAAGGCAGAATTATCGGACGTGAGGGAAGAAACATAAGAGCGCTCGAAACACTTACGGGAATTGACCTTATTATAGACGATACTCCCGAAGCTGTTATACTTTCGGGATTTGATCCCATAAGGCGTGAAATAGCAAGACTCACACTTGAAAAACTTATTGCCGACGGAAGAATACATCCGGCGCGCATTGAAGAAACTGTTGAAAAATCCAAACGTGAAATTGAATCCGAAATCAAACAGGAGGGCGAAAGGGCAACCTTTGAAACCGGTGTACACGGTTTGCATCCTGAAATAATAAAGCTTCTCGGAAGACTTAAATACCGTACCAGCTACGGTCAGAACGTGCTTAATCATTCAATTGAAGTATCACAGCTTGCCGGAGCAATGGCAGGCGAACTCGGAGCAGACGTTGCCCTGGCAAAACGCGCAGGTCTTCTGCACGACCTTGGAAAGTCTGTTGACCATGAAATTGAAGGTTCACACGTTACCATAGGCGCAGACATCGCAAAGAAATACAAAGAAAACAACGATGTTATTCATGCTATCATGGCGCATCACGGCGACGTTGAAGCAACAACCATTGTTGCGGCAATCGTTCAGGCGTGCGATGCTATATCGGCTGCCCGTCCCGGAGCAAGACGCGAAAACCTTGAAACATATATCAAACGCCTTGAAAAGCTTGAAGAAATCGCAAACTCCTTTGAGGGCGTTGAAAAATCCTTTGCAATTCAGGCAGGCCGCGAGATACGTATTATGGTTAAGCCCGAAGATGTTAAAGACGAGGGCGTTGTTTTAATGGCAAGAGAAATCGTTAAACGCATTGAAGACGAGCTTGAATATCCCGGTCAGATTAAAATAAACGTTATCCGCGAGATGCGCGCTGTAGACTACGCAAAATAATTTAAACAAAATGGATAGGCAGTCTGCCTATCCATTTTAAATATCTACTCACATAAAATAAAGGAGCGAAAACAACTTGAAAATTTTATTCGTCGGTGATATAATGGGACAGTGCGGCAGACGCATGCTTTTTAAAAGTCTTGATGTGCTGTATCGCAAATACGAATTTGACGCAATTATAGTAAACGGAGAAAATGCAGCACACGGAAAAGGAATTTCCGTGTCTATCTGCAACGACTTTTTTTCCATGGGCATAAACGGCATAACAATGGGAAACCATGTCTGGAACAACAGCGAGATATATAAAATTATCGACAGCGGCGAAAATATCATCCGCCCGGCAAACCTCAGCCGTCTTTGTCCAGGCCGGGGCAGCATGATAATAGAGGCTGCAAACAAAAAAATCGGCGTTTTAAACCTTTTGGGCAGAGTTGGCATGCAGCCGCCCTGCGACTGTCCGTTTGAAGCGGCAGACCGCGAGATAAAAAAGCTAAAACAGCAAACCGACATTATAATTGTTGATTTTCACGCCGAAGTAACAAGCGAAAAGGTTGCCATGGGCTATTTTCTGGACGGCAGAGCAAGCGCGGTTCTCGGCACGCATACTCATATCCAGACCGCCGACGAAAAAATTCTTCCGAAAAAATGCGCCTACATAACAGATGTCGGCATGACCGGGGCATACACGTCCGTTCTCGGCATGGACAAAGATATTATAATAAAACGCTTTACAACAGGTCTGCCGCAGCGCTTTGAGCCTGCCGACGGCGGCGCTCAGCTCAACGGCGTTATAATCGATATAGATGATAACGGCGATGCTCTTGATATTACACGTATAAACATTACCGATTTTTAAAAAAGGACTGATTTTATGTATTCAAAAAATTACAATGTGCGCTACAGCGAAACAGGCGAAAACTTTAACTTAACGCTCCCTGCGCTTATGTCATACTTTCAGGACACTTCCGTTGAGCACAGCGAGTTTTCAAACAACGGCGCAAAAAAGCTTGCAAAAAACCACCTTGCCTGGATTTTGACGGGCTGGCACGTTCGCATATTCCGCTATCCGACGCTTTTTGAAAACGTGAGTGCTGCAACATGGGCAACGGATTTTAAACATGTTTACGGTTACAGAAACTTTTCTTTAACCGACAAAGATCAAAACATTATTGCACAGGCAGCGTCTGTTTGGGTTTTGTATAATTACGAAAGAATGAAATTTCAAAAGATAACAAAGCAGGATGCCCTGGATTTCGGAACGGACAAAATCCCCGTTTTTGACGACGACACATCGTATCGGCTTCAGATGCAGCCCGAATATAAAAAAATATGTTCGCTGCAAGTTCAAAAGGGTGATATTGATTCAAACGGCCACGTTAATAATATAAGCTATATTTCATACATTGTAAATGCATTTGCCGACCTTTCGATTTTTGATTTGCGCATACAATACAAATCCCAGGCACGTTTAAACGACAAAATCAATATCTCGGCTGCTTACGATAATGACACAATTCATGTTATTATGACCTCCGATAATGATGATGTGTATATACTGGCTCAAATCAAAACCAATTTTGATAAATAAATTTAAAAAACCCACCCGCACAGCGGGTGGATTTTTTTTGCATGTTAATGCCCTTTATGTTTTTGTTTTTTCTTTAATCTGTGCATTTTGTATCTAAGCTCGTCACGCATAAGCTTATCTTCTTTTGCATGAGCCTTTCTTTCCTTTTTCGCACTTTCGCGGCAAAGCTTGAGAGCTTGCTGCGCCTTTGTGCCCATGCCGGTATTTTGCAAAGATGTTTGAATTTTTCTTTGCAGCCGTTTCGGATTAATTTTTCTGTCCGAGACGGCTTTCGTCTTAAAGCGCGGACTAAACCGAAGCTTATTATAGTTTTTAACAAAAAACTCATAAACCTCACAATCTTTCGGTTCTGCGCCGAACACCACCCTGCAAATCTCATAGTTTTTAGAGTAAACTCTCTCTAAAATGCCGACCCAGAACGGCGGCTCAAACAAAACAGTCAGCTTAGTATTTATAATGCTCATCTTTTTTCCTCCTTAATTATAAACCGCATATTAAACAAGAAACGGACAACCTAAGGAGGCAGGTTACTGATCTTAAAGACTTCCGGACTACCAACTGGAACGTGTTTTTATCCTTGTTTTTTTACAAATCAAATCTTCATTACTCCGAATGCATCAAGCACCGAAGAAATCAAAATCAAAACTATGCATATAGGTGCAAAATATTTTATAACAACTACAAACAAGCCTTTCTTTTTGAATTTTGCGCCGTCTGATTCCATTTCGTCAATAAGAGCTTTGGGTTTTATAATGTAGCCCACAAATATGCAGGTCACAAATGCAACTATCGGCATAATAACGCTGTTGCTGATAAAGTCGAAAAAGTCCAAAAACTGCATACCGATAATTTTAACATTTCCCCAGATTCCGTATCCCAAAGCAGACGGAAGACCTATAAGTATGCTGCCTATAAAAACTATCAGACAGCTTACCTTTCTGCCTACTTTAAACTTATCGCAAACTATTGAAACAACGGTTTCCATAAGCGAAATCGACGATGTGAGCGCTGCAAACAAAACCAAAACGAAAAATGCTGCTCCTACAAATTCGCCGCCTTTAATGCTTTCAAAAACTTTCGGCAAGGTTTCAAACATAAGTCCCGGTCCTTTGCCGAGCGCTGCTTCGTTTCCGCCCGAGAACACAAATACCGCCGGAACAATCATAAGTCCTGCCAAAAATGCAATACCCGTATCAAATATTTCAATTTGTCTTACGGATGATTCAATGCTGACGTCCTTTTTCATATATGAGCCGTAGGTAATCATTATGCCCATCGCCAGCGACATTGAATAAAACATCTGTCCCATAGCTGCAAGCACCGTCGTTACCGAAAACTTTGAAAAATCAGGCATAAAATAATAACGCACGCCTGCCATTGCTCCCGGCAGACACATTGAATAAATCGCAATGCCTATCGACAAAACAACCAAAATCGGCATCATAATCTTGCTTATTTTTTCAACGCCCTTTTCAACGCCCATAAACACAACTGCGGCGGTTAAGAAAAGATAAATCAAAAACCATACTACCGGCTCACCGTTTGAAGATATAAATGCATCAAAATAAGTATCTGCCGTTGTCTGAGCCGCACTGCCCGAAACAAATGCCACGAGATACTTTGTTACCCAGCCGCCTATAACCGAATAGTACGGCAGAATTATCATCGGCACCAAGGCGCCGAGATAACCGATAAAAGCAAACTTTTTATTAAGCGCACTGTATGCGCCTATTGCGCTGAGTTTTGTTTTTCTTCCGAGCGAAATTTCGGCCGCCATAAGAGCAAAACCCAGAGTTACCGCCAAAATCAGATACACCAAAAGAAATATTCCGCCTCCGTATTTTGCTGCAAGATAAGGAAATCTCCATATATTTCCCAATCCTACGGCAGAACCTGCGGCAGCTAAGACAAAGCCTATCTTACCCGTAAAACTGCTTCTTTCCTGTTCCATTAAAAATCCCCCTGTTAAATTTTTGTTCACCGCTTTTCATAGGCAGTCACAATATGCCTAACCTAAGCAAGAAACCGTTAGCTTTAGCAATGCGGTAAAACACTAAATTTTTTTCCTTTCTTACTTATTTTTAAGCGAACCTTTAAAAGTATACCATATAATAATTAATTTTTCAATGTTTTTTGCCGATTTTTTTTAATTTTTTTCTTTTTTTAGCTTTTGTAGAAAAAAATGCTGATATAAAAATAAGGACGCGCGGCACAAAATACTTTGCCGCGCGCCCTTGTAACGCTTAAAAAAATTAATTATTTGGCTCTTCATCTTCTGCATTGGCAACAACATCTGCTTTTAAAATTTCATCATCTTCATCAAGCTCTGCTGCACAGTTTTTGCAAAAAGAAGCGTCACGCTCGTTATTTACTCCGCATTTCGGGCAGCGTTTCAGATTTCTTATCTGAGCAATTTCTTTTTCCTTTTCTTCAATTTCATCGTATGTTTCCTTTATCTGACGGCAGATATCCTCAATTGTGTCACCGCCGGCATCTGCGCCGATATATGCGCTGTAAACAAGTTCGCCGACCTGAAGTTTTAAATCCTTGATTTTTGTTTTATCGGAATTTACAGCCAGGCGAAGTTTTGTCATTTCAACTGCCTCTCCGGATTTTTTGATTGCATTTTTTGTTGTCTGAGTTACTTTTTCTAAAATTTTGTCGATACTGTCTCTGTTTACTTCCATATTGTTTCATGCCTTTCTGCCTGCAAAATGTTTAATAAGCACACTGCCGCAGGCGCGCAGCGCACAAATTATTTTTTTTAAACGAGGCTTTTAGGTATTAAAGATTAAAGCCCTATGCGGTTGCTCTTTAATGATAAAGCTTCGTAACTGTAACGGTTTACGCTCTCGGATGCGCTTTTTGATACACATCGCGGATTTTGCTTTTAATAAGCTTTGAATAAATCTGCGTTGATGATATGTCGCTGTAGCCGAGCATTTCCGAGATAGACTCTAAGTCCGCTCCGTTTTCCAGAAGATGCGCCGCAAAGCTGTGGCGGATAGTGTGCGGAGCAATATCTGTTTTAATATCGGCGGTTTCCTTATAGTGTTTAACAATTTTCCAAAAGCCCTGTCTTGTTATTCTTCTGCCGTTAACATTTACAAACACTGCCTGCTCCAAATCATCTTTAATCATGCTTTTTCTTGCCTTATGCATATAATCTTTCATTGCCTCAAGCGCAATTTTGCCTAAAGGAATTATTCTTTCCCTGCCTTTTTTGCAATGCAGAAAACCCATCTCCAAATTAATATCCGATATATTAAGGCTTACCAGTTCGCTCACCTTTATACCCGTTGCATACAAAAGCTCAAGCATCGCTCTGTCGCGTATGCCTTTTAAATCCTTATTATCGGGCTGCGAAAGAAAAAGATTTATTTCCTCCTGAGTGAGCACGCTGGGCGGTTTTTTTTCTGATTTCGGTGCGTCTATACCGTTGGTCGGATCGTTTTTGATTATTCCCGCACGGTCCAAAAAACTAAAATACGACCTTATCGATGCAAGCCGGCGCGATATTGTTGCAATTTTTTTGCCCTCCGTTTGCAGCGATAAAAGATACGTAAGTATAACGGTTTTATTTGTTTTTTTAACGTCTTTTATTCCCGAAGCCGCCAAATAATCAAAAAATTTGTCCAAATCCTGCATATATGATTTTAACGTGTTTTCCGACAGGCGTCTTTCGCTTATAAGATAATCCGAAAACACTTCATCATATGTTTCCATTATACTGCCATACTCCCTTTCAAACTTTGTTGCATATTTTTCGTCAAGTTTTATATTGTAACTTTTATTTTACAGCATTTTTTTCGATTTGTACAGACATTTTTTTAAAATTTTTAAAATTTTTTCATACACCACAATATAATGTGCGGTGCGGCAAAACCTTCCACAAGGCTGCCCGCAGCAAGCAAAATAACGGGGACGATTGTGGCGGCAAAATATGTAAAAACCGATCGTTTTTTTAAGCTTTTATCAACGCATGATGAAATATATCTGCTTTGTTTTACCGTTTCAACGCAAAAAATAATAACCGCCGTCATATATAGTGCAGTATAGGGCATCATGGCAAAAGCAAGTATGCAAATGCCGCGAAACGCATATGAATTTATAATAACGCAGCTTGCAAATCCGCATGCGGCGGCGCGCACAAACACATACGCATAGCTTATATACGTTCCTATATAAAACAGCGAACAAATGTAAAACACGGCGCAAATCAAAACATTTTCCCAGATGGCATTTATAAAAATATTTTTTAAATCGTTTGTGTTTATCATATCAAAAGAATTTGAAATCTTTTTAAAAAAGGACTGCTTATCCGGCGCATACATAAAAACAGCGCACCCGAAAACCACTCCCAAAACCACAAAACAAATATTTATCAGTATTTTTGCTCTGTTTGCATATATGTATCCGTCTGCAAAGCTTCGCCTTTGTTTTTTCACTTTAATTCCTCCTTAGGTTATTTATCTTTACATTTATATGCTTTGCCCGCTGTTTTATGTCTATTAAAGAAGTTTTGGGCATATAGATGTAGAGAAACTTTTTATGAAAGCGAGTTTTTTAATTGTTTAAAAAAATATGTTTTTGTTTGGCGGGAATATATGTTTTCAGCTTGTTTTTTTCATATAAACCGTATATTCCGGCATATAACCCGAAAACCGATTATATAAAATGGTTTGAATTTAACATAAGTTCCGATGCTCTCACGCACTGCGCAAAAATAGATATCGATTCTTTAAACAGCGGAAAAAAAATAAGCTGGATTGATATTTTGGCGGTTCTTTGCTGCAAATACGGCGGAGATTTTAAAAACTACAAAAATTCTCATGCAGACGATATTGCAAACGAATTAAAAAGCGGAAAAAGCGCGTTTGATATAAGCAAAAAAAGCAAGGATTTTTACTATTACTATGATGGGATTTACGCCATTTTATCGGGCATGGTAGGCTATTATAAAAGCAATGTTTCCGGAAAAGAAGAAATTTATTACGGAGTTAAGGCATTTTCGCCGATTGCCGAGGGATATTCTTTTTCTCATTACAAAGACTTCGGCGCAAAACGCACATACGGCTTTAGCCGTCCGCATCTCGGAAACGACCTTTTAGGAAGTGTCGGCACGCCGATTGCGGCAGTTGAGAGCGGAATTGTTGAGGCAATCGGATGGAACATGTACGGCGGATGGCGGATAGGCATACGGTCTATGGATTCGTGCCGTTATTATTACTATGCGCACCTCAGAAAAGACCGTCCGTATGTAAAAGATTTAAAAGTCGGCGATTTGGTAACCGCCGGCGACATAATAGGCTATCTCGGCATGACCGGTTACAGCACAAAAGAAAACACCAACAACATAAACACTCCCCACCTTCATTTCGGTATGCAGCTTATTTTCGATGAAAGTCAAAAAGACGCCAATTCCGAAATATGGATTGACGTCTACAATATTATAGAATTTCTGCGCCCTTACAGCGTTACCGTAAAAAAAGACGAAAACGGCGATTTTAAAAGAGTGTATCAAATGAGCGATCCTGATCTTTATGATTAGATGCCGTTTTGCTGTTTATAAACTTCTAAAGCCTCAGCGCCCTCTTTTGTTACGGGCTTTAACCATTTGAGCTTTCTTAAATAATATATACACATGGCGCTTTTGGGCCAGTCTTCAAATATATACATTCCGGCATAGACAGCCCAGAAAGGAATTTTCAAAACATATGCGCACACCATCGTCAGCGGAACGGCAAGCATCCAAAGACAAATTAAATCTGCCTTTGCGCCGACCGCCGTGTCACCGCCGGCTCTGAAAATTCCGACAATCTGAATATACGGTATATTTCGTATCGGCAGTTCAAGTGCATAAATTAACATTATGTTCATTGCCGTGTTATAAGTCAGTTCGCTTAATTTTCCGTTCATGTCAAAAAGCCATATAAGCTCGCGGCGGAAAATTATTATAAGTGTGCTTAAAACTACCGAAGAAAGCGGAACGAGCACTGCAAAGCGTTTTGAATCGCAAACAGCCTGTTCGATTTTTCCGCTGCCAACGCTTTTTCCTATCATAACGCAGCACGCATTGCACATTCCCACGAAGAACACGAAAAACATGTTTTCAAACGTTTTTAAAATTGTGACCGCAGCGTACTGTTCATAGCCCATATTAGAATACATAATCGAAAACACAAGTGTTCCCAGGCCCCAGAGAGTTTCGCTTGCAGTTGTCGGTGCGGCGGTTTTTAAAAACAGTAAAAAGTCGCGTCCTGAAAAGCCAAAAAGCCTTTTGGGCGGCGCAATAACAATATTTCTTTTTATCGCGCTTATAATTAAAACCAAAACCGGCGCAGTCCACGCGGCTATAACGGTTGCCAAAGCGGCGCCCTCAACGCCCATTTGTGCAAACCCGAATTTACCGTAAATCAAGCCATAGTCCAAAACAGTGTTTACTATTGTTGTGATAAGGGTTGCAACCATAGGCAACTTAACGTTTTCCGTACACCGCAGAAGCGTGCTCAAAAGCAGATTTACCGCAACGGCAGGGTATGACCAGCTGAGTATTTTTAAGTATTTGCTGCCCTGCAAAACAACGCCTGCATCTTTATTAAAGATTTTTATAACTCCGACGGGATTAAAAAAGAAAATCGCAAAAAACGTCAGCGCAATGGCAAGAAGCAGCAAAAGGCTGATTCCGAATGTTTTATGTATTCCTTTTTCATCCTTTGCACCCCAGAACTGCGAAAAAAACACCGACGCTCCGCTGCACAGCCCGAAAACCATCATGTTCATAACAAGTCCGCACTGCGATGCCATTCCGACAGCCGAAAGAGTTACATCGCCTAAATTTCCGACCATAAGCGTGTCGACCAGGGTGTATGACGCTGCAAGCAGATTCTGAAGCGCAATCGGCACCGCAAGAGTTATCATAGACTTTAAAAATGTTTTATCTCCTATGTATTTTTTTATCATATACTATCCCCTTTGCCTGTTATTTCTTTGATATTTTCTATTATCCACGCAATTGCATCTTCGTAATGCGCCGGCGCAATGATATCTGCTTCCTTTTTAACGCAGCTAAGCGCATTTGAAACCGCAACAGCCGTGTCTGCTGCGCGCAGCATTGAAATATCATTTTCAAAATCCCCCGCGCAAACAATTGTGTGAATCTTATTTTTATACAAATCGCGCACTTTTTTAACGCAAGCGCCTTTTCCCGCATATTTTGAAAGCATTTCGACGCCTGTGTTCCAGCTTCTTTCAAACACAAGCGAATCTTCAAATCTTTTTGCCATATCCTTTTGAAACTCTAAAGCCTCATCTTCCGTTTCAAAAACAAAAACAACCTTAAAAATCTGATCGCTTATATCGGCTGCCGACTTTATATCGCATTCCGTTCTGCCGTCATCTTTAAAAACGTATGCCGCCAGAATATTTTTATAGTTTTCTTTTGCGCACAAAACCGCGTCTTTGCCCGTTTTATCCATCGGAACGCTAAAGATTTCTTCTCCCGTTTTGCAGTCGTAAACCCTTGTTCCTCCGACGCATATCAAAGGCGCATTGGCTTTAAGAGGAAATTTTTTCGTAAAGTCGAAGCTTCTTCCCGTGGCATAGGAAAAAAGCCCGCCGTTTTTCTGAAAATTTTCAATTGCCTTTTTGTTTTTATCGGACAGGCGCGCGTTTTTATCCAGAAGCGTTGCGTCTAAATCCGTGTAAATTAAATATCCGTTGTATTTCATTTAAATCACTTCCGGTTTAGTTTTTTACAAAATAAAAGCCGGACGATTTATCCGGCTTTTATGTAACCACATGATTAAAACTGTCTGTTTTTGAGGAACGGAGGAATATCAACATTGTCTATATCGAAATTCACATCCGGGTTAAAAGTGTCTCCGCTGTCGGATTTTGTTGCGCTCGGTTTTTCGTCTTTGCCCGATATCTCGCTGAAAATCTTTGCCGAGGGCATTGCTGCGTCAAATCCCGTTGCAACAACAGTAACCCTGATTTCATCCTCCAGGCTCTCGTCGATTACAACACCGAAGATAATATCGGCATCTGTGTCAACAAGCTCGTTTGCAATCTGCATAACCTGATTTGCCTCAAACATACTGAGTTTCTTGCCGCCTGTAATATTTACCAAAACATTTCTTGCACCGTTAATCGAAGTTTCGAGAAGCGGGCTTTCGATTGCGCCTTTAACAGCCTCTGCCGCTTTGTTTTCGCCTGTTGCAACGCCAACGCCCATATGAGCAACGCCGGAGTTTTGCATAGTCTTTTTAACATCGGCAAAGTCGGCATTTATGTAACCGGAGCCGACTATCATATCGGAAATACCCTGAACGCCCTGGCGCAAAATATCGTCTGCCATAAGAAATGTTGCTTCAATTGTTGTGTCTTTTTGAATAATATTTAACAGATTATCGTTCGGAATTGTCATTATTGCGTCAACATTTTCGCGCAAAACCTTAATTCCGGCTTCTGCTTTTGCCATTCTCGGACGGCCTTCAAAGGAAAATGGTTTTGTAACGATTGCAACCGTTAAAATTCCCATCTTCTTTGCAATACCGGCAATAACTCCGGCAGCGCCCGTGCCTGTTCCGCCGCCCATGCCGGCTGTTATAAACACCATGTCGGCGCCTTTTAACATTGCCTCAATCTCGTCTGAGCTTTCCTGAGCCGCTTTTTCGCCGATCTCCGGGTTTGCTCCCGCACCGAGACCTCTTGTCAGCTTTTCGCCTATTTGCAGCGTTACGTCTGCTTTTGAGAGTTTAAGCACCTGTGCGTCTGTGTTGACCGATATAAAATCAACACATCTTACACCTGCTTCAATCATTCTGTTTACGGCGTTGTTTCCGCCGCCGCCTACACCCACTACCTTAATCTTGGCAACCTTGCCTTCTTCGATATCAATATCAAACACTTCTATGTTCCTCCCTTGCCCAAGCCTAAATAATAACTTTTTATCTAAGCCCGTCATATGTAAATTAATTTCTTTTTTATTTTTCTATATCTATTGTAACCTTTTTTTTATATTTATTCAAGAGAAATCTTCTAATTAATGAAAAATTTTTTAAAATTCTTGTTCCAAACAGCAAAATTGCCGCCAAAGACAGCTCCAAACCGATTAATTTTCCTATAAATACCAAAACCGCCGCTATAATTGCGTTTGTAAAAATACCGGTTACAAGCACTTTTAAGTCGAATTTTTTTAAACACATCGCAACAACCGCCCCGACAACCGAGTCCAGCGCGGCAACAATCGCCGTTGCCATATAAACGCTGTATACCTGCGGAATATGTATGTCAAGCACAAAAGCAATAAGCACACCGACTGCCGCTCCTATTAATGCTCCTATCACCTGTTTTCACCCTCTTTGGTGTAATTTTCGCTGTATATCGGATTAAAAGCACCGTCATACCGCGGAATTTTGATATCGTCTGCCGCCGATACGCTCACTTTTATTCCGTAAGCCGAAAGCAGATCCGATATACCGCCTCTCATGTTTACCGCTGCCTCAAGCGTTTTTTTATCGCCTATAGCCAGAATTTCAAACGGCGGCGCGGTTTTTATCTGATTAATTGTTATCACCGGCCCAACGCACCGTATGGGCGTTACGGAAACAATTCTTTGTCCGTTTATGCAAAACGCTTCTCCGCCCGCTGCGGCAAGCTCTGTTATGACAAGTCTTAAATCGCTGTCGTGTATTATAAATTCAGCAACATCGCTGTCGTCTGCGCTTTTTTTCTCGCTGTCATCTAAAACTATGCGCACTCCCTGACCCGTAACGTCGCTAAGTCCCGCTAAAAGCTCTGCGCGTCTTAGCTGATTTGTGAGCACCGATTCATAGTTTCCGCTGCTTTCGGCAGCTTTTCTGTATTCTTCCATATCGTTTTGAGCCGCATTAAGCTGCAATGTCAAATCTGCATTTTTTTCTTTTAAAGAAAGATTTTCCTCGCGCAAAACATTGTTTGCCTGCTCACGCGTAAGCATTATATTATCCTCGTTTGATTTCACGCTCCGGCACTGCACCGTAATTCCGAAAGCCAGCGCCATGCAAAGCACGCCGATCGAAATCTGAGCTTTTATATATTCTTTCTTATTCATAAGTATTTCCCCTATTTTTTATTCAGGTTTTATGCTGTTTTGCGCCGCGGGCGAAGATGAAGGCTTCGCCGTCACATCAGGTGTTTTAGCGGGCGTTTTCTCAGGAGTCTTTTCAGGTGTTTTTTCAGGTGTTTTTTCGGGCTGCGTATTTTTTACATTATCCGTTTTTTCGTCCGCACCGGATTGGTCTTTTTTATTGCCGTCCGTTTGGGAAGGCTCCTTTTCTTTGCCGTTTTCATCTTTTGCACTGTCTTTTATAACCTCGCTGCTTACAAACGACCTTTCGGGTTTAACATATGCATTATTTGAAATTCTTAAATCTATCGTTCCCATTTCGTTTTCCGCATTGTGAGAAATTGCCTGTTTCATCATTGCAATCTTATGCTCAAGGTCTGAAAAATCTCCGAAGAAAACATCGTATCTGTTTTCGTATATGCCTTTAACATTAACAGTGTCCGAGACATCGAGCATACTCATTTTCTTTAAAATGCCCGCCTTTTCAAATTCAGATACATACATTAGTATTATATCAAATTTTTCGCTCGTGTCAATGCTAATTTTTTCCCCGGCGCTTGCAGACGATACACTACAGCCTTCTATTTTGATTACGTCGCTTGGAATTTCGCCCGTAATATCAACAACTTTTCCCGTTTCGTCAAACAAAACGGCATTTGAATTATAAAGGATGTATCCTCCTATTTTTGCTTCCGTTATTTTTATATCAACGCTTCCCCATATATGCGTTTTTACCTGAGCGCTTTTAACATAAGGCAGCGTTTCAAGACGTTTTTGAATAAGCTTTTTATCAAGCTGATAAACCTTTGTTGTCGCCTGAAGCGCCAAAGTGCTTACGATATCGCTTTCCAAAACTCTCTCGTTTCCCGAAACGCTTATCTTTCTCACGTTGCATACAGGCGTCAGCATAATTGCCAGAAACAAAGAAAGCGCCACTATCAAAACAAACATCACCGATAAAAAAAATGCAAGACGGCGCTTTTTTCTGCTTTGTCTTATTTTATGCCTTTCGGCAATTTCTCTTGTTTTTTCACTCACCTGTCCATCTTCTCCTTACCGGTTTGTTTTTTTTATTCTTCCGAGTTTATTGTAACTCTTTTTATATCCGCACCGAGACTTTTTAAATGTTTGCAGATATCTTCATAACCTCTGTCTATATAACACGGATTTTTTATAATTGTTGTTCCCTCGGCAGCCAAAGCGGCTATAACAGCCGAGGCTCCGCCTCTTAAATCACATGCGTCGACCTCTGCTCCGCAAAGTTTTTTGGTTCCCTTTATAACACATGTTTTCCCGAATATATGTACATCTGCTCCAAACTTTGCAAGCTCCTGTGCATGATGAAAACGGTTTTTAAAAATGTTTTCCGAAAAAACGCTTGTTTTGTCGCAAGTGGCTGCAAGAGCCGTTATAATCGGCAGACAGTCCGTCGGAAATCCCGGGTAGGGCTGAGTTTGAAGCATCACCGGATTTAAGCCTTCCCCGCAGCTTATATCGATTTTATTTTCGCCGCATAAAATGTTTGCACCCATCTGTTCAAACACCGCTAAAACAGCATTTAAATGCGTTTTATCCGCACCGCAGACGCTGCCTTCTCCGCCGCTTGACAAAAAACATGCCATATATGTTGCGGCAGCTATGCGGTCGCCGTCTATGATATGCTCTGTATCGCAAAGTCCGCCGCACGGATACACCTTTATAACGGCGCTTCCGGCTCCCTCCACGTTTGCGCCGGCACTTTTTAAAAATCTTTGCATACACACAATTTCCGGTTCTTTTGCGCAGTTTATAATTGTTGTTTCTTCTTTTGCCAAAACCGCAGCAAGAACGGCATTTTGCGTTGCTCCGACGCTCGGAAACGGCAAAACAACCTCTCCGCCGCGCGGTTTTCCTTTAAGCTCTATATATCCGTTTTGGCACTGCACATCTATTCCAAGCTTCTTAAAAGCTTCAATATGCATATCTATAGGTCTGGGTCCCAGCTCACAGCCTCCGGGCATTGCAAGCTTTGCGTATCCGAATTTGCCCGCAAGCGCACCGGCAAAGGTTATGCTGCTGCGAAGCTTGCCCATTAAAGCAGAATCGATAACTTTATTTTCAAGGTTTTTCGTGTCAATTACAAGCCTGCCGTTTTCAAATTCGCACTTTGCCCCGAGGTAAGCAAGAATTTGCACTGCCGCACGCGTGTCCGACAAATCCGGACAGTTTTTTAAAACGCTGCGTCCGCCTGTTAAAACGGCCGCAGAAATCACCGGCAGTGCGGCATTTTTGGAGCCCTGTACCTCAACGCTGCCGAAAAGCTTTTTTTTGCCGCAAATTTTTATATAATCCATAACAGCACCTCCGCATATAATGCAAATAATACATAATATGCACCGCAGAGGCTGTGTGCTACTTTTGCTTTAATGCATACTTTTTTGCAAGCATATAAATTTTTTCCGCAGCGTCCGATATGCCCATTTTTTTTGCGTTTGTTTCTAAAGTTGTCTGCATTTCTTTTGAATATATTATGCTTTCTATTTTCTTTGCGAAAATTTCGTTTGTTAAATCCTTTTCCAAAATCACAACCGCAGCGTTGTTTTTTTGCAGAAGCATCGCGTTTGTCTGCTGATGATTATGCGCAACGTTTGGCGAAGGTATCAAAACGCTTGCCTTTCCGGCTGCCATAATTTCGCTTATTGATATTGCTCCCGCCCTTGAGATTACAACGTCTGCCGCAGCCATAACCTCCGGCATATTATAAATATAAGGCGTTACGGTTATGTTGTGGTATTTGCTTATATTTATATTTTCGTCGGCAAATCTTTTTAAAACTTCTTCGTAATTTCTCGTTCCCGTGCCGAAAAGAATCTGCACTTTATTTTCATTTTCAATAACATATTTTATATAGTTAAAAACCGCATCGTTTATCCTTGCGGCTCCAAGGCTTCCCCCGAAAGCGAGAACGAACGGCCTTTCGTCAAGACCAAGGTCAATTCTTGCGCTCTGCGGATCTGCCAAAATAATGTCTTTTCTTATCGGGTTTCCCGTCAGCACGCATTTGCCTGCATCATGCAGAAGCTCTGCCGTTTTTTCAAAGCTTGTTGCAACGCAAACCGCCGATTTTTCACTCATTTTTACGGTCACACCCGGGTACACGTTCTGCTCATGTATAATAGCGGGAACTTTTTGCATGTGCGCCGCGCTCATAACCGGCCCCGACACATATCCGCCCGTGCAGACAACGATATCGGGTTTGAATTTTTTTATTATTTTTCTGCATTCAAATATCGCGTTAAACGCCTTTGCGGCAACCGCAATATTTTTTAAAGAAAGCTTTCTTTTAAAGCCTTCAACGTCTATAAACTCCATTTTAAAGCCTGCTTTTCCGACAAGCCTTTCTTCCATATTTCCTTTTTTGCCTATAAATAAAATTTCGTTTTTGTCGTCTTGTCTGAGAGCTTCAAAGGCTATTGCCAGAGCAGGATTTATGTGCCCCGCCGTGCCGCCGCCCGCCAATAAAATTTTCATCCGATTTTCCATAGCCTTTCTGCCCACGAATATTTAAAATGCTATCCTTATTGTGGACAAATAAGGCGCAAAATAATTTTTTTAGCTTTGACCGAGATTTTTGCATTGTTTTGAGATATTTAAAAGTATTCCCATCGACGCAAGCAAAATTACAAGCGATGTTCCGCCGTATGAAAAAAACGGCAGTGCGACTCCGGTAACCGGAACCGATGATGTTACAACCGCAATGTTTAATGCCGCCTGGATACCTATAAGGCTTGTTATTCCCGTTGCAAGATATGAACCGTAGTTATCGGGAGCAGTCTGGGCAATCCGATATCCGCGCCATATAAGCATTATAAACAAAATTATAACTATTGCTGCGCCTAAAAGTCCGAGTTCTTCGCAAACTATAGCAAATATAAAGTCGTTGTGTGCCTCGGGAAGATACAAAAGCTTTTGCCGGCTCATTCCGAGACCGAGGCCGAAAATTCCGCCCGAGCCTATCGCATAAAGCGAGTTTGCAATCTGATAGCCTTTATCTGATGTATCGGCAAAAGGATTTACAAATGTCAGCACACGCGCTAATCTGTACGGCTCAATCCATACAAGCAAAGCTGCTAAAAATGCGGCGCCCGCACCCATTATTCCGAAATGCCAAATTCTTGCGCCCGCAACAAACAGTATCACAACGCATGACAAGCATAAAACCACCGTACAGCTAAAGTGCGGCTCTGCCATAAGCACAAGCGCAAAAGCGCCCATTATTACAAAATACCTGAAAAGTCCCTGCCAGAATTTATTAACCTTGGTTTTTGACAGCGAAAGACTGTAGGAAAAATAAATAATAACGCCTATTTTTGCAATTTCCGACGGCTGGAGAGAAAATATTCCGTAGCCAATCCAGCGGCGCGCATCGTTTACAACCTTTCCAAGTCCCGGTATATAAACGGTAAACAGCGAAAAAAAGCTTGCCGCAAGTATCGGAAATGCAAATTTTTCATAAATGTGATAGTCAAACTTTGCAACAAAAAACATTACCAGTATGCCTATTAATGCAAAAATTGCCTGTCTTAATATATAATGATATTCGTTTCCCTTATACGCCAAAGCCGATGGCGCACTTGCCGAGAACACCATAATCAGTCCGAAAAATACCAAAATGAGGATAACTGCAATCAGTGCAGCGTCATATGTGCGCTTGTTTTCGCCCTGCGGCGCGCGTTTTTCTGCGGCGTCGCTGCGCTTTTTTGCCGGCAAAGCATTTTTTTGCCTGTAGTATGTATCGTCATAGCTTTGTCTTACGCGTGCGCCCGTGCTGCGCTTTTTCTTTTGTCTGTCATATGCAGCAGATGCACGATGATTTTTCGAAAAATTTCTTCTCAAGCCGTTTTCCTCCCATATTTTTTGTTAGGCATTAAAACGTTTTAATACAATTTATTTAATCAAAAAGCCAAAACATTGACAAAAGCGCTATACCTCCGAAAACCGCGCTCGCCAGAGAAAATACGCCGACTATTTTTACCTCCGACCAGCCGCACATCTCAAAGTGATGATGAATGGGGCTCATTTTAAAGAAGCGCTTGCCCGTTTTTTTGAAATATATAACCTGAATTATTACAGACAGCGTTTCCGCCACATATGTAAATCCCAAAATAATAAGTATCACCGGCATTTTCAAAACTATTGCCGCAGCAGATACAAATCCTCCGAAAAACAGCGAACCCGTATCTCCCATAAACACCTTTGCCGGATGAAAATTAAATATTAAAAATGCAATACACGAGCCGAACACCGCCGCACACACAATTGCAATATCGCGATGTCCCAAAAGCACGGAAAATATCCCCAAAAACACCGATACAACTGCGGTTACGGACGCTGCAAGCCCGTCGATACCGTCGGTTAGATTAACTGCATTTGAAAAGCCAGTCATTATAAAAATGCTAAGCGGTATAACAAACATTTTCAAATCAACGCTGCCCGTCATAAACGGAAGATATATATCGGTTTTCACGATATCAAAACAGCGTCCCGCAATTATAAATGCGACCGATACAACTATCTGCCAAAAAAACTTCTGTTTTGCCGAAAGCCCCAGGTTTCTTTTTAAAACAACCTTTATGTAATCGTCGGCAAAGCCTATAACGCCAAATGCCGCAGCCGTTAAAACAATTAAAGCCGCTGCCGGCGATGCAACCGTTATAAAACACGAAACCGCAATTGCTATTATAAAGGCAATTCCGCCCATAGGAGGCGTTCCGCTTTTCTTTTTGTGCCATTTAGGGCCGTCGTCTCTTATACTTTGACCGAATTTAAGCCTTTTTAAAACAGGGATTAAAATCGGCAAAAGTATAACGCATATCAAAAATGATATAAATGCCGCCATGGGCAGCACGCTTTTAAATTCCACAAATTTTGTAAACATTAATTTTCACCCTCAAATATATTAAATTTTAAGCCATAAGTTTTTGTGTTATATCTTCAAAATGCATTCCGCGTGACGCTTTGATTAATATGCAGCAGTCCGAAATACCATTTTCTTTTAAAAAGTTTATAATCATGTCTTTGTTTTCAAACCATTTTCCACACTCCGCCGCACCGCGCGCAATATCTTTGCCGTATTTACCGGTGCATAAAACCAAATCTATATTGTTTTCTTTGCAGAATTTTCCCGTTTCAAAATGCGCCTCAGCGCTGAAATCGCCCATTTCGAGCATATCGCCGAGCACTGCGATTTTTCTTTTTTCCTTTCTGTTTGCAAGCACGCTCACAGCCGCTTTAACCGAATCGGGAGAAGCATTGTAGCAATCGTTTATAATTGTATAGTCGTTTTTATTTAATATTTCCATGCGCATGTCAGATCCTTCAAAACTTTCAAGCGCAGATGCCGCCTGCAAGTCGTCTGCACCGAAGTATTTTGCGGCGCAAAATGCGCTAAGTGCATTATAAACGTTATGCTTTCCGGCAACCCTAAGATTTACCGGAACTGTTTTATCTTCATAACAAATATCAAAGCTTGCCGAGTTTTCTTTAAGAACTATGTTTTCTGCGGTATAATCTGCCGTTTTATTATCTATTGCGTAGTATATTTTTTTAAACTTTGTATCCGCATGGCAAAGAAGATCGTCATCGCCGTTTAAAAACAGCACGGCATTGTCTTTAAGACCTTTGCACACTTCCATTTTTGCTTTTAAAATTCCCTCGCGCGAGCCTAAGTTTTCAATATGCGACATGCCTATGTTTGTTATAATCGCAGCGTCCGGTTCGGCAATTTTTGAAAGATACTCAATTTCGCCGAAATGATTCATTCCCATTTCCAAAACCGCCGCCTTATGCTTTTTTTCAAGCTGATTTAAAACGCTCAGCGGAAGGCCTATGTCGTTGTTGTAATTTTTCATTGTTTTTACAGCCGGCATCGCCGCACTCACTGCGGCATACGCCATGTTTCTCGTTGTTGTTTTGCCGACGCTGCCCGTTACCGCCAAAACCTTTGTGCCAAGCTTTTTTAAGTAGTAGTGCGCAATATTGCCGAGAGCCTTTTTAGTATCGCCGACAACAAACTGCGCTGCATTTAAATTCTCTATCCTGTGATTTACCAAAACAGCCGCAGCTCCGGCTTTAACCGCCGCAGGCGCAAACTTGTGGCCGTCATTATTTTCGCCTACAATTGCAACAAACAGCGAACCGGGCTTTGCCAGACGGTTATCTGTGCACACATCGCTGATATATCCTTCGCCGATACACTTAGCTCCCACCGCAGCGGCAATTTCCGAAAAAGAAAGTTGTTCCATAATAATCTCCGTTTTGCCGCCCCGCACCGGCACAAACGATAAATAAATTTCTCTTATCCGCAGGGAAAAATGATAAGAGATTATTTTTCCCGGACGCATTATTTTTTAAGGTTTTGCCTTTAAAATCCGCCCGGGCAATTAAATTCTTTTAAGGTTTACGCAAACTTTTGCGCCGTTATTTGCCGGCTAACACCTCGGCAATTACCTCTCTTTCATCAAAATGAATTGTTTTATCTTTAAGTATCTGATATGTTTCATGGCCTTTGCCCGCAAGAATGATAATGTCGCCTTTCTTTGCGTTTTCCATTGCCCATTTTATTGCCTCGCGGCGGTTTTCAATTCTTATATATTCGCAGCCGCTTTCCAGCACTCCGGGCATTATATCGTCGATTATTTTTGCCGGATCCTCGCTTCTGGGATTATCCGAAGTAACAACCAAAAAGTCGGAAAATTTTCCGGCTGTTTTGCCCATAATCGGGCGCTTTGTGCGGTCGCGGTCGCCGCCGCAGCCGAAAAGCGTTATAACCCGGTTTTCTTTAAATTCGTTTATTGTTGAAATAATATTTTCAAGTCCGTCCGGCGTGTGCGCATAGTCTATTATAACCGTATACGGCGTGTTTGTTTTAACAACCTCACATCTTCCCTTAACGCCGTGTGCGGTTTTTAACGAGTCTACTGCATCTTGGGGCGAAATCTTTAAAGAAACCGCAGCTCCGATTGCTGCAAGCGCATTATACACGGAAAACTTTCCCGGTATGGGCAAATGTGCATCGTATGTTTGATTTTCATAAACCAAATCAAAATTCACGCCCGAGGCGGAAATTTTTATATTTTTTGCATTAAGCGACGCTTTTTCGTTTTCAATTCCGTAACTTAAAAATTTGCATGACGGCAAAATTCTTTTTCCGTATTCATCGTCAATATTTATAACCGCATTTTTGCACATTGAAAAAAGTTTCTTTTTTGCATTAAAATAGTTTTCCATAGTGCCGTGAAAATCAAGGTGATCCTGCGTAAGATTTGTAAACACTGCCGTTTCAAATTCGCAGCCGTACACTCTTTTAAGGTCGAGCGCATGGCTTGAAACCTCCATTACCACACCGTCGGCGCCTTTCTTTGCCATGTGGTCAAAAAGCGAGTAAAGCTCAAAAGATTCGGGTGTTGTGCGCTCGGTCGGGATAATTTCGTCTCCGATCATATTTTGGTTTGTGCCTATTAATCCAAGCTTCATATTATGGTCCCGGCAAATCTTTTTTACAAGATAGGTAACGGTTGTTTTGCCGTTTGTTCCTGTTACGCCTATCAGCTTTTTACCTTTCATGGGATCTGCAAAATATGCCTTTGCCATAAGCGCTAAGGCGCATCTTGTGTCCTTTACGTACATAACCTTTGCACAAACGTCGATTTTATCTTCGGCAACTATAATCTTTGCGCCTTTTTCCGCGGCGGATGCAGCATATTTATGTCCGTCCGTTTTATAGCCTTTTATGCACACAAAAACGTCGCCTTCTTTAACGTTTCTCGAATCGTATGCAATTTCGTTTATCTGCTCATTTAAATCGCCGTCAAACGAAATAATTTCAATGTCTTTTACAATATCACAAATTTTCACAGCCAATATCTCTCCTTTGTCGCAAATGCCAGATTTTAAACGTCTTTAAAATCAATCGCCTTCCATATACATAAACTCAACTCTCACCGTGGTTGCCGGTTTGACCGACGTACCCGCGGCGGGGTCCTGCTTGTATGCCGGCGAATGTGAACCGTCGTACAGGCTTGCGCCCAGCACCTCGATATTTAGTCCGAGTTCTTCAAGGCGCTTTTTCGCCGTCTGAGCGTTAAGTCCTGTTAAATCCGGAACAGTAACGTTTTCCACTTCGGAATTTGAAGTGTATAAAATAACGGTTCCGCCCTCCTGCAAAAGGCCTCCCGGAGCAGGCATCTGCTCAAGCACGGTGTCGCCGTCGCCTTTAACTTTAACAAGATATCCTTCGTTTTTAATTTTTTCTTCCGCTTCGGCAAGAGGAAGGTTTCTTACGCCTATAACTTCCTTGGAGGTGTATTTATCGCCTTCTGCATCCTGTTTTTCAATATGCAGATATCTAAGCGTTGACTCCATGATGTTTCTTGCTACCGGCGCGGATATCTGACTTCCCTGATACAAAGCTCCCGTCGGTTCGTCGATTGCCACAAGACACACTATCTCAGGATCGTCTGCCGGCGCAGTGCCCAGAAATGAAGCTATATAATTTCCCTGATTTCTCGGCTGTTTTTCCGAAGTACCGGTTTTGCCGCCTATGCGGTAGCCGTCTATTCTTGCGGTTTTACCTGTTCCGTTTGAAACAACGTTTTCCAGATAATCGCACATTGTTTTTGAAGTTTCTTTTGAAATAACCTGGCGCACAACCTCCGGCTCAAAGCTTTGGATAACGCTGCCGTTATTATCGGTAAACGCTTTCACGATATGAGGTTTTATAAGATATCCGCCGTTTACAACCGCAGAAACCGCAGAAATCATCTGAAGCGGCGTTATAGAAAAACTCTGACCGAACGAGCTTGTTGCAAGCTCAACTTCATGCATATTTTTGTCGGTGTAGTACTGACTTTCTCCCTCACCGACAAGGTCAAACCCGGTTTTGTCCGCAAACCCGAACGCTTTAAAGTATTTAAAAAATCTTTCTGCTCCGAGCCTTCTGCCGGCTTCCATAAACACGGGGTTACAGGAGTTTGCAAGCCCCTGTTTAAAGTTTTCCGCACCGTGGCCGACCTTTTTCCAGCAGCTTATAGGCGTGCCGGCAACGGTTGTATAGCCTTTGCAGTAAAACGAATCGTTTGACGAGATAACGTCTTCTTCAAGCGCCATTGCCGCAGTAACAATTTTAAAAACCGACCCCGGCTCATATGTATCGCTTACCGCCTTGTTTCTCCACTGACGGTTTAAAATCTCGTTTCGTTTCTGATTTTTTTCATCTCCGTCCGCCATAGCGGAAAGCGCGTCGATATCTTCCTGCGATATAATTTCAAACGGTTTGTTTAAATCAAATCCCGGCGACACTGCCATAGCAAGAATTTCTCCGGTTTTGGGCGCCATAACAAGCGCAAACGCTCCGCATTTCGGGTTTGTTTCCAAAACAGCCTGTTCAAGATATGTCTGCGCAAAACGCTGTATTGTTTCGTCGATAGTTAAAACAACGTTTGCCCCGTCAACCGAATCATATCTTTTTTCATAGCGAAATCCCATATCCACTCCGGCTGCGTTTCTTGCGGAAATAACTCTTCCCGAAACGCCCGTTAAAACGTCTTCATAGCTTTTTTCAATTCCGTAAAGCCCCTGCCCGTCATCACCCGTAAATCCTATTACCTGAGGCGCAAGGGTACCGTCGGTGTAGTATCTTTTTGTGTCGTCCTCCAAAAGAACGCCTTTATAATATTTTCCGTTGTCCTTATCGGCTTTAAGTTCTCTGATTTTAACCGCCGTGTCGGCGTCCACACGTCTTTTAATCCGCACATATGCCGCATTTTTAGTGATTTTATCGTAAACAGTCTGGTAGTCAAGCTCTAAAAGCTCCGAAAGAGTTTTTGCCGTTATTTCCGGATTTTCAACAGAAGGCGGCTCAACGGCAACAGTGTATGCCGAAGCGCTCACGGCAAGCTCTTTCATGTTTCTGTCATATATTGTTCCCCTTTTGGGAGTTATCATTTCATCACGCGTTTGGTTTGCTTCGGCAATTTTTTTAAGTTCCGATCCTCTCACAATCTGCCAGTAGCCGACCCGCACCGTGAGCAGCGTCAGCACAAAGCAAAAAGTAAGCATCAAAACAAAAATACGCGTCCGCACCTTCTTTTTTGGAACGTTCAAAGATTTTTCCTCCATTTCCCAAAACTGATTTTGCAAAAAAATATTTTTCCTTAAAGGCACAAAAAGCAAGACCTGTTTCACAGGCCGCTGCGCCCGAAGGTCTTACTTCTTGTGTGTTTTAAAGCTTTAATTTTTTATTCTTTTTCAATATATAATAATACTACCATTTTCTTATTATTCCTAAAACTTTTTGAGTAAAGCTTTTTTCATTGTTTTTTGCCGAACTTTCTATGTAGTCGTTTTGAGGAAGATTAACATAAACAATCTGATGCGTTTCAGGTCTTTTCATGTTATATTTATTAACTGCCGTCTGCTCGATTTCTTTAAAATCAAGCTCGCCTTCAGCTTCCATTGAAAGCTGCTTTGACTGCGAACGCAAATTCATAAGCTCCGACTGCATAGCCGCAATCTGAGAATTTTTTGCATAGATTTTAACTTCCCTGCTTATCAGGCAAAACGCCATTGCGCCTATGATAACAATATAAAAAAGAATAACCGCCAAATTAACCTTCTTTACCGCCTGTTTGCGAGTTTGCGCGTCATTTGCGCGCACTGTATGCTTTGCGGGCAGACTCTGCGCGGTATCGTCTAACCTATAGGCAAGATTTCCTGTTATAACAGGTCTGTTATTCATTTGTAAATCCCCCTTTTTCACGCCGAATGCGTGGCTTTTTCAAATGTATTTTAAATCCCTTTTTATTACTTTTTTTCAAAAACTCTCAGCTTTGCGCTTTTTGAGCGCGAGTTTCTTTCAAGCTCGTCCTGCGTTGCCGTTATCGGCTTTTTTGTTAAAACTTTGCCCTCCGGCTTGCGGTTACACACGCACACCGGAAATTCTTTCGGACATATGCATCCTTTTGCCAAATCCGCAAACGTTTCTTTAACTATTCTGTCTTCCAATGAGTGAAACGTTATTATCGCGAGTCTGCCTTTGGGATTTAACCTTTTAACAAAACTGCGGATTGACGTTTCAATTATTTCAAGCTCGCCGTTTACTTCTATTCTTATTGCCTGAAAAGTTCTTTTTGCCGGATGGCCTCCGGTTTCTCTGGCGCCTGCCGGAATTGCCGCATAAATCACATCGCAAAGCTCTCCGGTTGTTTCTATGGGCTTTATTTTTCTTTTTTCTGTAATAAACTGAGCTATTCTTTTTGCCCATCTTTCTTCGCCGTATTTAAAAATGATATTGCCAAGCTCTTCTTTAGAATACTCGTTTACAACATTATAGGCGCTTTTTTCGCTTCGCCTGTCCATTCTCATGTCAAGCGGCGCATCGTTTATATAACTAAAGCCCCTTTCGGCTTCGTCCAGCTGATAAGACGACACTCCCAAATCGATTAATGCACCGTCGATTTTATCTATATTTAAATTATTTAAAATATTTTCTATATTTGAAAAATTATCATGCACATATGTTATTTTATCGCCGAACGGAAAAAGCCTTTTCTTTGCTGCCGCTATTGCAGCTTCGTCGCGGTCTATTCCGATTAAGCGTCCGTTATCTCCTATGCGCTGGGCAATCTGCAAGCTGTGGCCCGCACCGCCGAGCGTTGCGTCGACATATGTTTTGCCGCATTTTATGTTAAGCGCCTGTATACATTCAAAAAGCATAACCGGCACATGATGAAACTCCATTAATTCTCACATCCCAAAATTAAAAGTCAAGTCCTATTTCGCTCATAGTTTCAAGCGTGCTTTCCAAATTAATGCTCTGTTCCTTTTCGTTCCATATCTCACTGTCCCAAATTTCAAAGCGATTGCGCACTCCGAGAATTTTAACGCTCTTTTCAATTCCTGCATAAATTCTTTGCTTAAGCGGAATATTAATTCTTCCGAGCTTATCAACTTCACATTCGTATGCGCCTGCGGCAAATGTTCTTACAAAGTCTGCCGCTTTGGGGTTTGTGATTGTCGGAAGCGATTCAAGCTTGCCGCAGATTTTCTGCCATTCTTCTTCGGGATACACAAAAAGGCATCTGTCCGTTGTCCCTTTTGTTATATAAAACTTTTCGCTCTCAGCGCCGCTTCTGTATTTTGCCGGCACGCTCACTCTGCCTTTTGCGTCAACGTTATGATCGTATTCCCCTATAAACAAGCCATCTCACCTCCGGTTTCTTAATGATTTTTAATTTGCGTATAAATGCCTAAAAAAGCGGCACGCTCCCCTTTAACAATTTTTTAGTCTTGTTTAAGAGTTTTTATACCACCTTTATACACTTTATAACACTTCATACCCTTTTAACGTAATTTTACACTATAATTACAAATTTATCAAGTGTTTTTTTAAAATTTTTTTCATTTTTTTTAAATATATATTCCGTTTGGGTATCTTTTGGCCTTTTTGCATAATTTACGAGGCTTTTTTTGTGCATATTTTCACTCTTGATAACATGCGGCAAATAGTATATAATTAGTATTATGAATTAATAAGTTTTAAATCAGCATCGGAGGCATATATGTATTTTGAACAAATTCACCCGTTTGTGCGGTATATAAGATATCTTGAATTTTCAAATAAAACTTATCACCCCGTGCAGATACCGTATGACGCACGCTTGTTTTACATGTATAAGGGCAACGGAAAAATAGAAACCAAAAACAAAACATATCAGCTTGCGCGCGGTAGTCTGATTATAATAAATTCCGATGTCCGCTATCGCTTTCATACCGATAAGCATGCAGTTTATATAGCAATAAACTTTGACTATACATATAACCACTTTAACCGCCGCTTTCCGATAAGCCCCGCCGTTGCCGGCACAGACTATAACGAAAACCTTGTTCTGGAGCATATAAGCTTTACCGATACGGATATGCTAAACGAAGCGCTTTTCGTTAATAATATGTTAAAGCTTGAAAACACTTTGATTGAAATGTCGGATATAAGCAAAAAAAAGCCGCTGTACTACAGCAGCCGTTTAAGCATGCTGATGACAAACGTTTTGTTAGAGTGCGTAAATTCTTTTTGCAGCGACAATAATAACCGCACATATTCAAATGCGGCAAAGCAAATTATAGAATATATACACGAAAACTATAATCATGATATATCAAACAAACAGATAGGCGCGTTTTTCAATTTTCATCCGAACTATGTAAACAGCATAATAAAAAAATACACCGGTATGCCGCTTCACGCATATGTGCTTTTTGTTAAAATATCAAATGCCGTAAACCTTTTAGACTCAACCGGCTCAAGCATTGAACAGATAAGCTCAGCCGTCGGCTTTTCATCGCCGGCACGGTTTTCCGCGCAGTTTAAAAAAATTATCGGCACATCGCCCGCGTCATACAGAAAAAACAGTAAGTAAAGCTTAAAAAAGCAAAGATACAATATTGAGTTTAACACATTTTTTACATTATTTTCACAATAGAAGAAACGGAGATTTTTATGATAAAAACCGAAGAAAAACAGGAAAAAGCCATACTTGCCGGTGTACACACCGGAAGCGGCGATATTTTAAACGACACAACCGACGAATCGATCGCCGAGCTTTACGAGCTTGCGAAAACGGCTAATGTCGAAACCGTCGGAATATGCATACAAAACCGTATTGCGCCCGACAGCGCAACATATGTCGGCGAAGGCAAGCTTGAAGAAATACGCCTTGCCGCATGCGAAACAGGCGCAACAACCGTTATTTTCGACGACGAGCTTTCGCCCGTTCAGATAAGAAATATCGGCGAGGCGCTGGATTTAAAAGTAATTGACCGCACAATGCTTATACTTGACATATTTGCCGCAAGAGCCATAACAAAAGAAGGCAAAATTCAAGTTGAGCTTGCTCAGCTTAAATATATGATGCCGCGTCTTGTAGGATACGGCAATTCGCTTTCGCGTCTCGGAGGCGGAATAGGCACGAGAGGGCCCGGCGAAACAAAGCTTGAAACCGACCGCCGCCACATACGAAAAAAAATATCGTCGCTTTCAGAGGAATTAAAGGACATCGCATCGCACAGAGAGCTTTTGCGTAGCCGCCGCAAAAAGGACGGACGCATAAACGTTGCTCTTGTCGGCTACACAAACGCCGGAAAATCAAGCCTTTTAAACTATTTAACCGAAGCGAACGTTTTAGCGCAGGACAAGCTTTTTGCAACTCTTGATCCGACAATCCGCGATTTAACTCTGTCGGACAGGCGAAAAATTGCTTTAATTGACACTGTCGGCTTTATACGAAAGCTTCCGCACCACCTTATAAAAGCGTTTAAATCAACGCTCGAAGAGGCGGCTCTTGCCGATGTTTTAATTCATGTTATCGACAGTTCAAACCCCGAGTTTTTAAATCACATACAAATTGTCTGCGATATACTAGACCAGCTCGGAGCTGCCGGCAAGCCGACGGTTTGTGTTTTAAACAAAATCGATTTGTGCGAAGATAAAAATTTTCTTATAAAAAGCGTTCCGAACAGCACATATACCGTTTTTACAAGCCTTAAAACACATGAGGGCTTAGACGATCTTATGCGCGCAATAGAAAACGCCGTTCCCGGCAAAAAGGAAAAGGTTTTTCTTCTTATTCCGTACAGCGAAGGCGCAATTGTGGAAAGTCTTCACAAAAACCAGCTTGTTATATCGGAAGATTACACGGAAAACGGAACGAAAATCTGCGCCATGATAGATGAAATCTGCTACAATAAGCTTAGAAATTATGTTGTAAGGCAATAATTTTTGAAAGGACTATTTTTCAAGTATGCAAAAAAAATACAAAACCGTGGCAAACGAAGCCGCAGCCGAGCTGACAGAAAAAAAGAGCCGCTTTATAGCAAGCGTGTGCCCCGTTGAGACTGAGGCTCAGGCTCTTGAATTTTTAGAAAGAATAAGAAGCGAAAACCGAAACGCGTCACACAACGTGTATGCATATATAATATCAAAAAACAATATCTGCCGTTACAGCGACGACGGCGAACCCTCCGGCACTGCCGGCATACCGGCGCTCGACGTTTTAAAAAAAGAAAATTTAACAAACGTTGCCCTTGTCATAACGCGCTATTTCGGCGGAATTCTGCTCGGCGGAGGAGGGCTGGTGAGAGCTTACGGCGCAAGCGCAAAGCTTGGCATTGACAAAGCAAAAATAGTTACAAAAACCCTTTGTGACATAATAAAAATCAAAACCGACTACACCACCTACGGCAAGGTTTCCTACGAAACGCTTGCCCGGGGCTACACCGTAAAAGACACAATATATGACGCGGACGTTAACATGTATGTTTACTGCGAAACCGATGATACCGACAATTTTATATCATTTATAACAGACATCTCAAACGCAAAAGCCGTGTGCAGCCGCATAGGTACGCAATACCTTTTAAAAGAAGAAAAATAATCTTATCTGTACTCCCCGGGAGTTTTTCCGGTTACTTTTTTAAAGCTGCGGTTAAAGTTTGTTGAGTTGTTAAAGCCGCACGCACAGGCAACCTCAAGCATGCTCATATTTTCGTTTTTTATAAGCCCGATTGATTTTTCTATGCGCTTTATTGTGATATAATCCCACGGGGATATACCGTTTAGCTTTTTAAACACCGTGCAAAAATATGTTCTGCTCATTTTTGCAACATCAGCAAGCTCATCAAGCGACAGTGGCTGTGATAAGTTTTTATTTATATAGTCAATCGATTTTTCTATTCCCGCAATTCCCGTTGATTTAAACACTTCATTTTTTGCATTTTTCTTTACATACCCGAAATCTCTTGAGGCAGTTGCCAGAATTTCAAGCAAAAACGCCTTTGCAAACAGCTTTGCCTCCTCGTCTTTATTATCAAGCTCGGTTTCTATTTTTTTAATAAGACTGCGGATTTTTTTTGTTGACGCGTGATTTTTATCAAGCTTATTTTCAAACTTTTCATTTCTGTTTGTGAAAATATTTAGAAATTTAAAATCAAACATGTCGTTTCCCGAACTCCACACAAACCTTGGTTCAAAGTGCAGATTTAAAAGGTTCATCGGCGAGAATGCATCTATTTTTGTTATACAGTGTTCTTCATTGCTTGCAAATAAAAACACATCGCCCTCATTAAAGAAATACTTTTTATCGTAAACGCTGTATATTCCGCTGCCGCCTTCAAAAACGGAAATCTCAAACTCCGTGTGATGATGTTTTCTGTAAACTCTATCTCCCGGTTCAACTGCCGAATGAAATATTTTTAAAAGTGTCTGTCCTCCGTCGGAGATAATTTTTTTCTCATTAAACACCATTTTTTGTCACCCGTCTTTCTTTTTTTATGCAATATCGAAATATATGTAAAAAAGTTTGAAACTTATTTGTAGACAGAAGCCCTCTTTTTATTATATATTATATTCAGGCAATAAAAAAGTCAAGTGTTTTTAAATAAATATTTGACAAATAAAAATTATATATTCGGAAAGGATATGATAACTTTGGCAAACACTAATTTAAACGAGCTGATAAGCGAAAATGTGAACACTCATTCTTCGCCGTCGGAGCTGAAAATAACAGACATAAGAGTAACAAATTTAAACGGCGCACCGAAACACTGCCCGTTAATTAAGGTTTACACAAACCAGGGCATCGTCGGCTACGGAGAAGTGCGCGACGCTTCAAGCGCAACATATGCGCTTATGCTTAAAAGCAGACTTTTAGGCGAAAATCCGTGCAACGTTGAAAAGCTTTTCCGCCGTATAAAGCAGTTCGGCGGCCACAGCCGTCAGGGCGGAGGCGTGAGCGGAATTGAAATTGCTCTTTGGGACATAGCCGGCAAGGCATGGGGAGTGCCTTTATATCAGATGCTCGGCGGAAAATACCGCGACAAGGTAAGAATGTATTGCGACACAGATGTTGACGGCAAGCACACCGGCACAGATATGGGAAAAGCTTTGCAAAAGAGAATTGAAAAAGGATTTACATTTTTGAAGATGGATTTAGGAATTGAGCTTATGCTCGACGAACCGGGCTGTCTTAATGCGCCTATCGGATTTTTGGAGGATATTAAAAAATATTCAATGAAAGCAATAAACCACCAAAAAGGTTCGATAGATATGGACATGATGCTCGGCAAAAACTATGAAACCTTCACAATTCCGCATTATGCAACAGGAATTCATTTAACTCAAAAGGGCATGGACTATCTTGAAAACTATGTTAAAGAGGTTCGCGATGTGATAGGCTATGAAGTGCCGCTTGCGATAGATCATTTCGGTCATATAAATATTGAGGACTGCATAATGTTTGCGCGCCGTCTTGAAAAATACAACATTGCATGGATTGAAGATATTGCCCCCTGGCACTACACAAACCACTATGTTAAAATAGCAAATTCCTGCTGCGTTCCGATTTGCACGGGCGAAGATATTTTCCTTGCCGAAAACTTCGAGCCTTTAATGTCGTCCGGCGGAGTGAGCGTTGTTCATCCCGACCTTTTAACAATCGGCGGAGCGCTCGAAACGAAAAAACTTGCAAACATGTGCGATAAGTACGGTGTTGCAATGGCAATACATATGGCAGAAAGCCCGGTTGCCTGCATGGCGGCAATTCACTGCGCAGCGGCAATCCAGAACATTTTGGCGGTTGAATATCATTCTTCGGATATTCCGTGGTGGAACGATTTGGCAAACGGCATTGATAATCCGCTTATCAAAGACGGATTTATAAAAGTTTCCGACAAGCCCGGTTTGGGAATTGAATCTTTAAACGAAGAGCTTATCTCAAAACATATCCACGATAAATACCCCGGTCAGTGGGAGCCTACGGACGAATGGAACAAAGAGTGGGCAAATGACCGCGAGTGGAGTTAATTGATTTTAAAAATAAAAAAGCGCCGCGGCGCTTTTTTATTTTTTTCGTTTTTGTATATTATACGCGCATTTTAAAAGGAATTTGGTTGTTAAAAACCGCTTGAAAAAATTTGCGCATTTCATTTGCACGCCGGGGATAATAATTTGTTTTTTTGAAAACATTTTGCAAATGGCATGGCGCGAAACATCTGCGCTTGAAAGCGGTTTTACCGAAAAGCTTACTCCCGCCGTGTTATTAAAATTAGTGTCAACAGGTCCGGGGCAAAGCGCTGAAACCGAAACGCCGCTTCCTTTTTGCCTAAGCTCCTCCGCAAGAGAATTTGTCAGGCTCACGACATATGCCTTAGTTGCATAATACGCAGCCATTAAAGGCCCTCCCGGCATAAGACCGGCAGATGATGCAACGTTTAAAATATATCCTTTATCTTTTTTAACAAAGTCTTTTAAAAACAGCTTTGTTAAAATATGCAGTGCTTTAACGTTTAAATCAACCATTTGCATCTCGCGCGCCAGATCCGTTTTACTAAAATTCCCGAAAAGCCCAAACCCCGCGTTGTTTATCAAAATATCGATATTTTCGGATTTTGTTTTTTCATACAGTTCGTATACGCCGTTTTCTGCTGATAAGTCGCACACTATGATTTTTACATCTTTTCCAAGCTCATCTTTAAGGCTTTGCAGCTTATCGGCGCTGCGCGCGGATATAATAACCGATATACCTTTTTTATATAAAACACGGGCAATATCTCTTCCTATGCCCGAGCTTGCTCCCGTCACAAGTGCTTTCATGATAAACCTCTCCTTTAGCATTTAATCAGCTTTTCAAACTCCTGTTCAAAATGTTTATCGCTTTCTTTCGTGCGCTTTTTAATATGCGTACATTTTTTGCCGGCGGCGCGCATTTTTCTTGCTTCGCTGCGGTAAAAAAGCAATCCGTCTATATTGTCTTTCGTATACAAAAGACCGTCCTGATTAATTATTTTTGCGTTTTTTGCCATGCACATAGCCGCAAGACCGTAGTCCTGAGTTATAACAATATCGCCCGCATTTATAAGATTTGCAATCTTAAAATCTGCGCTGTCGGCTCCTTTTGAAACGATAATCGTTTTTGCTCCGTCTTTAGTGATATTATGCGCATAATCGCAAACTATTGTGCATTTTTTATTATATTTTTTGCAAAGCCTTACAGCTATGTCCACAACCGGGCACGCGTCGGCATCGATAAATATTTGCATAAAAATCTCCGTTTCATTACAAAAAGAGCGGGGCAAAATGTTTTCTGCCCCGCGCCCTTTTGAGGCTTTAAAAAGTTAAACACAACATGCCTCTTTAATTATTTTGCAAGCGTTTTCTTAAAGCTGTCTTTTAGCGTAACAACTCTGTTCATAACGTTTTTATCATGAATATCAACGCAAAAATATCCCGTTCTGACAAACTGGAACTTTTCTGCCTCTTTTGCGTCTGCAAGAGAAGCTTCAAGCTTTGCGCCTTTTTTAACTATAAGCGATTCGGGATTTAAATAGTCGTTATAGGTTTTATCTTCGGGAATCGCGTTAGTATCCTCTATTGTAAACAAATTATTATAAAGCCTTACTTCTTTTTCTATCGAATGCGCCTTGCTCACCCAGTGAATTGTGCCTTTAACTTTTCGTCCGTCAGACGGATTTTTGCCGCCTGTTTCCAGATCTGCGCTGCACAAAAGCTTTACAACGTTTTTGTTTTCATCATATATAACCTCGTCGCACTTTACGATGTATGCGCCCATAAGTCTGACTTCGCTCCCCGGCTTTAAACGCTTAAACTTCGGGGGCGGATTGTCGGAAAAGTCTTCTCTTTCAATATATAAATGCTTTGAAAATGCAACTTTTCTCGTGCCCGCATTTTCATCTTCGGGATTGTTTGAAACCTCAAAATATTCGCATTTATCTTCATCGTAGTTTGTTATTTCAACCTCGACAGGATCAATAACTGCCATGCGGCGGGGCGCTGTTTTGTTAAGTTCTTCTCTTATGCAGTGTTCCAAAAATTCTATATCGCAAAGCGAAAGCGCCTTTGAAACGCCCGAACGTTTAACAAATTCAAAAATAGACTCGGGAGAATAGCCTCTTCTGCGAAGTGCGCAAAGAGTCGGCATTCTCGGATCGTCCCAGCCGTCGACAAGCCCCTGCTCAACGAGCGCTCTTAAATAACGCTTGCTCATAACCGTGTGTGTAACGTTTAATCTGGCAAACTCTCTCTGCTTAGGTTTGGGATCAAAGCCTATATTGTCAACCACCCACTCATAAAGCGGACGGTGGTTTTCAAATTCGATTGAACAAAGCGAATGAGTTATGCCCTCCAAAGCGTCCTGAATGGGGTGCGCAAAATCGTAAAGCGGATATATGCACCATTTATCGCCCTGTCTGTGGTGAGAAACATGAAGTATTCTGTATATTGCCGGATCGCGCATATTCATATTCGGCGACGACATATCGATTTTTGCTCTGAGCGTACGGCTGCCGTCGGCAAATTCGCCGTTTTTCATTCTTTCAAACAAGTCGAGATTTTCTTCAATGCTGCGGTCGCGGTACGGACTGGGTTTTCCCGGCTCCGTAAGAGTTCCGCGGTATTCATGCATCTGTTCAACGCTAAGATCGCAAACATATGCTTTGCCGTCTTTTATAAGCTTAACCGCAAACTCATAGCATTTGTCAAAATAATCGGAACCGTAAAAAATATTGTCCGGCACAGCACCGAGCCACTTTAAATCCTCCTCGATGGCCGTAACATATTCATCGTCTTCTTTAACGGGATTTGTGTCGTCATAACGAAGGTTAAAAAGTCCGTTATATTTTTTTGCGGTGCTGTAGTTTATCCATATAGCTTTTGCACTGCCGATATGAAGATATCCGTTCGGCTCGGGCGGAAAGCGGGTGTGGATGCGTTCTTTCAAGCCGTTTTTAATATCTTCATCAATAATTTCATGTATAAAATTAGTTGTTTTAATTTCTTCCATAACCTTCTCCTTACGCTTCGGCTGCATTTTTCAGCCTGTTTATAACTGTGTCATACCCCAAAAGGTTGCATATGCTCTGCAAATCGGGAGAATTTTTTCTGCCCGTTATTGCAACTCTCAAAACCGTGCTCACATCTGTTACGGAGCCTTTGTATGCGCCGGGGTCTGCCTTGTAGGCTTTCATGTCCGATGTATAGCCGTGCTTTTCGCTAAGCTCTTTAACTTTTGCAAACCACATGCTCTGGTCATCGGCGGCATCATAAATATTTATATATTCTTTTAAAATTGTCTTTCTTTCATCCTCTGCAATATTTTCGGGATACTGCGAGTTATCGGCTTTAAAAAGCTCGTCATAAAAATATAAAACAAATTCTTTTACCTCGCTCCAGCAGGCAAAATCCTTTCTCGGCTTTTTGCCGCCTCTGCCGATTGCAAAAAACTGTTTTGCATATTCTTCGTTTGACGAAAGCAAATTATAAAAATCTTTGTCATACTCTTTTGCCCATGTGCAAACGCCGTCATAAACTTCTTCTGCTGTCATGTTGGCGATAACGTTTTTTGAAATATCGTTAAACTTTGCCAGGTCAAAAAGCGCTCCCGACGAACCCATTTTAGACGTTTTAAAATCAAAATCCTTATATGACGCGGTTTTGTTTGCACTTCTCCACTGCTCAAAGTTGGAGTTTAAAAGCGTCATTAAATATTCAAGCACGCTCTTTGCCGGATAACCTTTTTCAAAATAAAACTCCAGCGTGCTTTCGGGATCTTTTCTTTTAGACATTTTTCTTTTCGTTCCGGTTTGCTCGTCAAGCTTTAAAACCTGAGCCGTGTGCGCAAATCTCGGACGCTTGAAACCGCACGCGTTCCAAAGCTCCACATGCCACGGAAGCGTCGAGAGCCATTCTTCGCCGCGTATAACATCGGTAACGCGCATAAAGTGATCGTCCACAACATGCGCAAAATGATAAGTGGGTATTTTATCCGACTTTAAAAGCACAAAGTCCTGATCGTTTTCCGGGAAGGACAAATTGCCTTTTATACTGTCTTTAAAATCGATTTTCTTTTCGGGATTGCCGAGCGAGCGAAATCTTAAAACAAAGCTTTCGCCGTTTTTTATTTTTTTAATCGCCTCGGATACATCCATATCACGGTGCACTGCCCACTTTCCGTAATAGCCGAAGTTTTCCTTTGCGGCCTCCTGCTTTTCATGAGCTTTTTTTAAATCGTCCTCGCTGCAAAAACACGGATATGCTCTGCCGTCCAAAACAAGTTTTTTTGCCACGATGTGATAAAATTTTGCTCTTTGGCGCTGACGGTACGGTCCGTAGCTGCCGTTGTCGCCGTTGGCAGTTGCGCCCTCATCAAACTCAAGGCCAAAATTTTTAAAATATTTAATTATTTTTTCAACGCCGCCTTCAACCTGGCGCTTATCGTCGGTATCTTCTATTCTCAATATAAATTCTCCGCCCGAAGTGTGCGCAGTACGTTCATCGGCAACAGCACCGTACAAATTGCCTATATGCATAGAACCCGTCGGGCTTGGCGCCATTCTCGTTACCTTTGCGCCCTCCTTTAAGTTTCTTGGCGGAAACATCTTTTCAAGCATCTCTATACTGTCATTTTCCGACACATCGGGGAAAATTAAATCTGCAAGTTCTTTTAATTTATCCATATCTTTATGTCCTTTCAAATATATATGGACTTATTTTATCATATTTTTTTATTTTTTGCAATGATTTTCTTTAATATAACGCTTTTTATAAATTATTTTGCTTTTTTATTAACTTTTTTAACTTTATTTTGCCGGCAGTAAAACATAACAGATTTAATATATAAAAGCAAATAGCGCTATTGCCTTTTTTTAATGAATATAGTATACTTAATACAATTTTATTTATTTTGAGGTAATGTTTTATGAAAAACAAGGTTTTATCTGCTTTCAAAGCAGCTTTTCCCTATACACTGCCGATATTTGCGGGGTTTTGGTTTCTTGGCATAACATATGGTGTATACATGAACGTGTCGGGATTTTCTTTTTTGTATCCTATGATTATGAGCCTTTCTATATTTGCCGGCTCAATGGAGTTTGTTGCGGCAAATATGCTTTTGGGCGCGTTTAACCCTCTTGCCGCGTTTTTAATGACACTTATGATAAACGCAAGGCATTTGTTTTACGGCATATCGATGCTTGACAAATTCAAAAACACCGGCAAAAAGAAATTTTATTTGATATTCGGAATGTGTGACGAAACATTTTCCATAAATTGCAGCGCAAACATTCCAGAAGATATCGACAAAGGCTGGTTTATGTTTTTTGTAACGCTTCTTAATCATATATACTGGTTCACAGGCTCCACCTTAGGCGGCATACTCGGCTCTTTGGTTCATTTTAACACAAAAGGTCTTGACTTTGTTATGACTGCAATGTTTACGGTTATTTTCACGCAGCAGTGGCTAAGCGAAAAAAATCATTTCAGCTCGGTTTTGGGCGTTTTGGTTTCGCTTTTGTGCCTTGTTATTTTCGGCAGGGACAATTTTATAGTTTTTTCAATGATTATTATACTTTTGGCTTTGAGTTTTTCAAAAAATCTGCAAAGAAGAAATGCCGCATAAAATCTGCGGCGGAAAGGATATTTTTTTATGACGCTCACCCAACAAATCACAACGATTGCCATAGTTGTTTTTGCAACAATGCTGACAAGATTTCTGCCTTTTATTTTGTTTCCGGCAGACAAACCGACTCCAAAATACATACTCTATCTC
>CAKSHP010000020.1 GCA_934457145.1 uncultured Clostridia bacterium | reverse complement strand
GCATGACATAATCATGCAAAGGCACAATACCAAACTCAGGATTTTCTTCACTTTTCATCTTCCTCTCTTTATTTTTTATATTTAAACAGGCTCCCGCCCGTTTATTTCCGGTATAATTTTAACTTTTTTTCACACTCTTTTTGCCTCACTCATCTCAACTCATTTTTAACCTCACTGCCCATTTATTTTATTCTATCTTTCGCACCCCACTCCGTAGGGCAGGGGCTTGCTCCTGCCGCCCCTTCACACCTTACCTGGGCCCCATTTGTTTTATTCTGCCTTTCACCATACGACACTTTATTTTTATTATTCCCAAACCTGCAACGTTGGGTCTGTACCCCACCTTTTCCCTAAAAAAGCCGCTCTTTTCTGCCGCCTTTTTATAACATTCAAAATATTATAACCACACATCACATATCTTGTCAATACAAAAAGTTACGAAAAATTTTCGTAAACTGCGAAAATTTTTCGTAACCGTTTTTTTGCCCTGAATTCATAATAAAAACACCCTTTAATACAAACGTAAAAATCCACCCGCTTTATAACTTTTCCCTCACCATCCACTGCCGCCCTCCACCAATTCTGTAGGGAAAGTGCCCCGCCTTTCCGTTCTTTTCATTCAATTTTCATCTGAAACCGCGGCAGGGCGGGGCCCCTGCCCTACAGGTAATTATCTAATTTTTCAAACAAAAAATGCGGCACATCTGCGCCGCATTTTTTGTTTTACGTCTTACTTAACTGTCATACTTACCTCATTTGAATAAATTGTCTGTGCGCTGCCTGTGCTGTCGCGGTAAATTACATATGCTCTGCCATACCACGTCTCACCCGATACAACGCCTTTCTTTCTTACTGTGTACTGTCCGTTTTGAGCCTTGCTCTTTGCCACTGCCTTTATAGGCGCGCTCTCAACGCTCAGCCCCTCAGTTTTACCGATAAGCACACCCGTTTCAATTATTTCACAGTCTTTTGAAATGTTTCTTTCCGCAAAGAACGCAATTCTTGTTTCATCTGCCATTACCGGATTTGCCATAATCAAAACATTTTTGTTTTCTGCGTTTTCGCCGTATACTGCCTCAAGAACGCTGTCAACCGTTGCATAGAATGAATACTCTGTATCATAGCTTGCAGCTTTTCCGTCCTTTGTCCAGTAAGAGAACGTTTTTCCGTCCTTTTCGGCGTCTGCGCTAACCGTTACCTTATCGTTATAAGAATATGTTTTTTCCTCGCCGTTAACGGTTATTTTATACGCAGTATCTTTTTTGCCAAATCCTGCAAAGTATACCGTGTTTTCATAAGCTTCTATACTCTCTCCGGCTTTAAGGCTTGTTTTTTCATTGTTTCCTGTATACCAGCCGGCAAACTCATAACCGTAAACATAAGGATCTTTCGGCACTGTCAAACTGCTTGCAAGACCTTCCGCCAAAACAAAACCGTTGATGTTTTTAAACGTTACATATGCGCCGCCGTTTTCTGCAAATATTGCTATAAGCTTTCTTGCAGAACCCACCGTAAATTCATAGTCTTTGTTATAAGAAACTATAAGTCCGCTGTCCGCGTCTTTCCAGTACATAAACGTGCCTTCGCCGTTTGCGCTAAGCGCAAGCGCTCTGCCGACTGCATAATCTTTGGTAGAATTTGCGCCAACGTTTTCGCCGTCAGCCGTTATGCTGTCGCCTGTTGTCGAAAGTGTTATCTGCGCCGTTTCATCTTCTTTAATTTCAGGCTCTTTTGCCGCGCTTATTTCAATCGATGCATGTTTTTCAATTATAACCGCTCCGTCAGACTCTGCTGTCACATTGTCCAATTTAAATGCGCTCATATTTTCTGCCGAGCTGTCAAATATCGCAATCTGTGACATGTTGTTTAAAACATCGTCCTCACTTGCCGTAAACGTAAGCTCTATTGTCTGATTTTGATTTGCGCCTATAACATATGTGCTCGCCGCCGTTTGCGAAATTTCATTTCCGTTTGACAAAGCAATTGTAACGCTGTAGCTTTCCTTGTCGCCCACAGGCTCAACATCTGCCTTCACGGTATATGTTTTTCCTTTTTCGCATGTCTGTCCGTTTCCGAACACATTTAAAATGTTTATTCCGGAGTTTGTGCCTGTTATTCCGCCAACCTCCAAAACTCCGCCGGCAATATCTGCACTGCCCTCAAAATTGCCGTACGGTGTGTAGTCACAGCCTTTGTTAAATGAATATCTTTCAAAATCCAGATTTAAATACTGTTTTGCCACCGCATCATTGCTTGTCAGAGCAAATATGTATTCTTTGTTGTTTTTAATATAATCCGTAACATCTGCGCTCACACTGCCGTTTTTGTCAGCTTTAACAGTTGCAAGCTTTGCTTCTTTGAAGATATAATTTATGTCCATATCCTCTGCATCGCCGTTTGCCGGCGCATTGTTATAAGTAAGCTCTGCCGGATACTGCGCATTTTTAACTGCATAAATATTAATTGTCTGTCCTAAAGCATTATCAATGTTAAAGCTAAGCTCTGCCTTGTTTGCAGATGAAAAATCACCGCCGTTAAAATGCATATATGTCTTGCGGATATTTTCCGGTGCCGAAGCGCTTGCCCCTGCTGCCGAAAACTCACTTACATTCTTGCCGCCATCTGATCCGATTGCTGCCGCCAAAGAAACGCAAAGCACGCCTGCGTCGGCATTTTCATCTGCCTTTGTAATGCTTATATCATCAAAATAAAGAGTTTTTCCAACCAAATCGGCATTTGCAATAAATCCGAACAAAGAAAGTCCAACCTTATACGTCACTCCCTTTGAATTGGTAACATCTCTTGCAACCATATTCGAATCAATTGTTATGTCAAACGAAATTTCTTTCCATTTGCCGACCTCATCTTCCGTAATTACCGCAACATTTCTTTTATAAACGTTATCATCATATGCCACATCGTCGGCAACATCCGTTGTATATCCCCACTTGTTCATTCTCGGCCATTTTGCCATAAATCCGTAATCGAATTTGCCTGCCGCGTCTGCTTTAACCTTAAACGAAACATGATATGTATCTCCGATATCATCGCTTGTAAGTATATGATCAAAACTGCGGTAGAACTTCACGCGGTTGTAGTCATTGCTCGGCACAACAGCAAACACATTGCCCTGTTCTTCATCGCAGACAACATTAAACTTGCTTGCCGCCGTACATCCGCTGCCGACAATAAAGTTTTTAACGTCCGCGTCATCTTCAAATATCTCGCCTGTCATGTTCGACTTTACTTCGCCTGTGCTCCAGTCCTCAAAATTCTTTACGGTTCCTTTCGCGGGCTTCGGAATTGTTTCAAACACGTCCGGCTCCGTAACAATTATATCGTCTATATACACATTTTTGCCAATTAAAGACGAATCCGGAATTATTGAGAAAAGTGCAACCGCAACGTCATATGTCTTGTCAAGTTTTAAATATTTAACCTGTTTCGGAAGCATCGTAGAATCAACCGTTATGCTGTAGTTAACAGTCTTCCATGTGCCAACCTCCGCCTGCGAAATCGAAGCTGCACTCGCCTTATAAAGCTTTGTGCTGTAGTCATAGTATTTTCCCGAAGCATCAACATCTGCGCTCACGCCCTCGCCAAGTTCGCAGTAGTTTGCCTCCGGATATCTTTGCAGCATGCTCATAAGTCCGAAGTTAAAGCTTCCCGCAGAATCGGATTTAATCTTAAATGAAACATTTAATTTTCTTCCTATATCTGCCTCTGTAAGGTTGTGGTCAAAAAGTCCGTAAAATTTTACACGGTTGTAGTTTTGATTAGGCACAAGCCAAAACGCCTTTCCGTTTGAATCCGCGTCCTGCTCGTCCGTTATCTTAAGTCCTGTCGACCAATCGCATCCGCTTACTGCAACATATCCGCAATCTGCGCTTGCCTCATCATAAAAGATGTTTGTTCCCATGTTGTGTTTTGCCTTGCCAACTTCCCAAGCGCTTGAATTAAAGTCTGTTTTCGAAACCGTCTTTGCAACTTTCGCCGTATTTAAAAATTCAATATCAACATTTAAGTCCTTTTTCTCGGTAAGCGTCATATCATCAATATAAAGCGTCACCGGATCAAACGAGCTTACGCCCATGTTTGAAAGCTCAAAGTTCACCGCGCCGCGGATAACGCCATCGCTTTCGCCGATATCAGTATCCGTCAGCGTAAAATCATAGGTGTATTTTTTCCATTCATTTATATTTTCCACCGTCTGATACGTTCTGTGCTGCGTTGTATCATAGCTTGAAATATTCATAAGAGAGTTAAAAAACTTTCCCGTCTTATTAGACTTTGCCCAGTACGTAAGCGTAAAGCTTCTGCCGACATCGTCTTTTGTAAGGTTCTGACCGTCAAGTAAATTAAACCTTATTCTTTCATGCACATACTCCGACGGAGTCATATAAAAGCATAAGCCGTCTTTCGTGTCCGAATGATTATAAAGATTTGAAAGACCGTATCTCGATATTCCGCCGCCCGGCATAACAATATTTGAAGCATAAGGACTGTCAAATTTATTTTGCCAGATAACATCGTCTTTGTCTTTGGTATTAACAAATATCAAACTTGCGTACTTTGCCCCGGCATTTTTCATATACTGTGCGTATTTTGTCACATCAACGCTAAACTCCTGCTCGCCGTTTATGTCAAACGCCGCAATCGGAGCTTTTTCAAACACATTATCCAAAAGCACACCGCTTCCGAAACGGTCGTTTGCCGGTGCGTTCAAATAATTAATCGTTTCGCTGTCCCAGTTGTCGGAAGCCTCTTTATCCGAAATACCGTAAATTTCAATTCTGCCATTGTTTGATGCCTTTGTTTTAAAGCTTATATATGCGTTTTTGCCGTTATAGCCGTCAAGCGAAAACTTAGCATATGTCTTAACTGCGCCGTTCAAATCCGAAACTGCCCTTGCGCTCACATATGCGTTTTCTCCTCCCATAACGGTGTCTGCTTTATCAGCATTTTCAACATATGACACCTCTGCCGCATCAAGATATTTTCTAATCTCGGGATACGTAACAAGCACGGGCGCAAAACCGTTTTCGTCCTGCCTGTCTGCAATTTTAACGTCGCTTATATCCTCGCTCACAATAATATCGTCTATATAAATTGCCTGATTGTCAAGCATCTTCGCCCCGATACACATCGTCACACTTCTTCTGTTTGCGTCAATATCATCTTGCTGCACGCGGTAATCAAACTCATATGTATCCCATGTGTTCGCATTTGTCTGTATGTTATAAAGGTTTGCATTCCAGTCAATATTTGCATGAACATTTGAGTTCCATGGCGCAACCGCCAATCTCAATCTTCTCGATGTCTGGTCATAAACCTTCATCGAATAATGAAATTTTCTTCCAAGGTCGCTCTGCTCCATTTTGCCGTTTGATTTAAACAAAATGTTGTTTGAAAGAGTTATCGGCAAACGATCGATATACGGCTGCATCTTGTTTTCCGCATTCATTTTCACAACCTTTAAACTCTTGCTTCCGCCGTCGGTTGTGTTTTTCTCGCTTGAAATTTCCTTTGTAACCGTATCTTTAACGCCCCAGTTATAAAGCGGTGCGGCGTCTTCAAAATCAACCTTTGAAATCTGCTTTGTTTCCTTTTTATTCTTTGCCTCTAAAATAAACGCAATTTTGCCGGGCTTGTGATTTTTAACATAGTCTGTAACGTCTATGTCATAAGCTGCCTTTCCGCTTAAAAGAACCTCTCCCAAAAGCTCGCCTTTAATAGATTTGCTAACGTCGCTTTCGTTAATCTCATCCGCTCCGTAAACCATAACGCTGTTTGCAGCGTCGTTTAAAACGTCAAAGCGTAAATCAACCTTTTTTGTGTCCGAAAAATCATCTTTGTCAAACACAAAATATACCTTATTGTCCGCCGTATCCGTCTTTAAAAGCGTCATATCCGAATCCGATGCAACCAGCGACGCATTTGTGTTTTCCTCATTTTTAACTTTAAACTCAAGCGTTTTTGAAGCCTGAATTTCCTTGCCGTTTTTGCCTTTTAAATTGTGCGGCACATTAACGGCATAGCGGTATCCGCCCTTTAAATTGTGCGGCTCAAACACCCATGTTGTGTCGCCGTACGATGCGCTCCAGCTGCCTATTGCGCTTTCGTTTGTGGTCTTGTTTTTAATTGTTATTTTTTCTATTTCGCTTCTGTCAACAGGACCTGAAAACTTAACTGTAATCTTGTCTTTCGGATCTGTCTGCTCTGCGCCGCTGTCCGTTTCGATATATTCGCATATCGCGCCGTCATCGCGCAGCCAGTAGTGCGCGGTATCAAAAAGCGTCGAATATCCTTCAAGACCGTGATCTTTATCTTTTCCCGTTCCGTTAACAAGCTGATGCGCAAGCTCCGGCATATCAAGGTTCACCAAAGGAATGTCATATATGCGGCACGCATTAACTATGCCCGCATAATAATCGCCGTACGATGCGTCCTTTAAACTTCCCGAAGCATACATAGGCGCAAACCCTTCATTTATATCCTCTGCCCCCGAACCCATATTGCAATACACAAACTGTGCATTAGACGGGATTTTGCTTCCGTCTTTATATGTAAGCCAGGGCTGCTGCTCGCCGCCGCGTATAATGTCCGTGCCGTTTTCGCCGCGCCCGTCGCCCTCGGTGTCGCCGTTTTCATAGCGTGTCTCGCCGTGATGCCCCGAAAAATATCTCAGCTCCTCAAGGCTTTCGGGGTCCGCGCTTCCCATTCTCGTCACCAAACCGCCTTTCGAGCCGCCGCTCACACCGATTTTATTAACATCAAAGTGATACTTGTCACTTTCATAATCTGCCAGCCATCTTATCTTTCTTATCACTGCCGTCTGCGATTTCACAGCCGTAAACATATCAACAGAATATGTATAGTTGTCACCGGTTATATGTCCCGGCGCAGTGTTTCCGTCAAAATACGCATAATGATCCTCTCTTGCCATCGGCACATATCCGTAGTCAAACACTGCAACGGCATATCCCGAAAACGAAAATCCCGTCGAAATCGTTCTGTAGTCCGACCAAACCGCAGGTCTTGTCTCCCAGCTTGAGCTTGTCAGCCAAACGGGAACATCTTTTTTAGGATTGGTAGGATAAATAATATCCATTCTAAGATCTAAATCAAGCGGACTTCCGTCAGGTTTAACGCAATCATAAATGTCTTTTGCCTCAACCTCGGAAACCTTTTTTGTCGTGCCGTCCGGATAAGTTATTGTTCTGTCGCCGTAAACTGCCCGAAAGTCATTGTTCCATGACTGCACAATCCAGTCTAAGCATCCGTCCGCACCGTGCTTGTCTATCGACCAGTAATAAACGTCTGTTTCGATATTGTATCCCGAAGGCACAACATAGTTGTACCATCTTTTATACTTTTGCCCGTTTAAGTACATACCGTTGTTATCAATCTTCGATCTTATCGCATGAACGCTTCTCTCCAGATTCGGCGTCACGCTTTTCGGATTGTTTTTATAGTCTAAAACAACAACTATAAATCCCTTCTCGTTTATCAACTCATTTACTATTTTATAATCCGAATCCGTGCCGATTCTTTCGGTGTTGGTATTTATAACATACACAACTACCGGCCTCTCCTCGTCCGTATCACCGGCATAATAGGTATAAAGGTCAACCGCAATGCCAATATACCCATCGTCTGCAAGCGCCAAAGAATATTTAAGATTTTCTTCAAGCCCTGCTATTCCTCCCGACGGACCTTGCGCAAATCCAACTACCGGCAAGCACGTCAACAGCATCGCCGCGCATAAAATAACGCTCAAAAGTTTTTTCATCTGCCTTCTTCCTCTCATTAATTTATTTTTTGTTTTTTATGCATAAAATCCTCTTACAAACTAAATGGTATTATAAAAATCAGCTGTTGTCAATTAAATTTTCGTAACAAGTTTTATAATTTTCATAACAGTCATTATTTTTCTTTCAATATATATCTAACTATACTGTAGCATATTTATCTTTCGTCCTACTTTAAACTTTTTCATATAAAAACGCATAAAAAATCAGCCGGCCTTATTTTTAAACCGACTGATTTACTTATCTTCACTATTACCTCTTCCCTCAAATCCGCCTCTGCCCTGCACGCTTCATTTATTCTTCACACCCAACCTCGTAGGGAAAGGTCTTGCTCTTTCCGCTTTCACATTCAATTTTCATCTGAAACCGCGGCAGGGCGGGGCCCCTGCCCTACACGCATTTATCATTATCTTTTCAAACCAAAAAAATGCGGCACATCTGCGCCGCATTTTTTGTATTTGTCTTACTTAACTGTCATACTAACCTCATTTGAATAAATTGTCTGTGCGCTGCCTGTGCTGTCGCGGTAGATTACATATGCTCTCGCATGCCACGTCTCGCCCGATACAACGCCTTTCTTTCTTACGGTAAACTGTCCTTTTTGAACATTGCTCTTTGCAACAGCCTTTATAGCTGCATTGTCAATGCTTAAGCCTTCGGCCTTACCCATAAGTATACCGGTCTCAATTATTTTGTTTTCAGACGAAATGTTTCTTTCTGCAAAGAACGCAATTCTTGTTTTGTCTGCCATTACCGGATTTGCCATAACCAAAACATTCTTACTCTCTGCACTCTCGCCGTATACCGCCTCAAGGACGCTGTCGGCCGATGCATAAAATGAATACTCTTTATCATAGCTTGCAGCTACTCCGTCCTTTGCCCAGTACGAGAACGTTTTTCCGTCCTTTTCAGCCTCTGCCGAAACCGTTACTTTATCGTTATAAGAATATGTTTTTTCTTCGCCGTTAACGGTTATCTTGTATGCCGTTTCCTTTTTGCCAAAGCCTGCAATATACTGCGCGCTCTGCTCATCTGTCACCTGCTCGCCTGCCTTATATTCGCTTATCTTGCCGTCTTTATACCAGCCTTTAAACTCATAGCCGTAAACATAAGGATCATTCGGCACCTTAATGTTTTCGGCATTTCCCTCTGCGATAACCATTTGATTTATGTTCTTAAACGTTACATAAACCTCGCTTTCGCCGGCAAATATCGCTGCAAGATTTCTGCTCGAGCCAACAGTAAAGCTGTAGTCTTTATCATACGAAAGAATAAGACCGCTGTCTCTGTCTTTCCAATATAAAAACCGTCCGCTGCCCGAAGCGCTTATGTTAACCGTTTTTCCGGCAGCTATCTCCTGTGTGCTCTCAGCTCCCATGTCCTTTCCGTCAAGCATAACGTTGTCTCCTGTTGTAGAAAGCGTAATGCTTGCCGTTTTCTGTATTTGCTCTGCCTCTTTTGCGGTTTTTATTTCTATTTCCGCACTCTTTGAAAGCTTTATCGGATTTTCGCTTACAACACTTAAATTGTCAACCTTAAAGCCCGACAAATTCTCGCTTCTTATCGCAACTGCACACACGCCGTTTTCTTCATCTGCCTTACTTGCGCGAACCGTAAACGAAACAGTTTTCTTCTCGCCCGCCTCAAGCGTTATGTCCGCAAAATTTGCTCCCAAAAGCTCTGATGACGTTTTGTTTGCAAGTCCCATGCTGAGAAGTGCGCCGTCTTCGCCCAAAGCCGTTATATCAGCGCTCACTTTATACGTTTCACCTGCGCTAACGGTCTTTCCCGCACCGAAAACATCATAAACCGCAATGCCTTCGCCGCTGTTTTCAATTCCGTCAACAACCAGTTCTCCGTTTTCAAGCAAAACATTTTTGCCATAGCCTCCGAAATTGACTATTCCAAGGTCTTTTGCCGAAGTTGCTTTTTCAAAATCAAGCTTTATATATTCTTTTCCCAAAACATCGCTGCTGCAAACCGCAAAAACAACATCCCTGCCATTGTGCGATTTTATATAATCAGTAACGTCTATGCTGTATTCGCCGGCCAAAACATTTTCTATCTTCGCCGTCGGATTTGCCAGATAACATAAAGTCAAATCAATGCCTTCGTCTGCTGTGTTTGCAGGTGCATTTTCATATGTCAGCTGCTCGGGATACTCAGCGTCTTTTAATGCATACACATAAATGCTCTGCCCCGCAGCGTCCGAAACATTAAGCTTTAAAACAGCCCTCACAAGTCCGTCATACTCAGCAGCGTCAAACTTGTAATAAGCCTTTCTTATGTATTTTGCCGCAGAATTTTCATCTATACCGACCGCCATGTAACTTTCGGTATCTTTTTTCTGTGTGCTTACAGATGCGCCGTCCGATATTTCAATCGTTGTTCCGCTCGCCTTGCCAAGCTCTCTTGAAGAAAGATCGTCTATGTTAAATATAAGCGGATCTATGTCGCTTGAATTATAATATTTAACATTATCTTCGGTTTTATAAGGTGTCTTGCTCTGCCCCATGCTTGTGGGGTAAATTGCAAGATACACAGCGCCATCATCTGTCTGCGCCGTTGTTATATCAAATTCATATGTATATAATACCCACGAATTTATCTGCTCTGCCGAAACCGAATAAAGCTTTGCCTGATCCAAAGCCGTATTATATGTCGACTCATCTGTCGTACTGCCCGGCTTGTATTTTTTAGACATCATGCCCATTTTAAACGAACCGGATTTATTAGACTTCATATAAAAGCGCACTTTATATTTTTTGCCAATATCGCTTGCAGTAAGCGAATCGGTTATGTTTCCGATTTTAAATCTGTTGTGCGTTGCCGTTGAATAAATTTTAAGGCTTTTTGCGCCTGTCCTTGACGTGCTCGTGTCAATCGCAAATTTGTCAATAAAAGCCTTGTCTGCTCCGTCAACGCAGCCTGTGTCAAGTCCGAGGCCGAAATATGTTGAACCCGGAGCCGAATTCAAATCCTCAAAAGATGTGCTGTATGTGTATGTTTTTGCGCTCTCTTCCGTATCTTTTATCTCTTTTACGATTATATCGTCAATATAAATTCTCGGCTGCGGATTATACGCTCCATCGGAAAAATTCTCAAAATTAGTCGACTCAATTCCCAAAAGTGCAATTCCCGTCGGATATGTTCCCGTTTTTGTGCCTGTCGAGTTATTGTAAACATTAACGTTTTTCGGAAGCATAGTATCGTCTATCGTTATTTCATAGGTAAACTTTTTCCACATGCCCTTTTCCGCAGAAGACACCGTTCCAAGCTTAGGCTGATATATATTTGCTGAATAACTCTTTTCATCCGCAGTCCCGTCTTCAACCTTATATGTCAAAGAAGAACCTTTATCCTCGGCTATTCTCGGCAGTTTGCTCATCATGCCGTATCTGAAAGAGCCTGCCGTGTCCGATTTTAACATAAAGCTTATTTCAAACTTTCTGTTTTTATCCGCATTGGTTAAAACATGGTCAAATATATTATAAAACTTTATTCTGTTATATTTTTTATTAGGCGAAAACAAAAAGCTTAAACCGTTACTGCCGGAATAATTTTCTTCATTGCTGCACTGTGCAACCGTCGCTGCCTCGCAGCCCGCCCATGCAAACGAACCTACCGTACTGTTAACATCTTCATAGTAATTGTTGAGTTTTCTGTCGCTGTTTACGTTTGTATTAAAGTTGATTTTTGAAATAAGAGTTTTCCCGTCGCTGAAATCAACCGGATTAATGCAAACGCTGCCAAGCCCCACTTGCTCAACCGTTATATCATCTATATAAAGATTTAAAATATTGTTCGCGTTTGCAACCGACGATGCCGTTCTTACATTTTGAAACGTTACAAACAAATTAAGTCCAGCCTGAACATATGTCGCAGGGTTTCCGCTGATAACTTCATCTGCCCAGCCCTCGTTTTCCGTTGCCGTAAATTCATAGGTAAACTTTTTCCATGTGTTTGCCTCATCTATGCTGCATTTCACAAGCTGCTGCTTTATTTCTCCTCCTCTGGACGCAGTCGGTCCCAGTTCAAACGTGCCGGCCTTATCCATAAGCGCATAAAAGCTCACGCGGTATTTTCGGTTTTTATCCGCAGTTGTTAATTTTGCATATTCTCCGCTTGCGTCAAATTTAATTCTGTCCCAACTGCTGTCAGCTTGCATATGATAGCTGCTGCCCGAGCCCGTTGTATGGTCAAAATCGCTGCATTTCTCGGTTATAAGCGGATCTCCGCTTCGCGAAACAGTTGTTTTTAAAGTTGTTTGTTCAAAATTTTCTTCAAACACAGACTTTTTATTAACCGACGAATTAACAAAAACCAGCGTTATATAATTTGCCCCGTTTTCTTTCATATATGAAGCATAGTCCGATATGTCAATGCTGTAGGTCTGCTCTCCCGAAACCTCCATACTTTCAAGAGGTGCGTTTAAATAAGCCTTGCTTGTATCAATTCCGTAGCCGTAGCGGTCATTTCCCGGAGCATTTAAATAATTAATCGTCTCACTGCTCCAGTTTTCGCATTCGTCTTTATCGCAAAGCCCGTAAACCAAAAGATTTCCCTTATCTCCGTCATTTGTCTTAAAACTAAACGATGCATTTTCATTATTATAATTTTCCAAAGAAAGCTTTATGTATGTTTTTTGTGCGCCCTCACTGTAAACAACGGCTCTTCCGTTTACCGAAAGCCCCTCGGAAGACTCCATAACGTTTTTCTCGTTATCCGCATTTTCAACATATCCCGAAATTGAGCTGTATGCACTTGCCAAACTTAAATCCGCCTTTTTAACAAGAACCTCGCCGCCGTTCGGCACAACGTCAACATACGCATATGTTTTTTCGTTTTCTGCAAATGTTTTTGCATATTGCTCGCTGCCGTTCAAGCTGTAGCAAACCGCTTCATAATCACTCGGCACCTGCGCCTTAACCGTCAAAGGATAGTTAAACACTGCGCCGTCAAGCGGAAGGTTATCTTCCGTTTTATCCGCCATATCGATTTTAACATATATCTTTGAATTTCTTTCATATTCCGAAACGGTTGAATTTTGTCTTTCTCTTAAGTATTTTGCAGCCTCACCGAACGTTGCCGACCAAATTCTTCCCTCGCCCTGTTTTTGACCGATATACTTATAAAACGCCTTTGCATTCTCAACCGTCATGTCGCCGCCGTTTTCCAAAGGCTTAACCGCATGGCACAGCGTAACAAGCCAAAGATTTTTTTCAATCGCATTATCTATAAGCGAACGCAAAGCCTCCGGCGACTGACTTCTGTACAGACTCCGCATATATAAATTCTGCCATGTTCCCTTTTCCGCTCCGTCAGAAGGATCGTTGTCAATTGCAACATCAAGGCTCTGATCTCCAACCGAACCGAGTCTTGTTGCGTAATATGTTTTTGCCGCAACCTCCCATGCTCCGTTTGAAAGAGTGTTGTTTGATGCAACAAGACATAAAACATCATTGTCAAAATATTCGTTTAACAAATCTTTCGAATCAACAAGCTCTGTCTGATAGTTTTCAGGCGTGTTGTTAAGCGCCGCTTTCTGACCTGTCTCGCCGTTTGCGTCTATCCAGACCTGTCCTGGAAGCACCATATGCGTCATTGAATGGCTCTGCGCATCTAAATAACCTTTCGCAAACACTTCGCGCCACTTTAAAAGATCCGCGTCCGACTTAATGTTCTTTGCCGGAATCATCGCACACGAACCCCTTAAATTATACATTTCAAACTGCTCGTTTAAAAACAGCGCCGTATCATATATTCCGTCATCGTATGTCATGGAAATAATAGAATCCGCGCCGCCTTTTGCCTTCATGATTTCAGCAGTATATGTAATATTTTCGCTGTCTGCAAATGAAATTTGCGGCAAACACGAAACAATCATAAACGCTGCCAAAACCACGGATAAGATTTTTTTCATTTCTCATCTTCCTCTCTTTTTATTTGTATTTTAACAGGCGTCCGCCCTTTGGGATTTGGATTTAGGTTTTACTTATCTTTCGCACCTGACTTTGCAGGTTGTAGGGAAAGGGCCCCGCCTTTCCGTTTGTTTTACATTTAAATTTTATCCGAATTTACGGTGTAGGGAAAGGGCTTGCTCTTTCCGCTTCTTTGCAACCAACTTTAATCTGAAACCACGGCAGGACGAGGCCCCTGCCCTACAAGAATTATTTGTTTATCTTTTTCAAACTTGCGAAAGCAAGTTTGCACCACACCTTTTCACTATTACTTCTTCCCTCAAAGCCATCCTTTTCCGTCCGGGAAACAGCTTACTTAAATAATACCATTTTTAATTTATATATAAAATGTAATTTTCGCTTTGTTTTATGTGATTTTCAAATATATTTAAACAAATACCCGCAATACAATTATAATTTATACCGCACGTCAAGTCAATGCCCTATTTTGTAGACTTATTTTCATTTTTCTGCCTTTGGTAACTTTATAATACCGTCACCGTAATTTTACCACTGCGCAAAAACAATGTCCATTAACTTTTTAAAACATTTTTTACACTTTCCGAAACACTTTTTGCACGTTTTGTTTCGTTTTTTATAAATACCCTGTTATACCAAGTATATTACAGTATTTTTTAAAAATCAATGTAAAAACGTGCACAAAATTCTATAAAATAATGCACGATTTTCCATTTTTGATATCTTAATATAAAATCATGAATAAAAATGCCTGCCTCTCAAGGGTATTTTTATGAAATAATTTAATCATGCATAATTATATCATAACAAAAGCAAAAATAATATCATATTTTTGTCTTAAAATATCACATATTTGTCTTTTTGCCTCTTTTTCCTTTTTTGTCTGTATTTAATAAATTTTATTGACACAGCCAAACTTATGTATTATACTTTATATAAAGGAGGCGAACGCTTTATGTTTTTCGAATCTGACAATATTTTTATTAATATTCTTTCCGTACTTGATGTAGGCTGGGACAAATCAAACGCAAAGTCAAATCTTCGTCCTTATCATGCGCTTTCTTTCAGAAAGCACGGCACAGCAAATTTCATAACAAACGGCAAAACCATTCCGGCGCTTACAGGTGATATAATGTTTGTGCCTGCTCTTTGCGAATACGTTTTAAAATCGGATGCGGAAAGCCTTTTTGTCGTGCATTTTAATTCAAGCTCATACCTTCCGAAAAACATAAAAAGTTTCAAAAGCGAAAATCCCAACTATTTCGAAAGAAATTTTTCCGAATTATATAATGCATGGACAAGAAAGCAGTTCGGCTATGAATACGAATGTGTGTCGATAATGTATAAAATAATCTGTAAGATTGAGCGCGAAAATGCCGAGCGCCATATTCCCTACGGGAGCGATAAAATATCCGAGGCGGTCGAGTATCTTCATGAAAACTTTTTAACAAAGGGGTTATCTGTTGAATATCTTGCAAAAATGTGCGGCATGAGCGACACTTATTTTCGCAAGCTTTTCTTTGATAATTTCGGCGTTTCGCCCAGAAAATATATAAACGATTTAAAGCTTAAATATGCCTCCGAGCTTCTCACCTCCGGCTACTACACCATAAGAGAGGCCTCCGAAAAGGCAGGCTTTGAAAACGTGTACTACTTTAGCACCTTTATTAAAAAGCAAACAGGCCTTTCGCCGACTCAATATATTAAAAACCAAAAAGATTTTTAAAAATTTTTTCTAAAAACCGCTTTATTTAATGTTTTTTTGCATATTTTTTCTTTTTCTTTTCTTTTAATTGTTTACAGATATGCTGTTTTAATGTATAATTATATACGTTGCTATTTTAAAAGAGGAGGAAATAAAAATGCAATCAAAACTTAAAGGCAATCTTATCTTAGCGCTTACTGCGCTTATATGGGGGCTTTCGTTTATATCCCAAACAACCTCCATGGATCATATAGAACCGTCCACTTTTAACGGAATACGAATGTTAATCGGTTCGGCTGTTCTTCTGCCTTTTATATTTTTTTCAAATAAAAAACAAGACAGCGGCAAAGAAAACGTAAAAAGCGATAAAAAATCTCTTATTTTGGGCGGCGTGGTATGCGGAGTTATTCTCTGCGCCGCAAGCACGCTTCAGACCTACTCAATGGTTGGAATTTCAGGCGGCAAAGCGGCTTTTATAACCGCAACATACATAATTTTTGTTCCGATTATAAGCATATTTTTTAAAAAGCGCCCTAGCCTGCGCATAATTCCGGCAATTATTATTGCGATAACCGGATTTTATTTTCTTTGCATCAAAAACGGCGAAAGTCTCACCTTGGGCTACTTTGAAACAGTTGCGCTCATATGCGCTGTTTTGTTTTCGTTTCACATAATAGCCGTGGACTTTTTTTCGCCCAGGGTTGAAGGAATAAAGCTTTCGTGTATTCAGTTTTTTGTGTGCGCGGTTATAAACATCTTTTGTATGTTTGCATTTGAGCATCCCGACATAAACGAAATATTAAAATGCTGGTTTCCGATTTTGTTTGCCGGTGCATTTTCATGCGGCCTTGCATACACATTGCAGATCTACGGTCAAAAATATACCGATCCTTCATCTGCAACATTTATCATGAGCCTTGAATCAGTGTTTGCAGCAATTTTTTGCTGGCTTCTTCCGCCCTATGTTCCGGAAGACGTTATGAGCCTTCGCGAAATTCTCGGCTGCATATTAATTTTCGGAGCGATAACCCTTATCCAGCTCCCCGAACGTAAAAAATAAAAATTTTTATAAATTTTAAGGAGGACTTATTCTATGAAAAAAATTATTTCTGTTTTGCTTGCAGCCGCAATGCTTTTTTGCGCATTGCCCGTTCTTGCAGACGATGCCGCACAGGATACGGCAGACACTGTAAACCGCGACAAGCCAATCATTATCTTAAAGTTTGACGATATGGGCGCAAAAGCACATACTCAAAACTTTAACCGCACTGCCGAGCTTTTAGCCAAATATGATGCAACCGGCGGTTTCGGAATAATAGGTCAATGGTTTGACTGCGACGATAACCAAGCCGAATTAGACGCTATCAAAGCCTGGAACAAACAGGGAATTGAAATCTGGCACCACGGCTATTATCATTCACAGGAGGAATATTCAACAAATCCCTATGAAAAACAGCTTGAGGATTTTAAACGCACGATGGATCTTGTTAAAGACAAGTGCCAAATTGAAATAACAAGCTTCGGTTCGCCTTATAACAACGCAACCGACACAACCCTGCAAGTTATAAAAGACAACTTCCCGCAAATTAAATGCATAATGCTTGCTCCCAATTCAAACTCAATTTCCTCTGCTGTTCATTTCACTGCAAGATGCGATATTGAGCCGAAAACGGGCACTGCAAGCTATGATACGTTTGTTGCAAATTACAAAAACAAAAAACGCCTTTCGTATTTGGTTGTTCAGTCGCATTCGGGATACTGGAACGATGAAAGCTTTAAAGAATTTGAAAGAGTTTTAAACTTCCTTAAAAACGAAGGCTGCACATTCATGACTCCCACCCAGGCAGCCGAAGACTATATTAAAACGCGCGAACAGGCTCAGGATACCCCGAAACAAATCGAAGTTAAAATCAAGTCCGAATATCTTGACTTTGACACAAAGCCGACAGTTATAAACAACCGCACCATGGTGCCGTTTCGAAAAATATTTGAAGCTTTGGGCGCAGATGTTTCCTATGACTCCGATACAGGCAGCGGAATTGCCGTAAAGGACGGAACCGAAATAAAAATAACAAATGCCTCCCCCAAAGCATATATAAACGGCGCTGAAAATGAGTTAGACTCTCCGGCAACAATAATAGACAACCGCTTTTTAGTTCCCGTAAGATTTGTTTCCGAGGCTCTCGGCTGTTTTGTGTACTGGGATGACGAGCAGAAAACCGTTCTTATAATTCCCAATCTCAAACCCAGAGAATTCGGCGCAGACGAAATAGAAATTGCCGACTGCACCTTTAACGATTTTTACCGCGAACCCGGCGAAATCGGTCAGTATACTTATGACGGCGATCCCTCAACCGTTTGGTCATGCGAGGGCAAAGGCCGCTATGTTTGCTATGAATTAAAAGAGCCGTCAATGGTAAAAGACGTTTGCATAATGTGGAACAAAGGCGACGCAAGAAAAGCATATTTTGAAATCCATGTGTCACAGGACGGCAAAAACTTTGAAAAGGTTTATGAGGGCGAAAGCGCCGGAAACGTTAAAGACGATTTTGAAAATGTAACAATTTCAAAACAGGCAAAGTATGTAAAAATAGTTTGCAATCAAAACTCTGCAAGCACATGGAACGCAATAAAAGAAATTAAGTTCACAAAATAATTTTGTAAAACAAAAAACGTATCCCGTTTCTCATTTTCAAGATAATGGGATACGTTTTTTTGCCTTAAGGCACAGCCGCTTTAATTACTGCAAAACAAGCCGGTATTTTAAATTGTCAGGCTAAAAAACCTACAACCTAAAATACCGGCTTAATTTTTTCTTTTTACACCTTTTTATATCTTTTTACGCATCTTTACGCGTTAAACTGGCTTTCAACCAAATTCTTTCCGCAATACATCTCGCGAAGCTTCGGTTTTTCAATTTTTCCCGTGGGATTTCTCGGCACGGAAGCAAAAATAACCTTGTGCGGTCTTTTATATCTCGGCAAGCCTTTGCAGAATTCATTAAACTCATCTTCCGTCATTGTTTCGCCGTCTTTAAGCGACACAATCGCTGCCGCAATCTCTCCCAAACGCTTGTCCGGAAGTCCTATAACAGCCGTGTCCTTAATTTTATCGTTCTTTCTTATAAAATCTTCAATCTGAACGGGATACAAATTCTCTCCGCCGGAGATTATAACGTCTTTCTTGCGGTCAACAAGATGAATAAATCCGTCCTCGTCTTTCATTGCCATATCTCCTGTATAGAGCCAGCCGTCATGAATAACCGCTGCGGTTGCTTTTTCGTCTTTGTAATAGCATTTCATAACGCCCGGGCCTTTAACCGCAAGCTCGCCGACATTTGTGCCTATAACATCGTTTCCTTTTTCATCTATAATTTTAACTTCCCAGCCAAATCCCGCAACTCCTATTGCGCCAACCTTATGTATGTTTTCAACTCCCAAATGAACGCATCCGGGTCCGATTGATTCGCTTAATCCGTAGTTTGTGTCATAATCGTGATTCGGGAAAACTTCTTTCCAGCGCTTTATAAGGCTTGTCGGAACGGGCTGCGCTCCGATATGCATAAGCCTCCAGCAGCTTAAATCATAATCTTTAAGGTTTATTTGACCGGACTCAATCGCATCTAAAATATCCTGCGCCCACGGCACCAAAAGCCAAACAATGCTGCACCTTTCCGACGCAACCGTTTTAATAATCGTCTCCGGCTTAACACCCTTTAAAAGCACAGCCTTTCCGCCGGTTAACAGGCTTCCGAACCAATGCATTTTAGCGCCTGTGTGATAGAGCGGCGGTATGCATAAAAACACATCTTCATGAGTTTGTCCGTGATGATTTTGCTCAACGCGGCACGCATGAACAAGCGCTCTGTGTGCGTGAAGTATCGCTTTTGGAAATCCCGTTGTACCGCTTGAAAAATATATTGCAGCATCGTCATCATCAGTTATTTTTATATCCGGATCCGCGCTTGAAAAGTTCGCCGCCAGATGCAGATAATTCTCCGCAAACGTCGGACACGAATCTCCAACATAAAACAGGAGCTTAACTTTCGGCATCTTATCGCATATTTCCTCAAGTCTTCCTATAAATTCAGGACCGAACACGAGCGCGTCAACATCTGCCAAATCAACACAATACTTTATTTCGTCCGAAGAATAACGGTAATTAAGCGGCACTGCAAGCGCACCTGTCTTTAAAATTCCGAAATATATCGGCAGCCATTCCAAACTGTTCATAAGCAAAATCGCAACCCTGTCGCCTTTTTTGATACCTCGGCTCAGTAAAAGGTTTGCGCATCTGTTTGCTTTTTCTTCAAACACGCTCCATGTGATTTCTCTTCTGTAGCTTTGAGCGTTTCCCGATTCAATGAGTTCGTATTCCTTCCATGTCACGCGGCGCATTTCTTTAACCTCGGGATTAATCTCAACAAGCGCCGTTTCGCTACCGTACTTCTGTGCATTTTGTTTTAAAAATTCCGTAATGGGCATATTTTTTCCTCTTTCGCTTTTTATTTACGGCTACTTCCGTTTTACACTTTTTCTACCCTCAGCCGCATTTAGCCGTTATAAAACAGCTTTCTTAGTTATTATAATACTATTTTTATTTTTTGTCAACACAAAGCCTCATTTTGGCGCGAAAATACCCGAAAACACACAAAAAAACTGCAAAAATGCACAAGTATTTTTTCATACATTTTTGCAGCTTTAAAATTATCTGTATATGCCTGTTTCGCTCACCACTGCGTCCATTTTTATGTCATGCTCATCTGCGCATATTTTATAAAGCATCTGAAAATCATAGCAAACTCCGCACCTAAACGCCCTCATTTTGCCCAAAACGCGGTCATAGCAGCCTTTGCCAAAGCCTATGCGGTTTAAATCTTTATCAAAGGCAATTCCCGGAATACAAATAAAATCAATCATTTCAAAATCAACAAACTTAAAATATTTCGGTTCATATATTCCGTATGCTCCTTTAACAAATTCTCCGTTAGTTTTTGAAAACAAAACCTCATTTGTGTCTTTGTCTGTCACCGGAACGACAACTGTTTTGCCGTTTTCCTTGCAGTCGTCTGCAATATGTTTTAAGTCTGCCTCGCCAAACGCTGCCATATATATTCCGACACACGACGCATTTTTATACTCTGCCAGACTTAAAATATTTTCGCAAATTCTTTTTCCTGCACTCTGCTTATTTTCAAACTCACGGCGCAGTTTTTTCATCTCGCTTCGGATTTCATCTTTAGTTTTCATTTTCTATCCAAATCCTATTTATTATATTTGTCCCACACAGCCTTTGTTTCGCCCGTATTATACGCTACAGAAAGCTCGGCATCGGATTTTGCCGAAACTGCGTTATCCATCATTTTGTTTATAACATCGGCAGGAATAACAATCTTTGCTATCTCGGCGCTGTTTTTATCAAAATATATTCTCATGCCGTCATCAGTCTCGCCCTCAGCTTTATATATCATATATTTATCGTCACTTTTATCAAAAACAAGCGCACTGATATCCAAAAGAGAGCCGTCGTCAAAATTGTTTCCGGCTTCTTTTTTTATGCTGCCGTTTTCATTTGTATAAACCGCCTCTTCTCCTCCGGCTATTTCATAATTGTAAACAGCAGAACTTAAAGACACGAATGTCAGCTTATCTTTTACCGATATTCCGGCTTTTACATTTAAATCAAACGGAAGCACAGACGCCGTCATGGACACCTTTCCCGTAAACACGCACTCGTCTTTCTGATCCATAACCTCTCTTGCGCGCTCTAAAAACTCATCGGTTTTTATTATAACGCTTTTTGTGTCACCATCCCATGAAACATCCGCGCCGAAGCTTTCCGCAACAGCTCTTGCCGGAACCATTGTTTTTTCATAAACAAGCTGCGCCGGTACGTCAAGGGTTATTTTATTTGAATTTACATATATGTTTTTATCGCCTATCGTCATTTTAACAACAGTTTTTCCCTTTACTGCGCTCACGCTTTGGGTGTCGTTGTCCCATGAAACATCGGCTCCCATCGCCTCAAAAATTCCTCTAAGCGGCACAAGCGTGCGATTGTCTACAGTAACCGGGTTTTGCTCAAACGAAAGCTTAGTTCCGTTAAGAATAACCTTTATTTCATCGCTTGCTCCGGCTGACATTTGAAAAGCAAAAAGCATAACCGCCATACATATAAATATTTTTACTTTTTTCATTTTTATCCGCTCCTCTTTATTTTTCGTTTTGCATATTATCTGCAACTTTATTGTATCATATTTTTTATATAAAGTCTATAACAAAACTTGCTAATTTACTTATTATTCTGTTCAATTGTCAATGAGGGGTGACACTTTTCTTAAAAAATAAAAAACGTGTACTCTCCATTTTCTCTTGTCAAGGTGGAGCAGTGGAGATTTTCGCAGAAAATACTACTGTCTACCTTGACAAAGCACATGTGATATAATGTCGCGCGGCGCAAGCAGTTTACTGTTTTGCGCTTATATCCGCTTTTGCGCAGCGAATCCCACAACATTATCATATCACCCTGATATCTCGGATATCGTCTCAATATCATTTCCTTTTCCTCGGGAGTATGTTCATTTGGATGATGATGTGGTCTGTGGCTCTTGTCTAAAAGACTTTTCCAACTCTTCCCGTCGTATTTTGCTCGCCATTCATATATGGCGTTTCTGCTGACACGGTAGTATTTTGACGCCTCTGTCACCCCAACTTTGTAACTTTTTTTAATTACCCGTTGACGAAAGTGGGCATTTGATGTTAAAATATTCATAAGAAAATGACTCCTTTGTCTAATGTTTTGCTTGGTCGTTAAACATTATATCATATTTGGAGTTCATTTTCTTATTTTTTTGTCACCCATCAATTGTATCACAACAATTTAAAATCTTATATGATAGATGTCTCATCTGCCCCGGAGGTTAAAGAATGCGATTTTCTTTTGCCGTCAATTACTGTTAAGGCTTATAAAGAAAAATCAAATGACAGCTTGTATTATCAAATCGGCAATGACTGCGAGCAGACAAATTTAAAACTTATCCCCTATTACGCCTTTGCGAACAGAGGCGAAAGCGAAATGCTTGTTTGGTTTTTGAAAAAATAATTAATACTATGAAGCAAACATCAGACTTTAACAAGGCGAGGCAGCAAAATCATTTTGCTGCCTCGCCTGTCCTATACCCTGCCATATCCCAAAATTCTTTTGGAATATCTTCTTTTTTCATATGCTTGTGTACCTCACAGGTACCCGCTTTTTTTGCAGTTTCATAGTACCACTCTTTATACTCGAGCGTTTTAAGAGTTTCTTGCATTTGCTCAATCTGCATCTTTACAGTTTCTTTCTGTCTTTCAATCAAATCAAGTCTTTTATCAATCGTGCCGTCTCCCTCCATGCACCAATCGACAAACTTTTTTATCTCCTTTATCGGCATACCTGTTTTTTTTAAACATTCGATAATCGAAAGCCATTCTAAATCTTTTTCGCAAAACATTCTTATTCCTCCGCCGCTCCGCTCAACAAACGGCAAAAGACCTTCTTTGTCATAATATCTCAGCGTCGATGCCCTCACGCCTATCTTTTTTGCAATTTCACCAACCGTGTACAGCATTTTTTTATTCTCCTTAAAAAAATTTTTAAAAACCTCTTGACTTAAAGTGTGCTTTAAGTTGTATAATATAATCAAACTTACAGTTTGCATTATAACACATATATTTAAAGCTTGTCAATTGTAAGTTAAAACTTATTTTGCGAAAGGAGTTTTGATTAAAATGGCAATCAAACAAACAGCAGGTCACGACGCTCTCGGCAGCTTCGCCCCTGAATTTGCTTATCTTAACGATGAAATTCTCTTTGGCAGAGTTTGGTCAAGAGAAGATAAGCTGTCTTTAAAAATGCGCTCAATCGTAACAATCTGCGCTCTGATCAGCAAAGGTATGATAGATTCTTCTTTTCAATATCATGCCGAAACCGCAAAGAAAAACGGTGTAACAAAAACCGAAATGGCAGAAATTTTAACCCATATTGCGTTTTACGCAGGCTGGCCGAACGCATGGGCAGCATTTAAAATTGTAAAACCGGTGTATGAAAATGAAGATACGGCTGAAAATAGTCATGGAGGGATGTTCGGACTCGGCTCACCAAACGACGCATATGCAAAATATTTTACAAAAAAGAGCTATCTAAATCCTCTTACCGATCCTGATAAAACCGTGTTCATGGCAAATGTAACCTTTGAGCCTGGATGCAGAAATAACTGGCATATTCACCATGCGTCTGCCGGCGGCGGACAGATCCTTTTATGCACCGACGGCGAGGGCTGGTATCAGGAGGAGGGCAAGAAAGCCCAAAGCCTCAAACCCGGCGACACGGTAACAATTTTGCCAAACGTTAAGCATTGGCACGGTGCAAAGAAAAACAGCTGGTTTTCGCATATCGCGATAGAATGTCCCGGAAAGGACACTTCAAACGAATGGTTAGAGCCTGTCGGCGACGATGTTTACCCTGAATAATAAATTACGGAAAGGAAGTTTGCTATTATGAAATTCGATTTTACCTACTATAACCCAACAAAAATTCATTTCGGAAAAAATGCGCTTGACAAACTGGAAACAGAGCTTAACTCGTACGGGAAAAATATTCTTCTAATGTACGGAAGAGGTTCTGTTAAAAAAAGCGGTCTGTATGATAAAATAATAAACATTTTAAAAAACGCTGATAAAAACGTGTTTGAGCTTGCAAATGTGAAGTCAAATCCGTCGTATGCGTCCGTGCTTGAAGGAAGCAAAATCGCCCGCGAAAACAGCGTTGATTTGATTTTGGCAGTCGGCGGCGGCAGCGTAATCGACTGTGCAAAGGCAATTTCCGTTTCAGCTTACTGCGAGGGCGACCCCTGGGAAAAATACTGGACAAATTTTGAGGATGTAACATGCAAAACAATTCCCGTCGGCGCCGTTTTAACAATGGCGGGCACCGGCTCTGAGTCAAACGGCGGCTCGGTTATCACAAACGAGGAAAAAATGATTAAAAACGGCAAAGTTTTTGATCCGAGCGTTTATCCCAAATTTTCAATTTTAAACCCCGAATACACCTTTACCGTGCCGGTATATCAAATGGCAAGCGGTATATTTGATACGTTTTCGCACCTTTGCGAGCAGTATTTTTCAGGCGATGATGACAACACCACCGACTATATTACAGAAGGCGTTATGCGCTCACTTATAAACAGTGCAAAGGCAGCAATCAAAAATCCGAAAGACTACGAAGCAAGAAGCAACATTATGTGGTGTGCAACAATCGGATTAAACACTATCACCGGTCTTTCAAAACAGCAGGACTGGGAGGTTCACATGATCGAACATCAGCTCGGAGCCTATACCGACTGTGCGCACGGCGCGGGACTTGCCGCAATTTCGCCCGCTTACTACAGATATATATATCCTTTCGGCATTGATAAATTTGTTCGTTTTGCAAAAAATGTGTGGGATATAGATGTTGGCGCCTTATCTAAAGAAGATGCCGCAAACGCAGGCATAAAAAAGATTGAAGAATTTATAGCGCTTATCGGTTTGCCGTCTTCTTTAAAACAGCTCGGCGCAACCGAAGATATGCTTCAAAAAATAGCCGACTCAACAATTCCCGGCGGCGGCTATAAAAAAATGACTTCAAAAGACATTTTATCTGTTCTTAAAAACTGCTTTTAAAAATAAAATTTAAAACTTATGCATAAGAAGCGCGGGGCAAAAATGAAAATATTTCGCCCCGCGCCATTTTGTTAAATTAGAAAATTGTGCATTATTTATATATCTGTTTTATTGCCTTTGAACCGGACTTCATAATTTTTCTGTACTCGCTCGGGGTAACATGTTCTTCTTCATAAAACACCCGTCCGAAATACGAAACCGAATTAAACCCTGTTGACTTTGAAATTTCCGAAATTGAAAGATTTGTGTAAACAAGCTTTTTCTTCGCTATTGCAACTCTTGCAATTTTTATATACTTGCTTATCGTCATACCGACAACCAGTTTAAACAAATGGCACATATAATATTTGTTAAGCCCGCAAAAGTCGCTTATGCTGTCAACGGTAATGTTGTTTTGTATGTTAGAGTCTATGTATTCAAGCGCACTGTCAATCGCTTTGTTTACTATTGTTTCTTCTCCGGCATTGTAAAAATATCCGATTTTTAAAATTTCCGTCATTGCGCTGACGCTGTCTGCCATTTCAAATTCTTTTCCGCTTTGGCAAAGCTCATAAATCTTTTTAAAATACTCGTCGGCTTTTTCGGCTTTTGCCGCAGACAAACGGCAAAACTTTCCGCCCTCATCGTAAAAAATCTTCTGTATAACGTCTTCAAGTCTGAAAAAATCGGTGAGCTTGTTTAAAAACTTGATGCTTAAAATAATTCTGTTTCGAAAATATTTTTCGGCGTCCGTCGGCGACGGATGGTGAACGTCGAGTCCGTTTATAAAATACAAGCCGTTTTTCACAAGCGGATACAGTTTGTTTTTTATAATAACGTGACCGCCTTCTGTTTTAGATAAAATAATTTCACACGTACCGCTGTGTGAGTGAGGTGCGGCAAAATCTTCTTCTATTCCGAGTATATCGCAAACAACGTTAAACCCCTCAAAGGAGTCGGGAGTTATCATTTTTTTCATAATTATCAAGCCTTTCTGATTGCAAAATATATTTTGTTTTATCCCAAAAAACCGCCGTCTATCAAAATAACCTGTCCGGTTATATATGCCGAATTTTCTCCGGCAAGATTATATATCAAATCGCTGACTTCAAAAGCCGTTCCGAATCTGCCGGCAGGGATTTGACATGCAAGCTCATCTTTTTCTTCTTTTGTCAGCGAAGCGTTCATTTTCGTATCAATCACGCCCGGAGCAACCGCGTTTACGCTAATTCCCGACGGCGCAAGTTCTTTTGCAATTGCCTTTGTAAACCCTATAACCGCAGCCTTTGACGCTGAATACACGCTTTCGCAAGATGCGCCCGATACGCCCCACATAGACGAAACATTTATTATACGCCCGTATTTATTATGCACCATATATCCTATCGCCTCGCGGCAGCAAAGATACACGCTTTTCATGTTAACGTCAAAAATTTCGTTATACTCGTCCTCATCCGTGTCGCAAAGCATTTTTATTTTTGAAATTCCTGCATTATTTACAAGCACGTCTGCTCCGCCGGTTATTTTTTTTATTTTTAAAAACATATCGCAAACATCGCTTTTTTTTGACACGTCGCCTTTAAGAAGCGCGCATTGTCCGCCGTTTTCGGTTATATATTTTTCAAGCTCTTTTGCCTCTTTTTCGCTTTTAAAATAGTTTATATAAACAAAAAAACCTTCGCGGGCAAACCTTTTTGCACATTCTTTGCCTATTCCGTGCGACGCGCCCGTTATCAGCACACTTTTCATTTTACCATTCCTTTTATTTTTTAATCTTTTAAAATTTCTGCCATGCAAATATACCCGTCGTTTTCTTTTATTTTAACTTTTAATATTTTTCCGCAGATATTTTCATCGCTTTTAGCCTCAACATGAATATAGTTTGTTGTTTTTCCCTCATAAACGCCCTTTTCGCATTCGCGCTCAAAAAGCACTTCCATAACCTTGCCGGTGTGCATATCCAAAAACTCTTTTCTGCTTTTTTTGGTTGCTTCAAACATCAGCTTGCTACGGCGGCTTTTTTCCTCGTCCGAAACCTGATCTTTCATTTTTGCCGCAGGAGTTCCCGGGCGCTTTGAATAAGGGAAAATATGAGCGTCTGCAAATCCGACTTTTTTAACAAATTCAAGGCTTTCGTTAAACTCGTCTTCCGTTTCTCCCGGAAAGCCAACCATAATATCCGTTGTTATCGCACAGTTTTCAAAGTTTTTGCGAAGAAGCTCTGCTATAGAATAAAAATCATCGGAGCTGTATTTTCGGTTCATTCTCTTTAGCGTTTTATCGCATCCGCTTTGCAGCGATATATGAAAATGATTGCAAAGCTTGTCCGCTCCCGAAACATGAAAAATAAAGTCATTATTTAATGTCATAGGTTCTATTGAGCTTAGCCTTATTCTTTTGATTTTTTCTATTTTATTAACCGCCTGTATCACATCATAAAGAGAGGCATCTTTTAAATCCTTGCCATATGAGGCAATGTGTATCCCGACGAGCACAATCTCGCAAAATCCTTTATTTGCAAGGGTTTCTATTTCATCTATAACGTTTTCTTTTTTTCTGCTGCGTATGGGGCCTCTTGCATAAGGAATTATGCAGTATGAACAAAACTGACTGCATCCCTCCTGCATTTTAACATATGCTCTTGTGCGTTCTTCAAATTCGCTTATTTTTAAATCTTCTTCAAACTCATGCGTGTGCAAAATATCGCAGACAAAATTAACCCTCTGCCCTGCCGACTGCTCACACATTTTTACAATATCTCCTCTTTTCTGTGTGCCGACAACCAAGTTCACGCCCTCAATTTTTAGCACTTCCCCGGCGGCGGTCTGCGCATAGCATCCCGTTACGGCAATAACCGCGTTTTCGTTTCTGCGCCGTGCGCGGCGGATCATCTGTCTTGACTTTCTGTCTGAAAGTCCCGTTACCGAACATGTATTTATAATATAAATATCGCATATTTGCTCAAAGTCACAAACCTTATAGCCCTCTTTTTCAAAAAGCTCACACATCGCCTGCGTTTCATACTGATTAACTTTGCACCCCAACGTGCAAAAAGCAACTGTTTTCATATTTTTTATTTCCCTTTCATGATACAGCTTATTTACCGAAAAGTTAATTTTACGTTAAATTTACAAAAAATTGTTGACTGCAAAAACTTTTCGTGATAAAATATCTACAAGAAGATAAATAAATGTTATCTTCAAATCTATTTATAATAAGGAGGAATGTTTTTATGGTAACATTCAATATCTCGCTAAACTCTATCGACAATGTAAAGAACTTCGTTAATCTTGTGTGCAAGTATGATTTCGATGTTGACCTTACCTCCGGAAGATATGTTGTTGACGCAAAATCTATCATGGGTATTTTCTCTCTTGATTTGGCAAAGCCCATTTTGCTTGAAGCACACACAGACGATGCGTCGATCAAAGATGACATGAAAGACTTTTTGGCAAAATAACCTTTTGCCAAGCTTCTTTTAAGGCTTTGATTTTTATGCCGCGATTTTTTCGCGGCTTTTTCATTATATGAAAATAATAAAATGCGTCAAAGCCATCTAAAAAAAGTTTATGCATTATTTTGATTTTATATATTTTTTTAAGGTTTCAAGCTCGTCTTTTGTGCAGTCCGCGCCGGAATACCTTGCTTTTTCATATATTTTTGTTATTTCTTTTTTTGACGTTTCCGATATGTTTACGGCGTTTTCAATAACCTTCGGCGTGTCTGCCGGACGGACCTTTTCGCCGCAGTTTTTTAAAACATATTTTTTATAAAGCTTTCTTATTTTTTTATTGTTGGTTTCTTTTGGCTCTCCGCTTTTTTTATTTCTTAAACCCGTCTTTTCATGCTTATCGTTTGAATAAACAAATTCTATTTTATCTGCTCCGATGATTTTTGAAAGCATAAGGTTTTTTACCGCCCTGCGCAAAATCCATATCAAAAAAGCAATAACCGCCAAAACAAGCAGTATCACAGAAGCAACCGTGCCGATTGTTTCAAGCGTTTGGTTTGTTTTTTGGTCTACCCCGAAATCCTGCGCCGCACGCGCATAATCAACACCCGGCGTTTCGGGCCGTTTTATATCCGTTTCGCGGCTTTTTGTTTCGTGCTTTGGCAGAAACTCATAAAAATTATGAAGTACAGACGACACACCTTCGTTTATATGAAACCTTTTTAAATCCACGCTCATTGCCGCAGCCGAACATAAAAAGCACAGCGCACAAAACACAGCCAAAAGCGGAATATATGTTTTTCTTATTTGCTCTTTCGGAAAATTTTGCACGCTTTGGTTTTCTTTTATAAACTTTTCGTGTGCTCCGACGCCTCCGAAAAACAAATTTAATCCCAAAAACAAAATTCCCTGCACATTCGCCGTCCAAATAAGCAAACGGCTTTGTGCAGCAGTGCCGATAACTGCGGCTGATATAAACAAAATCAAAAACCATATGCTTGCGCAGTCATCTTCGCAAACAAACTTCGCATAACGGTAAATTATGCTCCACGCAAACACGGCCGCCGCCAAAACAAAAAACACGCCTTTAAACCCTGTTTTCATAAAAGCCGGAGCCAAACATAAAAGCGAAACCGCTGCCGATATTATAAACGCAAGCAAATTGCTTTTTACTTTCACTGCGCTGTATCTTACCGCCGCGGAAACCAATATGCATAAAAAAAAGCTTACCGCCGCCACGGCAGGAGTTATATACAAAAACGATATTGTGCAAAAAAAGCAGTGCAATATAAGCGCATTTAAAAAATCTTTTAAAACAATTGAAAATTTCTGCATTTTTTCGCCTCCGCAGTAAATTTATTTACAAACATTTTTATATTCCTTCCGAATTTTCCATTTCCCAGTTATAAACATTAAGACAGCCGTTTTGTTTAACAGCTTTGTCCTCGCCTTTTTTATAAACGTTCACAAAAAACGCGCCGCCGCCCTCTTTTGCAAGCTCCCCGGCCTTTTTTAAAAGCTCTTTTTTTGACGCACACGAAACTATAACATACATTGCGCCTCTTTTTTTGGGAAGCGTTGAAATATATTCACACATGTCTTTTGCGTTTTTTGCATCGCATCTTGCAAGCGCGCGCCTGATTGAAAGCGCATGCATATCCCCGGCAGCGGGCAGAATGTTGATTTCGCTTTTTGTAATCACATCGGATGCATTTGTTAAAAGCCCGACAGGTATGCCGCTTTTAACAAATCTGACCGCAAACCCCGAAACTATTGAAATGCAATACTCCACTAATCTGTCGTCGGTAAATTCGTTATCGCCTGAAACATTTAAAAGCAAAATAACTTCCTTGCTTGTAGTAAAGTCGTGCACATTCACCATAAGCTCATCGGATTTTGCAGATGCCTTCCAGTTAATATCCCTTATCGAGTCATATGTTTCATATTTTCTTATGCCTTTAAATTCAAACGGATCGGCAAGCGGCGCATGTTTAACGCATATGTCGCCGTAGATATTGTTATATATTGCGTCTATCTTCTTTTTCTGCACAGCCTTAGGCAAAACCGTGAGCGACGCTGCACATTTTGCCGTTTTTGTAAGAGGTGATCTTAAAAACAAATTATAAGACACAATCTCTATCTTGTCGATATCGTAAAACCCTCTTCTTTTGCAGACAAAATCTATTTTTCTTGTTATTTTTGAAAAAAACATAACCGAAAAAATATCGTTTTTATAGCTTTTGTCCGACACCGACACGTTCTGCCTGTTTCCGAAGTCCAAGTATTTGCTCACATAAAAGCGCACTCTTAAAATGCTTATGGGAAGCGCCTTTTTGTTTGTCACAGTTTCTATAAGAGAGTTTTCTTCTCCGCTTACGCAAATGTCGTTTTCAAATTTTAAATCAATAAAAAGATTTTTGCTCCAATAGCGTTTGTGTATAAAGTTATATATCATATACAACGCCCACACAAACACTGCCGCAATAATAATCTTCACATGCACCATTCCTCAAGGCTATAATTTAATTTTTGCTCCACTGCTCCGTCGGAGCGTTTACCTGCAAAAGAATTTGTTTTATAACGGATTTTGCGCTTTTTTCGCTGTCGGTGTCAAGCTTTATCCTGTGCGCAAACACAAACTCAGAAAGATAACGCACATCGTCTGCCGTTACATAATCTCTGCCGCACACAAAAGCATACGCTCGGCACGCGCAAAGCATACTGAGCACACCGCGCGTACTTATTCCGATTTCAAGCTGAGTGCTCTCTCTTGTTTTTTGCGCTATATCTAAGATGTATTGCTTTAAAGCGTCGTGCACAAACACGTTTTTTGCAGCCGCGCAAAGGCTTTTTATATCCTCTTTACCGCACACCGCCTCTATCTTTTCGCCGGGCTTTTCGTTTATATAGGCATTTATAATATTTACCTCGGCGCTGCGCTCGGGATATCCCATAGAAAGCTTAAGCATAAATCTGTCAAGCTGAGCCTCCGGCAGGGGAAACGTTCCCGCAGTTTCAACGGGGTTTTGCGTTGCTATAACGAAAAACGGCTCGTCAAGCACATAGCTTACACCGTCCACGCTCACCTGTTTTTCCTCCATACATTCCAAAAGGCTCGACTGCGTTCTCGGCGTTGCACGGTTTATTTCGTCGGCAAGCAGTATATTTGTAAAAACCGCTCCTTTTTTAAACATAAATTCCGAGGTTTTGCGGTCAAAATAATTTATTCCGCAAACATCTGACGGCAAAAGATCGGGCGTGAAGGAAATTCTTTTAAAATCAGCTCCGATCGACTTTGCAACTGCCTTTGAAAGCTGGGTTTTTCCCGTTCCGGGTACGTCTTCTATCAGAACGTGTCCGCCGCCGATAATTCCGGTTAAAACCAAATCTATCACATCATCTTTTCCGATTATCACTTTTTTTATGTTTTCTTTAACAGCTAAAATAATATCGTTCACAAAATCATCTCAACTTTCAAAATATTTATAATTAATTATACTAAAAAACGCAAATTAAGTCAATATTTTTAAAATAAATATTAATTTTTTGCTTAAAATTTTTGATGTGATTAAAAAATTATTGACGTATCTTCAGACTTGCGGTATAATACTTATAATTAAAATGTCTAAAAAATAAACAATTTTTTACTTATAACGGGAGTTTTTTTAACGCGAAAGTTTCTTTCACGTTAGCCTCCGGCGGAATTGAAAAGCCCGTGCGAAAATTTTATCACTTTGTTTGGAAACGCACATGGGCGTAAAAATCTTTTATCATTTCTTACCCTGCCGATAAGAGATTTTTATTACTATTTGTGCCGATGCAGTGCGGCGGAATGGAGATTATTATGTGTGAAGAAGAAAAATTAAAAAGCGGAATTTTATTTTGCCCCGCAGATCCCGATCTTAAAGCGCAAAAACTAAAAACTCATAACTTAAATCTTGACTACAATAAAACCTATGAAGACGAAACGCAAAAACGCTTAGAGATTTTAAAAGAGATTTTGGGCTCCATCGGAGAGGGCAGCTTTATACAAGGCCCCGTCTTTTTTCACTACGGCAAACACACCAAAATCGGCAGTCATGTTTTTGTAAACTTTAATTTCACTGTCCAGGATGATGCCGAGGTCACAATCGGCGACAACTGTGATTTCGGACCGGGAGTTACGATTGTCACGCCCGTTCATCCGTTAATTGCAAGCGAAAGAGAAAAAATGCTCACTTCTTCGGGAGAAATCAAGCGTCTTTGCTATGCAAAACCCGTACATATCGGAAACAACTGCTGGTTCGGTGCGTCCGTAACGGTGTACCCGGGAGTTACAATCGGAGATAACTGCGTTATAGGCGCGGGAAGCGTTGTAACAAAAGACATTGCGCCAAACAGCTTTGCCGCAGGCGTTCCGTGCCGCGTGATAAGAAAAATCACCGAGGCAGACTCTATGATCTATAAAAGAGATATTCTTGCAGATAACAAGCCGATAGACTAAATAAAAAACAACCGGCTTTATGCTTTATAAAAAAGTTTTTAAAAAGCAGCCTTTAATAAAAAAACAATAATTTTTTCGTTGAAACGGTATAGTATTTCTATGCCGTTTCGTTTTTTTGTGTGTTTTATCGCTCATAATCAAAACCTCCAAAAAATAGTATACAATAATTATTAAAAAATCGAACAGCAAATAAAATGCAAAAAACAGATATTTCATTGACAAAAACGAAAATACATGCTATAATTAATACGCATATTAATTTGTAAAGGAGGATTGTATGTTTTATGCGAAAATGCGGTATCAAAACGAGAAATAAAATTTTGACTGCCTGCGTCCGTTTGTTTTTGGAACAAGGTTACAAAAACACTTCAATTACACAGATTACAGAAGATGCAGGAATTACAAGAGGCAGCTTTCAAAACTTTTTTCCGACAAAAGACGCTGTTTTAATGGAATTTGTGAAAACGATGTTCGGCGGACAGTTCGGTGTTGCAAGAAGCATTGTCGGCGATAATTTGCCGCCGGTATATGTTTATGCCGTTGAAACGGCAATACAGCTTACCCTCACCGAACTTAACGAAAATTTAAGAGAAATATATATCGCATCATATACCCTGGAGGATACGGCGGAATATATCTATCTTCAAACCACGGATGAACTTTCGCAAATATTTAGCGAAAACTTTCCCGGCTGCAGCAAATGTGATTTTTATGAAATGGAAATCGGCACATCGGGACTTATGCGCAACTATATGGCAAGAAAATGCGACATTCATTTTCCGCTCGAACATAAGCTGAGCCGCTTTCTGACTGCGGCAATGCGCGTCTATAAAGTCTCTGAAGAAGATCAAATAAAAGTGCTTAACTTTGTTGCTGCATTGGATATAAAAACAATTTCCACCAAGGTTATGTATAAACTGTTTGCAATGTTGGAAATGAAATATGATTTTAAGCTGTCATTTGACGGCGGAACGGAGGAATAGAAAATGAAAAAAATATTAACTGTATTTCTGGTATTGATTTTTACATTTTTAGAAACATCTGCATATGCAAATGAAGAAATCTCCGAAACTCACAGCCACTGTATCTGCGGAGTGGGTGATTGTGCGGAAATTCACGCAGAAACGGTAAACTGGCAGGCATGGAATGGCGATACCGGTGTCGGTACGGCGGACGATCCCTCGAAAACAGCGATATATTTATATTTAGAAAAAAATGTTACCATAACAAGCACACTCAATATTTCTAATGTCACCGTATACCTTTGCCTCAACGGCAAAACGCTTACAATAGATAATGCGGGAAACCCGGCTGTCTGTGTCGGCGCAAACCAAAAGTTTGTACTTTGCGACTGCAAGGGCAGCGGTAAAATTACGGGTGCAAAGGGTTCTGCCGAAAGAAGCAAAGCACGGTTCGGCGCAGTAAACTGTCAATCGGGCAGTAATTTTGTTATGTACGGCGGCAGTATATCGAATAACAGCGTTGAGGGAGCAAACGGCGGCGGTATTTATGTAAACGGCGCTACATTTACTATGTACGGCGGATCGGTCAATAACAACAAAGCGCCGAACGGTTCGGGCGGTGCAATTTCTGTGGAAAACGGCAATATATATACATACGGCGGCGAAATGAAAAATAACAGTGCAATAAACGGCGGAGCTATACATCTTAGCGGCAATACAAAAGGTGAAGTTCGCAATATAAAAGCGGATAACAACATTGCTACAGGCGGCAAAAATTGCATGGGCGGTGCAATTTTTACCGAAACAGCAGGATTAATACAAATCCACGATGTTGAATTAAGCAACAACAAAGCAACAGGCGGCGGAGGTATTTATCTTAAAAATACTGCAAACAGTATTTATACGAATATATATAACGTTAATATACACGATAACTCTGCAACCGGCAATGGCGGCGGTATTTTCCTCGACGGCAACGGCACTTCCAACAGCGCTACCAGCATATATGACAGCAAAATATGCGACAATGATTCCGGCAATAACGGCGGAGGTATCTTTGCAACATCGGATGCTATGCTTAATTTGTACGGAGGCACTATCAGCGGTAACACTTGTGCGGGAAGCGGCGGCGGTATCCGTGTTGCAAGCAGCACGTATTTTGCTATTACTAACTACAAAAACCCCGTTTACATAAAGGAAAACAAGGCAAGCGACGGCGGAGGTATTTCCACAGCTGCCAATATGTTCAACATAATCGGAAAATGCGAAATAGAGGGCAACACTGCAACAACCCGGGGCGGCGGCGTGTATATAAACCGCAGCTCTATGTTTCTGTTGTTTAACCAAACAACGATAACAAAGAATACAGCTCCGCAAGGCGGCGGAATTTATTTAAACAAAGATGATACCGGACGTGAACTTGAAATCTTAGGCGGCACAACAATAATCGGAAACACCTCGTCTGTTGATGGTTCGACAAATAATCTTTATCTTAACAACGGCAGAATGTTTCAATTCCGCAAGGGGCTGACAGGCACTGAAAAAGTCGGAGTGTCCGTAAGCGAAACGCCAACGTTTTCTGAACCGGTGGATATAGAATATGTGTTTGATGAGGCGTGGCACGACACTGCCGGCGACCGTTCAAACCTCATAATACCGGACAATGCCGATTACAAAGTTATATACAAAAACAATAAGCATTGGCTTATCCCTAAACCGTCGCTGACACTGATTGAAGGAAAAATATCTGTTTTTAACCTTGACAAAGCTGCTGTTTTACTTGTGGCAAGCTATGACAGAGACAAGATTTTGGATATAAAGACAGTGCCGCTGGACAGTATAGAAAAAACATATGTTGACATCTCTGAAATTGGCTTAAATACAACCGGCGCAACAAAAATAACAGCTTTCCTGTGGAACAGTAATTTGAGTCCGCTTTGCGGCAGTGCATCGGCCGAAATAACCGCAAAATAAAAGACCTTATATGTCAAGCGGTAAAAATAAAAAGCACACCAAAAACACGCATACCACCTTAAAATGTGATATGCGTGTTTTTAGCAATTTCGTTTGGCAGTCTGTCGTAAGTTACTGTTTTATCAATGACTGCCAAATCCGGTTGTTTTTATTCTTTTTCGCAGATCGCCTGTGCCACTTTTATTCCGTCGGCTGCCGCGCTCATAATTCCTCCGGCATATCCCGCTCCCTCGCCGCACGGATAAAGCCCCTTTACGCTTACCGATTCAAAGTTTTCGTCTCGCAGTATGCGCACCGGTGAGGACGAACGCGTTTCAATCCCAGTCAATACCGCGTCATACATATTATAGCCTTTTATTTTTTTATCAAACTCGCCTATTGCCTCGCGTATGCTTTCTGAAACAAACCCGGGCAGACACTCGTTTAAATCTGCAAACACACAGCCCGGCAAATACGTCGGCAGCACATTTCCAAACTCCTTAGATGTGCGTTTTTTTATAAAGTCGCCCATAAGGCTGACCGGAGCTTTATAGCATCTCTGCCCCGCTATATATGCTCTTTTTTCCCACATTCTTTGAAAATACATTCCGCCGAGAACATGATCTGTGTTAAAATCAGACGGCCTGACATCGCACAAAATTGCGGCGTTTGCGTTTTTGCCGTCTCTTTTATAATAGCTCATTCCGTTTGTCACAACGCACTCTTTTTCGCTCGTTGCTCCTACGACAACGCCTCCGGGGCACATACAAAAACTGTACACCCCTCTGCCGTTTTTTAAATGAGTCCAAAGCTTATAATCTGCCGCGCCAAGCTTTTCATGCAAATAAGAATCCTTATACTGCGCCTCGTTTATAAAGCTTTGCGGATGCTCTGCGCGAACGCCTATCGCAAAAGGCTTTTGCTGCATAACAATGTTTTTTTCATAAAACATTTCAAACGTATCTCTTGCGCTGTGTCCCACGGCTGCAACCATCGCATCACATTCAATTTCGTCTTTTTTGCCGCCGTTTAAAACATAAACAGACTTTATCTGTCCGTCCTTAATGTTAATATCCGAAAGCTTTGTATCAAACAAAATCTCAGCGCCTGAATTTATCAGCTCATTTCTTATGCTTGCAACCACTTTTCTTAATATATCCGTGCCGACATGCGGTTTTGCCGAATAAATAATTTCTTTCGGTGCGCCGTGTAAGACAAATGTTTTTAAAATATATAAAAGTCTTTCATCATGTATGCCGGTGTTTAGTTTTCCGTCCGAAAAAGCGCCAGCGCCGCCTTCGCCGAACTGTATGTTGCACTGCTCGTCAAGCGCTCCGCCGCAAAAAAAGCTTTCCGCCTTTTTTGCGCGCTTTTCAACTTCCGAGCCTCTTTCAATAACAACCGGCGTTATTCCGCATTTTGCAAAAGTAAGCGCGGCAAACATTCCCGCTGGTCCGAATCCGCACACAACCACCTTTTTTTTGCGGTTTTGCGCTTTCTTTAAAACAAGCGTTTTCGGAACATAAATTTGTATATCTTTATTTTTTAATGCTTTCTTTTTTGCAGCTTCATTCGTTTTAACAGCAACGCTGTAATTTATCTTTACTGTCTTTCGCGCATCAATACTTCTTTTTAAAATCTGTATATCTTCTATATCGGATTTTGTTAAAGCCGTTTTTTTCAAAACGGCTTTTTTAATGTTTTCATAATTGTCGCAGTCGGGAGTTAAAACTATTTGGTTTACTCTAAGCATAGCATTCTCCACCTTAAAATTTAATTATATCAATAAGCGCCACTATAACCGGAATTGTGATAATTGAAATAAGCGTGTTTATAGCAACCATTTCCGAAGCATAGGCAGTGTCTAAATCGTATTTGGCGGCAAAAAGCGCAGCAACCGTTGCCACGGGGCACGCCGCCGTTATTATGGTTGCGCTTAAAAGGTGATCGTCTAAGTTAAAAAGTCTGCCTATAAGAATTGCAATCACCGGTATAATAATCAGCCTCAGCGCCGACACCACATAAAGCTTTGTGTGCAAAAATGCTTTTTTTAAATCAACTTCCGCTAAAAACACTCCAAGCAAAATCATTGCAACCGGCGTGTTAAGACCGGTCATATAGTCGACTGCAGCAAACAGCGGCGAAGGAAGTCTAAGTCCTGTTAAAAACAAAAGCATTCCCACAACAATGCCTATCATTCCGGGCGTTGTTGCAATTTTTACAAACGACAGCGTTTTTTTATCTCCGCTGTAAAGATACAGTCCGTGACTCCAGGAAAGCGCCGTGAACACAACAAGATACGCCGAACCGTAAAACACTCCGTCTCCGCCGAACGCTGCCGACAAGAGCGGAATTGCCATAAAGCCGCAGTTGCAGTACACAACGGAAAACCGCTCTATACGGTATTTTTCAAGCTCGTCTTTTTTTATCAGCAGATTTGAAATAACAATTGCAATTATATGTATCACAACGGAAAAAATCAAACATTTTGCAAGCCCCGCCGCCATATCCGCGTTAAAATCAATACTGTATGACTTTATAAGCACACAAGGCGTTACTATCATAACCAGTATGTTGGAAAGCTCCTTTGATCCTCTTTGCGATACAATTTTTGTTTTTGCCAAAATGTATCCCAAAATAATTAATATAAACATTATTATTACCTGATTGGTAACAATTTTTGCAATTTCCATAACTTAATTTTCCTTTCGCTGCACGTCTGCTATTTGTGATAAAGCGAATTGGACTGATATTTCGCCTCACACGTTATATTCATTCCAAGCTTTTTAAACACGCTTTTATCAACCTCTGAAAGCACAACCGAGGAATGAACCTCAAGCCCTTTAAGGTTTTTAAGCTGAGCCATTGCTTTTTTTGCAAGCTCATCAGACGAAGCGCACACGGAAAGCGCAATAAGGATTTCATCTAAATGAAGCCTCGGGTTTGCATTTCCCAAATGTCTGACTTTTAACTCCGCAACAGGCTCGATAAATGCCGAGCTGATAAGCTCAACATCATCGTCAATACCTGCCAGATATTTAAGCGCATTTAAAAGCATTGATGACGATGCCCCCAAAAGTGCCGATGTTTTTCCCGTTATTATGGTGCTGTCCGCCATCATAACAGCAGCAGCAGGAGCGCCGGTTTGCTCCTCTTTTTTCTTTGCCGCTGCGCACACAGCGCGGTCCTCGGTTGAAATTCCGACCTGGCGCATAAGCATTTCTATAGTTAAAACCTCGCTGTCGTCTTTGTTGTTTTTTAATCTGTCCTCCATTGCTGCATAGTAGCGTCTTATGATTTCGTCCTTTGCCGCAGCGCACACAACGTCATCATCTATAATGCAGTTGCCCGCCATGTTCACGCCCATGTCCGTCGGCGATTTATAAGGCGATGTGCCATATATTTTTTCAAACATGGTTTTTAAAACAGGAAATATCTCAACGTCTCTGTTGTAGTTGACAGCCGTTTTCCCGTATGCTTCAAGGTGGAAAGGATCAATCATGTTAACGTCTTTAAGCTCGGCAGTTGCAGCCTCATAAGCCATATTCACCGGATGCTTTAACGCTATATTCCAAATCGGAAATGTTTCAAACTTTGCATATCCCGCATTGACGCCTCTTTTATGTTCATGGTAAAGCTGCGAAAGACACGTTGCCATTTTTCCGCTTCCCGGCCCCGGTGCGGTTATAACAACGAGCGGTCGGGTTGTTTTTATGTATTCGTTTTTACCGTATCCTTCGTCGCTGACAATGTGTGCCACATCATAGGGATAACCCTCTATCGAGTAATGATGATACACATCCATTCCCATGCTTTTTAATCTTTTTTCAAACGAAATTGCAGACGGCTGCGACATAAATCTTGTCAGCACAACGCTTTTTACATACATTCCTATTTTTTTAAATGCATCTATAAGTCTTATGGTGTCCTGTTCGTATGTAATTCCCAAATCGCCGCGCATTTTGCTTTTTTCTATGTCACCCGAATTAATTGCTATCACAATTTCCGCCTGATCGGCAAGCTGCAAAAGCATGCGGATTTTGCTGTCCGGTTCAAATCCCGGGAGCACTCTTGAAGCATGGTAATCGTCAAACAGCTTTCCTCCGAACTCCAAATACAGTTTATCGCCGAAAGAGGCTATTCTCTTTTTAATCTGCTCCGATTGCATTGCAAGATATTTTTCATTGTCAAATCCGATTTTCATTTTCCGCTACCTTTCCTTTTTAACTGTCTATACAATGCAAAACAATAAAGACTAAAGTCTTTATTGTTTTGTCTTGTTATTTATTACTTACATTTATTCTGTTTAAAGCGCGCTTTAGCTTATATTCGGCAAGCTTCCACTCCGCCTCGTCCTTTTTATAACGCGCAAGCCTTTCTTTTGCCTTATCCGCCGCTTTTTCGGCACGCTTTAAATCAATTTCATCCGCCCATTCAAATGTTGACGCAACAACAACCACCTCATCTTCCGAAACCGAAATCATTCCTCCGGCTGCGGCTCCGCAGCGAAGATTTGAATCAATATCAAAAACTTTTGCCTCGCCAACTCCGAGAGGCGCAATATATCTTACATGTCTGGCAAGTATGCCGACATCGCCGGTAACCGTTCTGACTATAATTTTTTGCGCCTTTCCTTCAAAACGGCAGCCGTCGGGCGTAACAATTTTTAAATTAAAATGCGCCATAACTCAATCTCCGTTCCGCCGCAATATGCGGCTTTTTATCCCATGCCGGCAAACGCCTGACATTTTTACGCACCAGCTTTCTGCCTTGCCTCCTCAATTGTTCCGACAAACAAAAATGCCGATTCCGGCAAATCGTCATGCTTGCCCTCGATTATTTCTTTAAAGCCGCGAACAGTTTCCTTAACAGGCACGTATTTTCCTTCCATACCTGTAAACTGCTCTGCCACACTGAACGGCTGAGAAAGGAAGTTTTGAATTTTTCTTGCACGGCTGACAGTTATCTTATCGTCTTCGGAAAGCTCGTCCATACCCATAATTGCAATAATATCCTGAAGTTCTTTATATCTTTGAAGTATGCGCTGAACGCCTCTTGCCGTTTCATAATGCTCGCGTCCGACAATATCGGGCGTGAGTATTCTTGAAGTTGACTCAAGCGGATCAACCGCCGGATAAATACCCATAGACGAAATCTGTCTTGACAAAACCGTTGTTGCGTCAAGATGGGCAAACGTTGTTGCCGGAGCAGGGTCCGTTAAGTCATCTGCCGGAACGTAAACTGCCTGAACAGAAGTTATAGAACCTTTTTTCGTTGATGTAATTCTTTCCTGTAGCTCGCCCATTTCCGTTGCAAGCGTCGGCTGATAGCCAACCGCTGAAGGCATGCGTCCCAAAAGCGCGGAAACCTCGCTGCCCGCCTGGGTAAATCTGAATATATTATCAATAAACAAAAGCACATCCTGACCCTGTTTGTCTCTGAAATACTCTGCCATTGTAAGTCCCGAAAGCGCAACTCTCATTCTCGCTCCCGGCGGCTCGTTCATCTGACCGTAGACCAAAGCGGTTTTGTTTATAACTCCCGACTCTTTCATTTCGTTATACAAGTCGTTTCCTTCTCTTGTTCTTTCGCCGACTCCCGAGAAAACCGATATACCGCCGTGCTGTTTTGCCACGTTGTTTATAAGTTCCATTATAAGAACCGTTTTTCCGACTCCGGCGCCGCCGAACAAGCCAATTTTTCCGCCCTTTGCATAAGGCGCAATAAGGTCAACAACCTTTATTCCTGTTTCTAAAATATTAGTTGTGCTTTCCTGTTCGTCATATGCGGGAGGATTTCTGTGTATACACCAGCGCTCTTTGGTTTTCGGCGCCTCCATATTGTCAACCGGCTCGCCGAGCAGATTAAAAATTCTGCCTAAAGTTTCATCTCCCACGGGCACGGTTATTCCCTCGCCCGTGTCATGAGCCTCCATTCCGCGGACAAGTCCGTCCGTTGAGCTCATAGCAATGCAGCGCACAACATCGTCGCCTATGTGCTGTGCCACCTCAAGAGTTGTTTTTTTGCCGTTTGCTTCTATAACAACAGCATTTAAAAGATTCGGCAGATTGCCGTCTTCAAATTTTATATCAAGTACCGGACCGGTTACGGATATAACCCGTCCAACATTTTTCTTTTCCATAACAGCCAGCTCCTTAGAGTTAATTAAGCGCTTCCGCGCCCGAAACAATTTCCGTGATTTCCTGCGTGATTGCAGCCTGACGCGCGCGGTTATATTTTAAGCTGAGCGCATCTATCATATCTGCCGCATTGCTGTTTGCCGACTCCATCGCCGTTCTTCTTGCCGCAAATTCCGACGCCTGCGCCTCGCAAAGTCCGCCGTAGATCATGCCGGATATATAAGAAGGCACAATTGTGTCGAAAACCTCGCCGGCATCCGGATCGTATATAATCGTTTTTTTAGCCGAGGTTGCTTTTTTATCGCAGTCAAGCGGCAGCATTTTTTCCACATGCGGCTCCTGCGTGAGAACGGAAACAAATTTTGTATAAGCTATATACAGTTCGTCAAACTCGCCGTCCTTATATTTTTTTGAAATAACCTGTCCCATCTGAACGCAATCAGCCATGCTCACATTTTCGGCTATAAGATATTCCTCGCTTAAAAGCTCAATTTTGCGTCTTGTGAAATATTCGCCTGTTTTTTTGCCTATGGGCATAACTATATATTCGCAGTCCCCCGCCTTTGAGGCAACGCTTTTTAAAACGTTACTGTTATATCCTCCTGCAAGACCGCGGTCGCCCGCAATAACAATAAAGCACTTTTTTTTCACATCTCTTTTGCACACAAATTCGGAAGAAAAATCTTTGTTGTCTGCGGCTATATCGTCAAGCGTTTGTTTTAAAATTTCAAAATACGGTCTTGTTTTGAGCGTTCTTTCCTTTGCATGACGGAGCTTAGATGACGCAACAAGCTCCATCGCCTTTGTAATCTGCATAGTACTCGACACGCTCTTTATTCTCACTTTTATATCTTTCATTGAAGATGCAGCCATATTTATTCCATAGCCTTTCCGCCCACAAATAATCTAAAAAATCACATGTGTTTTGCCGTGGGCCGGCAATAATTTTTTAATGCTCCGAAACAAACTTTTCGCTAAATTCCGATATTGCATTTTTTAATGTCTGCTCGTTTTCTTTCGATAAATCGCCCGTGTCCGTAATATCTTTTAACACATTCGGATACACTGCGCGCATATGCTCAAAAAGCCCCTGCTGATATGCGGCAACATCATCTACCTTAACATCGGCAAGATAGTTGTTTATAACCGCATATATAATAACAACCTGCAATTCAACGGGCACAGGGGCGTTTTGTCCCTGTTTTAAAACCTCAACAATTCTGCTTCCCTGTTCCAGACGCATCTTTGTATCGTCGTCAAGATCGGAGCCGAACTGAGCAAACGACGCAAGCTCGCGGTACTGCGAATATGCAAGCTTAAGTTTGCCCGAAACCTTTTTCATGGCTTTTATCTGTGCGTTACCGCCGACACGCGACACCGATATGCCCGGATTTACTGCCGGCATAACGCCGCTGTGAAACAATTCCGACTCCAAAAATATCTGTCCGTCGGTAATTGATATAACGTTTGTCGGAATATATGCGCTCACGTCTCCCGCCTGTGTTTCAATAATCGGAAGCGCCGTTATTGAACCGCCGCCGTATTCGGGCGCAATTCTTGCCGCACGCTCCAGAAGACGCGAATGAAGGTAAAACACGTCTCCGGGATATGCCTCACGTCCCGGCGGTCTGCGTATCAAAAGCGAAAGCGCGCGGTATGCAACGGCGTGCTTTGACAAATCATCATACACTATCAAAACGTCTTTTCCCTGATACATAAAGTATTCGCCCATAGCGCATCCCGAATAAGGAGCAATATACTGCATCGGCGATAGTTCGCTCGCTGTTGCCGAAACAACAATCGTATAATCCATAGCATTGTTTTTTTCCAATGTATCAACAAGTTGAGCCACCGTAGAACGTTTTTGTCCTATGGCAACATATATGCATATAACGTCTTTTCCCTTTTGATTTATAATAGTGTCTAAAGCTATAACCGTTTTACCCGTCTGACGGTCGCCGATTATAAGCTCTCTTTGACCTCTGCCGATAGGAATCATTGAGTCGATAGCTTTAATTCCGGTTTGCAGCGGAACAGAAACGCTTTTTCTTTCTATAATTCCCGGCGCATTGCATTCTATGGGGCGGGTTTCGTTCGTTTTAATTTCTCCTTTGCCGTCAATCGGTTTTCCCAGGGCATTTACAACTCTGCCTATAAGACCTTCTCCGACCGGAACGGACACAACCTTTCCCGTACGCTTTACAATATCGCCTTCTTTGATTTTTTCATCACTGCCCAAAATAACTGCGCTCACAAAGTCGGCCTCAAGGTTTAAAGCCATGGCATATTCGCCGTTTTCAAATTCTATAAGCTCGTTTGCCATGCAGTTTTCCAAACCGTGAACCTTAGCTATTCCGTCGCCGACTTCTATAACGCTGCCGGTTTCCTTTTGCTCTATTTTATTTTCAAAGTTTTTAATCTGCTCTTTTATAATTTTACTTATCTCTGCCGATTTAAGCTGCACTGTTTTTTCACCATCCTAACGCCTTGCGGCGCAAATTAATTTGCCGACAACTGCTTTTTTAAATTCTCGAGTTTGGTTTTCAGCGAAGCATCGATTTGAATATCGCCAAACCTTATAACCAAACCTCCCATAACCGATTTATCGGTTTTATATGTTATGTTCACTTCCTTTTTTGTCATGTCTTCAAGCTTGTCTTTAAGCTTGTCTTTAAGTTCTTTTGTAAGCTCGCCTGCCGAAATACAGCTAACGTTTTCAATGCCGTTATCCGCATTATAT
>CAKSHP010000019.1 GCA_934457145.1 uncultured Clostridia bacterium | reverse complement strand
TATACATGCAGTTTTCGTTTATCTTCATCTTAAGCTCGTTATTATCTTTTTTTATAACAATGCTTTCGCTTTCTGCCTCCCAGCCGACGTCGCAGCCCAAATTTTCAGCTATAAACCTTACGGGAAGCATGGTGCGGTTGTTTTTAAGATACGCACATATTTCGCCGCTTTCATCAATCTGCTTTGCCTCTCCGCTGCAAATTGCCCAAGGCGCATCTATAACCAATGCAACATATTCTTTTTTATCCGTATCCGCAGCAAAAACAGCCGACCCCGCAGCCACAGCCGCCGCACATACCGCTGCGCATATTCTCTTTAGTATTTTCATAATCTTTCTCCTATCTGACAATATCCTGCGCTATTTTATAAACGCTTCCGGCGCCCATGCAAATAACCGTGTCGCCTTCTTTTGCATTTTTTCTTATATATTCTGCCGCCGCATCAAATCCCGGCTCATAGATTGCCTTTTTCCCCTCTCCGCAAACCGCCTGTGCAAGCTGCCTTGAGTTTACAAGCCCCGTGTCCTTTTCTCTTGCCGCATAAATATCTAAAAACAATATCTCGTCTGCCGCATTAAACGCTTTTTTAAATTCGTCAAACAACAGATATGTTCTTGTGTAAGTATGAGGCTGAAAGCAAACATAAAGCTTGCCCTTTGTTATATTTCTTGCAGTGTCTAAAGTGCATTTTATCTCCGTCGGATGATGCGCATAATCGTCTATAACCAAAGCCCCGTTCACATATCCCTTTTTTTCAAAACGGCGGTGTACCATTTTAAACTGCGAAACACCCTCCTTAACCGTTTCGCCGTCAAACCCTAATGCATACCCAACAGCAAAGCACGCAAGCGCATTTAACACATTGTGCTTTCCGCTGACGTTTAAATGCACATTTATTATTTTCCCGTCATACTCAACATCAAAAATTCCGCATCCGTCTTTATCAAAGCTTAAATTCTGTGCACAAAAAGTGCAGCTTTCGCTCATTCCGTATGTTAAAAGCTCACCGCGCACGTTTTTTGTGCATTCCATTGCGTTTTCATCATCTCCGCAAACCACGGCAAAACCGTTTTCATCAGGAATTGCAAGATAATCGGTAAACGCTTTTTTTATGTTGTCCATATTTTTAAAATAGTCAAGATGATCTGCGTCAACGTTTGTCACAACGGCTATTGTCGGGAAAAACTCCAAAAACGAACAGTGATACTCGCATGCCTCTGTCAAAAAGTATTCGCTCTCGCCCAAGCGCACATTCCCGCCTATTATATCAAGCTGACCGCCGAGAGTTATCGTCGGATCAGCGTCTGCACACAACAGCACGTGCGACATCATAGACGTTGTGGTTGTTTTTCCGTGAGTACCGGCAATGCCTATTCCGATATCAAAATCATGCATAACCGCTCCTAACAGAACCGAGCGTTCAATTGCTTTGATATTTTTTTCGCTTGCAGCCTTAAGCTCTTCATTATCCTTTTTAACCGCCGCCGTGTAAACCACAAGCCCCGCATTTTCTATATTTTCCTTCCTGTGCCCTATCTTTACGTCTATCCCCGCATTTTTAAGCATCTTCACGGTTTCGCTTTCCGCCATATCGGAGCCTGTAACCTTATATCCTTTTTTTATAAGGATTTTTGCCAGTCCGCTCATGCTTATGCCGCCTATACCCACAAAATGCACCGGCTTTTCTTTATCTATATCGCTTAAACGAAAATTATTCATGCTTTTCCTTCTCCTCCTTAGAAAATGAATTTTCGCAATCATATTTTTTACATAAAAAAGTTTTGTATCTATTATTATACACCACAAATTAATAAAATAAAACTGTTTTTTTTGAAATTGTGAATTTTTTGTGTATTTTTTATTAGATTTTTAAAAAATATACAAAAAGTTATTGACTTATTTAAAAATTTGTGTAACAATATAATTAGGTTGATAGATATTTGTTGACTTCATGTTAATAAAATTAATTCTGTCAAAAATTTACAAGGCGGTGGGACACATGGAAATAACAGATATTCGTGTACGAAAACTTAATTCCGAAGGTAAAATGAAAGCTATCGTTTCCGTTACCTTTGATGATGCAATCGTGATTCATGACATTAAAGTCATTGAAGGCGCTGAAAAGCTCTTTGTTGCTATGCCGAGCAGAAAGACACCCGAGGGCGAGTTTAAAGATATAGCTCATCCTATAAATGCGTCTATGCGTCACCTTCTCGAGGATGCTGTATTGGAAAAATACCAGGCAGCTTTGCAGGAAGAAGATGTTCCATCTTCTGAAACAGATGCACAGTAATAAACGCTTGTTTCGTACTTAAAGAAAAAGATTTCCGCCACTTGTGCGAAAATCTTTTTCTTTTTTTGATGCGCAGATATTTGCTTTAAAACAAAGCATATCCCCTCTTTTTATATCTCATCATATCCCGGGCGCACAACAATCGTTTCAATCCCGTCAACCGCTTCTTTTATCAAATCGTCAACCGGCAAAAGCTTTTCGCTTTCGATTATCTTTTCTCTTTTCGGCTTTGTTGTGGGGTGCTTCGGCGTAAACACCGTGCAGCAATCCTCATAAGGCAGAATTGACGTTTCAAATGTATCGATTTTTCTTGCTATTTTCACAATCGCCTCTTTGTCCATGCCTATAAGCGGACGAAATACCGGCATATCAACCGCCGAATTCGTAACGTCTAACGCCTGAAGCGTCTGACTTGCCACCTGACCTAAGCTTTCGCCCGTAATAAGCGCTTCGCTTCCGTTCTTTTTAGCGCATATCTCCGATATTTTCATCATAAAACGGCGCATAACAAGAGTTAAATGCTCCTCCGGACAATTATCCCTTATTGCAAGCTGAATTTTCGTAAACGGCACAATATGCAGATTAATTTTTGAAGTGTACTGCGCAAGAAGCGAGGCAAGCTTTATAACCTTTGCCTTTGCTCTCTCGCTCGTGTAAGGATATGAAAAAAAGTTTATCGCGTCAATCTCAACGCCTCTTCGCGCAATCAAATATCCCGCAACCGGGCTGTCTATTCCGCCGGAAAGCAAAAGGCTTGCCCTTCCTCCCGTTCCGATCGGCAATCCGCCCTGACCGGGAATTTTTTTGCAGTAAATATATGCCCCGAAATCCCTTATTTCAACCATAAGCGTGTTTTTCGGATTATTCACGTCCACTACAAGCCCTTCAACATTATCGTGAACATATCCGCCGACAGTCCTGCAAATCTGCGGTGATTTTAAGTAAAACGCCTTATCCGAACGCTTCGCCTCAACTTTAAACGTAACGCCTTCTTTTAAATCCTCTTTGCAATAGCTCACAGCCGCCTCGCATATTTTATCAATGTCTTTTTCAACAACGCACGCGCGCGTCACCGAAAGCACTCCTATAACCTTTGTTAATCTGTCAACAATCAAATCCAGATCCTCGCTGTCATCAGCGTCAATATATATTGCCGACTGTGCGCGCGTTATACTAACTTTAAACTCCGAAAGCGCAGATTTAATATTTTTAACAAGCGTTCTTTCAAACACCGGACGGTTTAACCCCTTAAGCACAATTTCTCCGAATTTCACAAGTAAAATTTCTTTCATTTCAATCCTCTTTTCAACGCATATGTTTTCTTATGTTTTCAACTTCTTCTTTAATGACCTGCGATGCATAAACCGCCTGATCCGTTTCATTTTCAACGCTGAAGCTGAAGCGCAGCGCCGAGTCAATTTCATGCGGCGTTTTTTTCATTTTAGTAAGCGTCACGCTCGGCGAAGGCTTATTTGATGCGCATGCCGAACCGGACGACACAAAAATGTTTCTCGCCTCAAGCGAGTGCAAAAGTATTTCCGAGCGAACCCCCAAAAACGAAAGATTTAAAATATAGCTGCTCGCATTTTCGCTGCCGTTTAAAACAACATCATCAACGTTTGCCATAATATTTTTATATAATATCTCTTTTACCTTTTTAACCTCATTTTCTTTCCTGCTGCGCATTTTTTTCATATATAACGCAGCTTCTCCCATACCTGCCGCCGCAAACACGTTTTCCGTGCCGCTGCGCAGATTTTTTTGCTGATGCCCTCCGTAAATCACAGGCTTTATAATAAGTCCTTTTTTAACATAAAGCGCTCCGACGCCTTTCGGGCCGTGGATTTTATGTGCGCTCATGCTGAGCATGTCTATCCCGCTTTTTTTAACGTTTATCTCATATTTTCCAAACGACTGCACCGCATCGCTGTGCAATGCGGCATACGGCGCTTTTTGTTTCATGATGCTTTTTAATTTTTCAATCGGATAAACCGCCCCGACCTCGTTATTTACATGCATAATGCTTACTAAAATCGTTTCTTTTTTTAAAAGACTCTCAAACTCGCTTAAATCTATATCGCCTTTTTCATCAAGATTTAAGCAGTCAACAAAAAAACCTTCTTCTTTTAGCTTTTCAAAACACTCCGTCGCTGCCGGATGCTCGCCGGCAGTTGTTATAATGTGGTTTCCGCGTTTTTTATTTGCGCGCGCATAACCCAAAATCGCCAAATTATCGCTTTCCGTTCCGCCGGAGGTAAAATAAATCTCCTCGCCCGCAGCCCCTATTTCATCGGCTATTATTTTTGCCGATTTTTTTAAATAACTTTCTGCCTTCATGCCTATTTTATGAAGCGACGACGGATTTCCCCACCCCTCATAAAGCACTTCGTTCATCTTTTCTATAACGCATTCTGCCGGCATTGTGGTTGCCGAATTATCAAAGTAAATCTCCATACTATCTTCCCATGCTTTCAATTATGTTTTTAACAAATTCCGCATTTGTCTTTGTTTTCGTCAGTCTGTTTAAAATCTCCTCCGTCACGTCAACCGTGCTGTTTCGGCTAAGCGCCTTTCTCACAGCCCACACCGCCGCAAGCTCGTCTTTTGAAAGAAGCGCTTCTTCTCTGCGCGTTCCCGATTTTGCAATATCAATTGCGGGAAACACTCTTTTTTCCTGTAACTGGCGGTCAAGGCGAACCTCCATGTTGCCCGTGCCTTTAAATTCTTCAAATATAACATCATCCATGCGGCTGCCCGTGTCTACCAACGCGGTTGCCAGTATTGTAAGGCTTCCGCCCTCCTCAATATTTCTTGCCGCTCCGAAAAACCGTTTCGGTTTATGCAAAGCACACGGATCCAATCCTCCCGAAAGCGTTTTTCCGCTTGACGGAAGCGTTAAGTTATATGCTCTTGCAAGTCTGGTAAGCGAATCTAACAGTATAACAACATCTTTTTTATGCTCAACAAGCCTTTGCCCTCTTTCAAACACAAGCTCCGCAATTTTAACATGATGCTCGGGGGTTTCGTCAAATGTTGAATATATAACCTCCCCGTCTATCGACCGCTTCATATCGGTAACCTCTTCGGGGCGTTCGTCAATTAAAAGCACTATAAGCTTTATGTCGGGATGGTTTTTTGTTATACTTTGCGCAATGTTTTTTAAAAGCGTTGTTTTTCCGGCTTTCGGCGGCGAAACAATAATTCCCCTCTGTCCGTAGCCGACCGGTGCAATAAGGTCTATAAGCCGCATTGCAAAACCCGAAGAATTTGTCTCAAGATGCAAACGGCGGTTGGGATATATCGGTGTCAGCGTATCAAAAGGCTTTCTTCTAAAACAAGCGTCAACACTGTCGCCGTTAATTTTATGAACGTATAAAAGCGGCGCCTGCCGCTCCGACTCCGCACTTATTCTTGCGTCGCCTATAATTTCATCGCCGGTTTTTAAATTAAATCTTCGTATCTGCGTGTTCGAAACATAAACGTCGTTTGCCCCGGACTCATAGTTGTCAAAACGCAAAAATCCGAACCCGTCCGGGTGAACCTCCAAAAATCCCTGTACGCGGCACACATCGTCCGGTTTTTTCTTTTCCGTGTGATTTTTTTGTTTTGCGCCATCTTTAATCTCGCCTTTTTTAGGTTCGTTCGAATTTTGCAAAACGTCATTTTCCCGGTTATTTTCACTTTTCTCATTGCTTTCATTTTTCTCAAGGTCTTCGATCTTTTCTATAAGCCCGTCTTTTTTTAAAAGTGAAAACCCCTTTATATTCTTTTCTTTAGCCACTTTCCTAAGCTCTGTAATAGTTAAATCTTTATATGAATTCATTTTTATCTCCTTTACCTGACGCTATCTTAAAAATATAAGCGCATATATTTTGCTTTCCAAAACAACTTTGTATAAAAAGTCATTGTCCCAAAAGCTTTGCAGCGCATAAACCGTAAGCATTATAATGCAGCAGTAAAACAGCGCGCATATCACCCCGGCCGCAGCGCCGAGAGCCTTATCCGCCTGACGCAGAACCGGCAGCTTAACTATCTGTAAAATAATTTTCTTTGCCGCCGCCAAAATAACCGACACCGCCAAAAATAAAATTATTCTGCACAAAAGCGCAAACACGCCCTCCGAAACGGCATCGCTTATCTTATCGTTTGCGCTGCCTGTAAATTCATCTGCACTTTTTAAAACGCTTTCTTTTATAAACGGCGGAAGATTAAGCGCATCTATTGCATTTTCGCCGTCGCCCGCTTCGTAAAGCCTTTCATATGTAACGTTATATATTTTGCTTTTTGCCGCAATTCCCGTCTGCGTGGTTTTTGCATAGTCTAAAAATGCGTCCGATGCATAAATTGCAATAAACGCAGCAGCCGCAAAAACCGCAACTCCCAAAATTCCTTTCACAAAGCCTTTTTTTATATTAACTGCAACACATATTATAAACACGGCTATAATCAAAATATCCAAAAGCATAATATTTTCTCCTCCGCCCAATCAGAATAACTTTTATTTTGCATACACTGCCGCTGCCGACATTTCGTTTGTCAGCATAAGTCTTTTTCCCCGGCAGAAAAGTGCCAGATTTTTATAAACCTTATCGGTTTTTATCTTATATCTCACATCAAGGTTTGACTTGCACATATAAACCGCGTCATCTGCCATATATGCTATCACTCCCTCGCTTATGTCAAGCGCGCCGACTCTTTTGCCGTTTAACATCTTGTCTGCCTTTGCCGAAAGCGCACTGTCTACATATGCAATATGATTTTTATATTCGCCGTCTGTGTAGCTAACGGCAGTGTTTTTGCCGTCAAAAGCAATCTTTGCAATGCTTCCGTTTATACTATAGCGTTTTTTTTCGTTTCCGCCGCTGTCGTATTTTATAAGCGTATTTGCTGTGATAACAATATATCCGTCAGACACCGCCAAAACATTCGTTGCAAGATTTTCTTCAAAATTCACCTGAGTGATTTCGCTTGCATTGTTTATATCAAACAAGCGCATCTCCGAGTTATACTTTCTTTCTCCGTCGCTCATAAGCTGAGTGTTTATCGCCGTAAGCATAATTGTCGATTCATTTTTTTCAATCGCAGCGTCAACAACATATGCCCCCGCGCTGTGCCAGCTGAAAAGCTCGTCGCCCGAAACGTCCAAAAGCTTTACCATGCTTTTATATCCGTCCTCGTCCGTCACCGTAACAAAGCTTCCGTACTTGTTAATTTTCGCCGTTGTTATGTTATACTGTGTCTCATAGCTTAACATAAGCTTTCCGCCGCGGATTATATAAACGCTTTTTCCCTTTCTGTCCGCCACCAAAATATATTTTTCACACACATCAACAATCGGATCTTTAACCGATATATTAATGCTCCATTTCTTATTGCCGTTTCGGTCATATGCCGATATATCGTTTTTGCTGCATAACAAAGAATAATTTCCGTAGCTTTTCAAAATATGTGTTTCGGAAGAAATAAGTTCAAAAGAGTTTTTCGTGTCCTGCGAAAGAATGCACTCCTCTCCTCCGCCGTCATAATATGACCATGCGCCAACAAAACAAAAATAATATAAAAATCCCCCCAAAACAACAACCGCCATAAAAATAATCGCAGCCGCCGCCAAACGTTTTCCGCGGTTTTCCTCTCTTTGCCGCTGCTTTTCTTTTTTTTGCCTGTACTCTTCAAGCCTTGTCACAAACACACCCCCTCATATTTTACCAATTTATTTTAAATTTCTCATCATACTCCACGTCATACATATAAAGCCCCTGAGGCGGAGCTGTTATTCCCGCCTTTCTTCTGTCGCAATCGTTTATGATTTTTTCAATGTCACACACGTCAATTTTTCCCAAACCCGCATAAACGAGAGTTCCCGTAATAATTCTTACCATATTATACAAAAACCCGTTTGCACACACCGATACTTCTATATTGCTGTCATCTTTTTTAACGTCCAGTTCGTATATCGTTCTCACGCTTGTTTTAGTGTCCGAACCGCTAGCGCGAAACGCCGCAAAGTCGTGCGTTCCCAAAAACGGCAGACATGCGCTTTTCATTTTTTCAAAATCAAGTTTTTGTTTAACGTGCCACGCATACCCGATTGAAAACACATCGCCTATAGGCTGGTTTATAATTTTATAAATATATCTTTTTTTTAAAACATTAAATCTTGAGTGGAAATCGTCCGCAGTGAAAATTGCTTTTTTAACTCTTATGTCTGCGGGTAGAAGTGAATTTAAAGCATATGGAATTTTGTCTTCCGGAATTTTAGTATCACATTTAAAATTGCACACATAATTTACTGCATGCACTCCGGCATCCGTACGGCCGCAGCCGTAAATTGCGCCCGGATTTAAAAATATCTTCTGCACCGCACAAAGAAGCGTTTCCTGAACGGTTTTTGCATTTTCCTGCTGCTGCCAGCCGTGATAGGCGCTTCCGTTATATGCAAGCAAAAGAGCAACGTTTTTCAAATCGCATCACCTTTTTTGACTGTTTATATTTTTTATATCTGACCGATAACCGCCGCAAAAATAAGCACCGCCGCGCAAATCGCCGCTATAGTGTAATCGCTTTTTTGCATGCGCAGCTGCTTTAGCTTCGTTCTTCCTTCGCCGCCGTTGTAGCAGCGGCTCTCCATCGCCATTGCAAGCTCGTCGGCTCTGCGAAACGAACTTATAAACAGCGGAGCCAGTATCGGCACAAGCGCTTTGGCTCTTTTAATCAAACTTCCGCTTTCAAAGTCTGCCCCGCGCGCCTTCTGCGCTTTCATAATTTTTTCCGTCTCCTCCAAAAGCGTCGGAATAAATCTTATTGCAATAGTCATCATCATCGACAGCTCATGAACAGGAAACTTAAGCTTTTTTAACGGATTTAAAAGATATTCAAGTCCGTCCGTAAGAGAAATCGGCGATGATGTAAGCGTTAAAATCGATGTCCCCATAATAAGCAGAACAAGCCTTATTATCATAAACGCCGCAAGATTAATTCCCTCCCACGTTGCCTTAACCGGCGTGTTAAAAACCCGAAACGCAACCGTTCCGTTTGTCATAAACACATTTAAAAGTCCCGTTAAAATTATAATAAATATAAGCGGTTTTAATCCTTTAAACACAAACTTAAACGGTATCTTCGAACAAAACACAGCCGCCGCCACAAACAAAAAATACACAGCAAACGCATAAAAATTCTTCGCTGTAAAAATAAGTGTAACATATAAAAGCGTAATCACTATCTTCAGTCTGGGATCCATATTGTGCACCGCAGAGTTGCCCGGAAAAAACTGTCCCAGCGTAATATCTTTTAACATACCTGTATTCCCCTTAAATCAAACGCTCTTTCTTTTAATAAGACCGGCAATATCTTTATATGCTTCCTCAACCGTGTAGATATTTTTTCTAACGCCGGCGCCGTTTTCGGAAAGCTTTAGCATAACCTCGGTTATAAGCGGAATGTCAAGCCCTATGCTTTTTAAATATCCGCCCTTTGAAAACACATAATCAACATCGCCGTCAAGCACAATTTTGCCGTCGTCTATAACAATAATTCTCTTTGCGATTTTTGCAACATCTTCCATGCTGTGCGATACTATCACAACCGTCATGCCTGTGTCATTAAGCTTTCTTAAAAGCTCAAAAAGCTCATCTCTGCCCCTCGGGTCAAGTCCTGCGGTAGGTTCGTCCAAAACAATTGCCTCAGGCTCCATCGCAAGCACTCCTGCAATCGCAACCCTTCTTTTTTCTCCGCCCGACAGCTCAAAGGGCGACTTTTCAAGATATTCTTCTCTTAGTCCTATCATTTTTGCCGCAAGACAAACCCTCTCTTCGAGTTCATCTCCCGTTATGCCCAAATTTTTCGGCCCGAACGCAATATCTTTTTTAACCGTCTGCTCCATAAGCTGATGCTCCGGATACTGAAACACAAGTCCGACCTTGCTTCTTAAAAGCTTTAAGTTCGTCTTTTTGTCACACACGTCCTCGCCGTTTATAAAAACCTTTCCTCCCGTCGGCAGTTCAAGAGCATTAAAATGCTGGATAAGCGTAGACTTTCCGCTCCCCGTATGCCCTATAATCGCCGCCATCTCGCCTTTTTTTATATGAAGATTTATGTCCTTAAGCGCAGCCTTTTCAAAAGGAGTCCCCTTTTGGTAAACGTGCTGCAAATTTTCGCATCTTATCATAAAAGCCTTAAAATCTCCTTTGCACACTCATCTGCATCAAAAATATCATCTCTCACATCGTATCCGCTTTTTTTAAGCATATGCAAAAGCTGCGTTGTCTGCGGAACGTCAAGCCCTGTCTGTTTAAGCTTTTCGGGCTGCATAAAAATTTCTTCAGGCGTTCCCGTCATAAAAATTTCGCCTTCGCGCATAACAACGACTCTGTCCGCCATTGCTGCTTCGTTCATATAATGAGTTATTAAAACAACCGTCATGCCCATCTCTTTATTGAGTTTTTTTATCGTTTTTAAAACCTCGCGTCTGCCTATCGGGTCAAGCATTGCCGTCGGTTCGTCCAAAACAATGTATTTCGGTTTCATCGCAAGTATGCCCGCAATTGCTATGCGCTGTTTCTGTCCGCCCGATAAAAGATGCGGCGCACTTAACCGGTTTTCATACATTCCAACGGCTCTTAGCGCCTCATCAACTCTGTTTCTTATCTGCGCGGGCTCCACTCCCAGGTTTTCCGGCGCAAAGGCAACGTCTTCTTCAACAATGGTTGCCACAATCTGATTATCGGGATTTTGAAAAACCATCCCCACTCTGCGGCGGATTTCAAAAAGAAGCTTTTCATCTTCTGTGTCTAAATTATCAACATAAACCTTTCCCCCGCAAGGCAGATTTATAACGTTAAAGTGCTTTGCAAGCGTCGACTTTCCGCATCCGTTGTGTCCGACGATTGTAACAAATTCGCCTTCCTTCACGGTTAAGTCTATCCCTTTTAAGGCAAGCTTTGCCCCGTCCTCTGCGGCATATTCATATTTTAAATTCTTCGTTTCTATCATTTATGCGCACTCACTTTTTACATAAAAAATTTAAAAAACCGCTTTTAAAATCAAAACTTCTTTGCCTGCCATCTTCCCGATATTCCGCAGGGAAGCGGCATGCCGTTTTTACCGCTCATCGGAATTGCTATCTCATCCGCGCTCACAATTCCCGAAAATTTCTTTTTCATCGTAAGCGTTAAAATATTATTTAACACGCAAGCCGAAAGCCCGGTTGTGTAAGAATTAATCAAAAAGAACAGCGGCGTGTCCGACATAAGCTTAACACATTCGCACACCAAAGAGTAAAGCTCATTTTCTATTTTCCAAACCTCGCCCGACGGGCCTCTTCCGTATGACGGCGGATCCATAATAACCGCGTCGTATTTTTTCCCCCGCCTTTGCTCGCGCAAAACAAACTTTAAAACATCGTCAACAATATAGCGGATGTTTTCTTTGTCAAGCCTTGAACTTATAACGTTTTCTTTTGCCCAGTTTACCATGCCTTTCGCCGCGTCAACATGCGTAACCGCCGCTCCGCTTTTAAGCGCCGCCACGGTTGCTCCGCCCGTATATGCAAACAAATTAAGCACCCTCACGTTTTGCCCGCTGTTTTTAATAAGCTCAGAAAACCAAACCCAGTTTGCCGCCTGCTCCGGGAAAAGACCGGTATGCTTAAAGTTCATGGGCTTTATATTAAATATCATATCTTCAAACGAAATCTGCCACTTTTCAGGAAGCCTTTTGTTATACTCCCAATGTCCGCCCCCTGTGTTTGAGCGGTGATAGTGCGCATGAGCGTTTTGCCACATATCCGAGCTTTTATTTGTCCACACGGCAAGCGGATCCGGACGGCGCAAAACAACTTTCCCCCATCGTTCAAGCTTTTCTCCCGATGCGCTGTCTATAAGCTCATAATCCTTCCATTTATCCGCTAACCACATAAATTTTTCTCCATTCCGCTATCCGTCTTTTGTAAAACGCATTTTTAAAATCTTTAAAATTTTTTATAATACATTTTATTGTATCATTTTGTTGCCTTTCAGTCAAGCATTTGTAAAAAAATCAGGTATTTTATAAAATTTTTATGCTAAAAAATACCCGCATTTTTAAAATCTTTATAAAAATATAACGATCCGCACGCAATCATAACCGCTCCGCTCTTTTTTGCCTGTAAAGCCGCTTCTTTAAAAGCCGTTTTTAAATCGGCATACGCCTTTGCATCTGCTCCTCTTTTTAAAGCAATCTCTTTCATGTCCTCCGCCTCTGCCGCCCTTTGGTAAACATTTGCCTTTGTAAAATAAAACTTTGCATTTTTATCATTTAAAATGTCAACAGTGCCCCCTATGTCTTTGTCTTTCATCATTGCCATTATATACACAATCGGTCTGCCTTTAAAATACCTGTCAATATTTCTTTTAAGGCTTTCGGCTCCGTTGGCATTGTGCGCCCCGTCAAAATAAAAACTTTCGCTTATTTTTTCAAACCTTGCCGGGTTTTTCGCATGCTCAAGACCATATATTATATCTTCATCTGAAATTCCGATCTCCCGCGCACAGCGCACCGCAATTGCCGCATTTTCAAGCTGATTTGTTCCCCCGAGCGAAAGAGTGCAGAGCCTGTCTTTGATTTTTGCCTTTTCGTAAATTAAATCAAATCCGCCGGACTCAAGGCTCCTAGCCTCAATAAGCCTTGCGTTTTTCCGACTTGCCGCATCTTTTATAACGTCTGTCACATCTTCGTTTGCTTTAGTTGCAATAACCGTGCAGCCGTTTTTAATTATTCCGCACTTTACCTTTGCAATCTCTTTTTTTGTGCTTCCGAGATATGCCGTGTGGTCAAGGCTTATTTTGCTGATAAGCGCAAACTTTGCATGCTCGCAAACGTTTGTCGCGTCACCCTCGCCTCCCATTCCGACCTCCATTATAACATAGTCCGGCTTTTTTTCTTTAAAATATAAAAATGCACACGCAGTTATAATCTCAAACTGCGACACCTCCTCGCCAAGCTCCAAAAAAACTTCGGCGCATGCGTCTTTAACGCTTTCTATAAGTAAGTCAAGTTTTTCTTTGGATATGTCCTTGCCGCAAAATCTTATCTGCTCGGTTTTTTCCATAAGCTCCGGCGACAAAAATCTCCCCACGCTTGCCCCCGATGCCAAAAGCATGCTCTCCAAAAATGCGCAGACCGAGCCTTTCCCGTTAGTCCCCGTAACATGAATAAGATTAATATTCTCCTGCGGATTTTTAAGCTTTGACAAAAGAAGCTTCATTTTCTTTGTGCCAAGCTTGATTTTAAGCTGAAACGTTTTTGCATATTCTTTTATATCATTCATTTTTTTACCTTCTTTTATCTTTTGGCAATGCCCTTTTTAAACTCTCCCAAAAACGGTCTTATAAGCACAATAACCGCAAAAATAAGCGCAGCCTGAAGCGCACACATCGGAAATCTGCTTATTAAAAGCGCCTTGTAAGGTATTAAAAAGCTTGCCGAAAGAATTGCCGTTTTAACAAAAATATTCACAGCCGACAAAATAACATCGCAAATTATCAAATTCCAAAAATAGTATCTGATGTCGGTTTTATAAAATAAAAATCCGTATATAAATCCGTATATAAACTCAATTGCCGTAAGCTGCGGCATAAACGCCGCCACAGGATTTATCGCAAACGACATAACATCCGCCGCCGCACACACAATTGCCCCGACAGTTCCGCCGTACATATATGCTGCAACAAACACGCACACAAAACTTATCGAAAGCTTGCTTATATTCCCTATCCTCAAATACCCCGACACAAACGAAAGAACCGCCGTAAGCGCAATTAAAAGCCCTATTACGCACACATCCTTCGTTTTAAGCTTCGGAAAAGCAAATATTCTTTTTGCCGACCAAAACCCCAAATTTTCATTTTCACTTTCTTTTTTTCTCATGCAAAAAAACCTCCTTACACATATTTTTGCTTTCTCGCTAATTATGAATAAGAAGGTTTTTATTCCAAACATATTCACAGCGGGATGCAAATCCGGCACCGCAGCTCAAAAAGCTTTCGTCTGCAAGACAACTCCCCGTTCCCGCAGCACTTAACGCGCCGAACTCTACTCTGTTTTTTGCAATAACTATTTTACCATATATATTTTCTTTTTACAATATATTTTCTTTCTTTTTTCTCAATTATTTTTAACGTTTTCTATTTTTTGTATAAATTCTCCCAAAACATCTCTTTCGGCTTCGTTCTTCTTTGCCCTGCCCATAAGGTTTGAAATTGAATCAACAGCCGGCATATCTTCAAACAGCACCTTGTACGTACACTCCGTAATCGGCATGGACACGCCGTACTTTTTTGCAAGCTCGCTCGCCGCCCTGCATGTGCGCACTCCTTCAACAACCATATGAACCTGTTTTAAAGCCTCATCAACATGAATTCCCTGACCGATTAAAAGCCCGGCCTTTCTGTTTCTCGAGTGCTTGCTCATGCATGTTACAATCAAATCTCCTATGCCCGAAAGCCCCGAAAATGTTTCAAGCGATGCACCCATTTTAACGCCGAGACGCGCAATTTCGCAAATTCCCCTTGTCATAAGCGCCGCAAGCGCATTGTCGCCGCAGCCGAGTCCGGCAGATATCCCCGCCGCAAGCGCGATAACGTTTTTAAGCGCTCCCCCTATCTCCACTCCGACAATATCGCTGTTTGTATACACGCGAAAATTAGGATGCATAAAAACCTCCTGCACAAACGCGCTGACGTTTTCATCCTCCGATGCCACAACATTTGTTGTCGGCATCATGCGCGCAACCTCCTCTGCGTGTGACGGACCGCTCATAACAGCTATCTCAGCTCCCGGTATCTCCTCTTTTAAAACCTGTGAAAGTCTTTTTAAACTGTCGGTTTCAAGCCCTTTTGAAACATTTAAAACAACCTGATCTTTTTTTATAAACGGCGCCGCCTTTTTTGCCGTCTCTCTTATAACGTGCGACGGAACCGCCGTCACAATAAGCCTTGCGCCGTCTATGCAATATTTAATATCATCGGAAAAATACATATTGTCGTTTAGCGCAATCGAAGGAAGATACTCCTCGTTTACCCTTTCTTTTGAAAGACGCTTTGCAGTCTCTTTTTTATGCGTCCACATATAAACATCATTTTGCTTTGACGAAAGCAAAAGTCCCAAAGCCGTTCCCCAGCTTCCTGCTCCCAAAACTGCAATCTTCATAACTTTTTACCGTCCTTTCAGGCTTTTTCAGTTTTTTCAGGCTTTTTGCTTTTCCCGACCTTCGACTCTGTGCCGTGTATAAGGCGCACAATGTTTTTTTTGTGACGATACACCGCCATTGCCGCCAAAATCACGCTCACAATTATAAACCAGTAATTTAACTTTTTATCAACTGCTATATTAAAAAACAACGGCGCTGCAACATACAAAACCGCTCCGACCATCGAACCGAGCGAAACATAGCGTGTAATAACCATAACCGCAATCGCCCCTGTAAGCACAACAAGCCCCGCTCTCCAGTCCAACATAAACATAACCGCTCCGGACGTTGCAATGCCCTTGCCGCCTTTAAACCCGAAAAACACCGGGTAGTTATGCCCTATAACAACAAACAGCGCTCCCATGTATCTAAGTCCGTCCGTCAGGCTGCTTTCAATGCCGTTTTGCGCTAAAGCCTTTTGAAACGCCGCCGCCGCGCCAACTGCCAAAATGCCCTTCAGTGCGTCAAACACAAGCGCCAAAACCGCCATTGTCTTTCCGTATGTCCGAAGCATGTTCGTTGCTCCGGCATTTCCGCTGCCGTATTTTCTTATGTCTGTCCCCTTAAGATTTGAAATAACAATAGATGCATTTATGCTTCCCAAAAGATAGCTTATTAAAATAACCGCAGCAAAACAAATTTTATCCGCCATAATATTTCATTGCCTTTCCGTTTTACAGCCAAAACCTCCGGCTGCAAAGCTGTAAACTTATTTTTTGTCTCTTCTTTCCCTTATAATAAACTTTATCGGCGTGCCGACAAATCCAAACGCCGCACGAATTTGATTTTCTATATATCTTTGATATGAAAAATGAAAAAGCTCCTCGCTGTTTACAAATATAACAAAAGTCGGAGGATTAACAGACGGCTGCGTCATATAATAAATCTTAAGCCTCTTTCCCTTATCGCTCGGCGGCTGAACCTTGCTTGTCGCCTCCGACAAAACATCATTTAGCATACCGGTCGAAATTCTCTTTGACGCCTGATTATACACTTCCTTTATAAGCTCAAACACAGCCTTAACCCTCTGCCCGGTTTTCGCGCTTATAAAATGCACCGGCGCATACTGCATAAACGCAAGCGTGTCATAAACGTCTTTTTTATAATTGTTCATTGTGTTTGTTTCTTTTTCGACTGCATCCCATTTGTTCACGGCAACAATCGAAGCCTTTCCGCATTCGTGAACGTAACCTGCAATCTTTGAATCCTGTTCGCTTATTCCCATCTCGCCGTCAATCATTATTATGCAAACGTCGGCGCGTTCAACTGCCGCCTGAGCGCGCAGCACGCTGTATTTTTCAATCTGCTCGTTTACCTTCGATTTTCTTCTTATTCCGGCAGTATCTATAAACACATATTTCTGCCCATCAATTTCAACCTTCGTGTCGATTGCGTCGCGCGTTGTGCCGGCAATATCGCTCACAATAACCCTGTTTTCGCCCAAAATACAATTTATAAGCGACGATTTTCCCGCATTCGGTTTGCCGACAACCGCAACCTTTATAACGTTTTCTTCTTTATCTTCGTTTTCCTTTTCGGGAAACAATTCAAACACCTTATCCAAAAGGTCTCCAACGCCCAAACCGTGTGTCGACGATATGGCCATGGGATCTCCGAGACCTAAATTGTAAAACTCATAAAAATCCATAGGCGGCTGACCTGGATTATCAACCTTATTCACCGCCACAACAACGGGCTTGTTAGCCTTTATAAGCATAGCCGCAACATCTGCGTCGGTAGCCGTCAGTCCGTCTTTTATGTCACACATAAGCACAACAACGTCCGCCATATCAATTGCAACATTTGCCTGCAAACGCATCTGCATAAGGATTTCATCGTCGGTTTTCGGCTCTATACCGCCCGTATCGATTAAAACAAATTCTCTGCCGAACCATTCCGTTTCAACAAATATTCTGTCTCTCGTAACGCCGGGGGTGTCATCAACAATGCTTATTCTTGCCCCCGCAATTTTATTAAATAATGTGGATTTTCCGACATTCGGTCTGCCCACTATTGCCAAAATCGGTTTTGCCATTTATATCCCGCCTTTCCAAAAGCAATTTTTCTATATCTGTATATCAAGCAGCCTTTCTGTAAAGTCATATCCGTCGTTTTCAACGCATGTGATTTTTGTTTTAAGTTTTTTTTCAATATCCGGTAAAGTAAAGTCGTCTAAAAACACATCGTCGCCGTTTCTGAGCATGCTGATCGATATAAAAAGCCCCTCTCCCAGGTCTTTGCCTTTAAGCTGCTCTAAAAGGTCACAGCCGCATATCAGCCCCGTAACGCTAACCTTTCCGCCGAAAAAGCTGTTTTTAATTTTATACACATTGCAAACAAAGCCTTCAACTCTTTTTTCCATCTCGCGTGCAAGCTCTTTTATAAAATCATATGCCGCCTCTCCCGTTGCAATTGACACTTTTCTTTTCTTTTTTAATTTTCCTATCTTTTCAATCGCCGAAAAAAACTCGCGCCTCATGCTTGTTATAAGTCCGACTCCGTTTTCAATCTGGGCATATCCTTCATACTCGTCCTCTTTGGGCAGATCCCTTTTTGCCGTAATATAAAACTCGTCCGAAAGATAAATTATTCTGCTGCCGTATTTTTTTAAAAATTCTTTTTGCCATTCATGCACGGTGTCTATAACCTCTGCCGCACCTTTTTGATCAAATGATTTTAAAGGACACAGCCCCTCTCTGTGCGCCGAAAGCCCCACCGGAACAATCGAAACACTGTGTACATAAGGACTCAGCACCGCCAGATCGCGAACCGTCTTTTCAAGATTTTTGCCGTCGTTAATTTCAGGACACAAAACAATCTGACAGTTCATCGTTATTTTGCTTGCGGCAAGTTTTTTCATCGTTTCATAAAGCTTGCCGGCGTTTTTGTTTTTCAGCATAAACCGCCTGAGTTCGGGGTCCGTTGTATGCACCGACACATTAACCGGCGATATGCGCATTTTTATAATTCTTTCTATATCAAAATCCTTAAGATTTGTAAGCGTGATATAGTTCCCCTGCAAAAACGAAAGCCTTGCGTCATCATCTTTAAAATACAGCGTCTTTCGCATGCCCTTAGGAAGCTGATCTATAAAACAGAACACGCACTTGTTCTGACAGCTTTTCGCGCTGTCCATCAAAGAATTTTCAAATTCAACTCCCAAATCCTCATATCCCGATTCAATTTCGATAATTTCCCGGTTTCCGTCTTTTTTTAAAACGTCCAACACATAAAAATCATCCGCGGTTAAAAATCTGTAATCTAACACGTCCTGTATTTTTGTATCATTTATTTTTAAAATACAGTCGCCCTTTTCAAGACCGATTTCATCAGCTATGGAATTTTTCAAAACGCTTTTTATCACTGCGTGTCTTTTTTCCACAATCAAATTTCCTTTCAGAATTAATCTTACTTTCTCAGCCGCCTCGGTTAAGCTTTTTTAATTTTTCAATTTTTCTGTAGTGCAGAGGCGTCATACCCTCATACTTTTTGAAAATATCGTTAAACCGCTGCTGGCTCGAAAAACCGACTTCCTTTGCAATATCGTTAATTTTCTGATCCGTCATGCCCAAAAGCTCTTTTGCAGCGTTAATTCTAACATTCAAAAGATATTTTTTCGGGCTTATTCCAAACTCGTCTTTAAAAGTATGCGCAAAATAGCTTTCGCTTAAAAACACATATCCCGCAACGTCCGAAAGCGAAATTTCCTTTTCGTAATTATTTTCTATATATTCCTTTGAAATTGCCAAAAGCTCTTTTAACTTAACGCTTCTGCTCTTTATGCTCTGTTCCCATTCAACTTTAAGCGTCCTGCTCACAAGCACAAACAGCTCCATTATAAGCAAATAGCTTAAATATTCTCCCCAAATCTGCTTTTTGTCATGTTCGCGCAGTATCCTGTTCATAACTCCGATAATATCGTTTTTTCGGCTCAGCTGCAAATGAATATACGCAATCGAATCGTCGTTTACAAATTCAATAAAATCATTTAAAGACACCTGCGAAAACTTTCCGTCGCTTTTATTTTCAAATTTAAAACTTAACACCAAAAATTCGCACTGCTCGGATAACACAACAAACTTGTGCGCCTGATGCGGCTTTATTATTATAATGTCGTTAGGCTTCATATCAACATCATCGCCCGACACATTAAACACAGCCTCTCCCCTTTTGATATACACCATCTCGAAATGGTCGTGGTAATTGGTATTCATTGACCAGGTAACATCGTGAATTTTTTCAATTGTCTTAACAATCACCGGCAAAAATGCCTGAGTTTCAATAATCGATTCCCACGTGCGCGGAAGTTTCATCTCTCCCATGTTATCAGCCCCCTGTTAATTTTACGATTTTTGTTATAAAACCCTTTACACATTTATTATATCAGCTTAAAAAGCAGTTTTCAATACTTTTTTATTCATACGGCTATATTTTTTAACATTTTTTGTTTTTTATATGCCATTTTGAGTAAAAAGTAACAAATAGTTTATTTTTTTGCGCATGAGTGTTTACAAATTTATTTTTTTTGATATAATAGTAAGCGTAAATATGTTTTAAAAACATTTCGTTTTAAAAATTATTCTGTGGAGAAAAATAAATGTCAAAAAATAAAATATCCGAAAAATTCAATTTTTTAAAAAACACCGACTTTCTGTTAACGTCGCTTGCCCTTTTATGCACATTTTGCGGCATACTTGCGATTTTTTCCGCAACCCGCAGCTACGGCACAATAAAATTCGTTGTTATTCAAAGCGCGGCATGCGTTATAGGCTTTGTTTTAATGCTTATAATTTCAAATGTCGACTTCGAGCTTTTTATGGACGCCAATAAATACATATTCATAGGAAACCTTTTGCTTTTAATACTTGTGCTTTTAATCGGCACCGGCGCGGAAAGCACAGGCACAAAAGGCTGGATCGATTTAGGTCCCGTAAGCTTTCAGCCCTCCGAAATAGCAAAAATCGGATTTATATTAACCTTTGCCACTCATCTTATGCGCGTAAAAAACGATATAAACTATATCCCCGCTCTTTTAGGGCTTTTTCTGCATGTTGCAATATTTATATTCCTTATCATGCTTCAGCCCGACCTCGGCACTGCAATCGTATTTTTCTTTATATTTTTATCAATGATATTTGTTGCAAAAATCAGCTATAAATACGTTTTGATATTTTTTATAACGCTTGCCGTGCTCGCTCCGCTCTTCTGGCTTTTAAAAGACAAAATACTCTCCCCCTATCAGATAGACCGCATACTGGTTTTCTTTGATCCGTACCGCGATCCGAACGGCAGCGGCTTTAACGTTATCCAGTCGGAAATTTCAATAGGTTCGGGAAAGCTTTTCGGCAAAGGCTATCTTTCGGGAAGCCAAAACCAACTCGGCTACCTTCCCGCCAAACACACCGACTTCATCTTTGCCACAATCGGCGAAGAATGGGGATTTTTCGGAAGTATAGCAATTGTTATCCTTTTGTTTTTGCTGGTTCTTCGCTGCATATATATTGCCGCCACAACCGACAATGTCTACGGCTCATTTATCTGCACGGGAATTTCCGCAATGTTTTTGTTCCACATTTTAGAAAACGTCGGCATGTGTATCCAGCTTATGCCCGTTACAGGTATTCCGCTCCCGTTTATAAGCTACGGCGGAACATCTCTTATAACCAATTTTATGGCAATCGGCTTTGTAAACAGCGTTGCCTCGTCAAGGCATTTAAAAATGTTTTAACCAATCTCGTCTTTTGCATATTTTCGATACCTGCGCGGCGACATTTTCTTTGTTTTTAAAAAATTGCGGTAAAATGCCGACTGCGTTTCGTATCCGACGCCCAAAGAAACATCCGTAACGCTCATATCGGTTGCCATCAGAAGATTTGCGGCATTTTCAATGCGTATTGTTGTTAAATACTGATTTGGCGTCATGCAAAATGTCTTTTTAAAAATCCTGAAAAAAAGCGAACTGCTCATCTTGCAAAGCTTTGCAAGATAATCCATTTGAACATCTTCCGCATAGCGTAAAGACATATAATCAATCGCCGGCAAAAGCCTGTTATATTCATAAACCCCTGTGCTTTTTGCCTCTGTCTCTTTTGCGCTTATTCTTTTTAAATAGCATATCAAAGCCTTCATAAGCGCACAAAACAACTCCGTATCGCCCGTCTCGGCTGCAAAAAAAACAAGCTTTGCAAGTTCAAACAATTTTGCCTCTCCAAAAACATTTCCGCCGCTTTTAAAATCTTTTTTATCAAATTCACTTATATTAAAAGACATAAACTTCCACTTGCTCGGCCTTTTCGTCGGGCTGTTTGCAATATGCAGCTCCCCCGGCAAAATAAACGAAACATAGCCTGCACCAAACTGTTTAACGGCTTTTCCGATATAAAACACTCCGCTTCCTTCCAAACAAATTCCAAGCTCCGCACAATCATGCATGTGCATCTGCTCTCTTGAACGGGCGCGGTTTTCATATTCCATCACAGATGCATTGTATTTATCAAATTCATCTTTTCTATCTAAATCCATAATTTGCACACTTTCTGCATTATTAGCATTGTTTTATTGCAAATAATATACTATAATTCATTGTATCGCAACATATAAAATAAGTCAATATATTTAGGAGGAATATTTATGCCCGGATATGCAAACTGGAAAGACACATTTTTCGAAGAAAAAAGAATTATGGCGCTGGAAGGATACGACATCTCCCCGACAGACAGCCTTGCTGCAAAAGAAAACGAAAGCGAACCCTACTGGCAGGACGCATATGAAAAGCTTTGGGCCCTGCGCGCCAACAGAATAAAAAAGGACTACCCCTATGAAGAACCCGAAGATTTTGAAAGTATAATCGCATCGGCTTCTAAAATGCCAAGCGCGCTTGAACCTTTAAGCGATATAGAATACGAAAACAGAATTGCAGGCGCCGTAAGAGGCCGCTGCGGCGGTGTTGTTTTAGGAAAACCCTTCGAACTTCATCTCGATCGCTCATTTATTAAACAGTATCTTGAAAGCACAGGCGACTACCCTCTAAACGACTTCGCTGTAAGCCACTCCGAAAAACTCGATTTCACGCTTGGCTGCAAAAACTCAACCCGAAACAATATCTCTTTTATTGAAAACGACGATGATATAAACTACACCATTTATTCGCTTCTGCTCGCCGAAAAGAAAGGCTTTGATTTTACCCATTACGATATCGGCGAAACATGGCTTAAAAACTCTCCGTATTACATGTTTTGGTGCGCGTCAAGAATGGCATACTACGGCATGGTATCATTGCGCTCGGACATCAGCGCCGAAGAACAGATAAAGCAGTTCCCCTATAAAACAAATCCGTGGAGAGAATGTATCGACGGGCAAATCCGTTCGGATATGTGGGGCTATTTAAATCCCGCCGATCCGTTAGCCGCAGCAAAAATTGCCTACAAAGACTGCAGCTTCAGCCTCATTAAAAACGGCTGCTACGGCGGAATGTATGTTGCCGGCTGTATTGCAGCTGCGCTTTCAAAAAATCCCGATGTTAAAACAATAATAAACGGCGGACTCAGCGTTATCCCGAAAAAATCCCGTCTTGCCGAAGCAGTTTTGCTGACGGTTAAATGGTGGGAAGAGTCAAAGGATTTTAACGTTGTCTGCGAAAAAATCGAAAACCGTTACAAAGATTTAACAGTAATAGACACAATCAACAACCTCGCTGTTGTAACGCTTGCTTTGTTATACGGAAACCTTAACTACACAAAAACAATCACCTGCGCAGTAATGTGCGGACTCGACACCGACTGCAACGGCGGCACAGCCGGAAGTATCTGCGGTGCGGCAATCGGAAACCATAAGGTAGACGCAAGATGGACCGCTCCGTTTAACGATTCAATTCATTCCACTGTCGCAGAATTCGGCAACGGAAAAATATCTGAATTAATCGACCGAACAACAGCGCTTCACCAAAAGTTAAAAAAATAAGATTCAGACATATCCTGTCATATTTTAATTAATACCTGTAAAATATAAAACCTCCTTTTTGGTATTATTGAATGCTTGCTCGCAAGGGCATTTTTACGCAGCCGTCAATGCTTGCACAGGCAAAATTTTAATTTTGCAAGTCGTAGAATACGGCTTTGAGCGCAGCTCCTGTGAGATTATTATACCATATAAGGAGGTTTTGTACTTTAAATTTTTTGCTTGCGCGCCTTTATTTTATTTTCACTTTCTGAATACGCGGCGCATTTTTTTCAAACTCACTTTCGCCTTTTGCCTCTCGGCACGGCAAACATTAAAGAGCCAAATATCATAAACACCGCAAAATACCTGTCTTAAAAAATAATTGCATAAAAAACTCCCGGGCAAATTATAAACTTAAAATCTGCCCCGGGAGTTTTTTTGTTTTAAAGCGTCATATTAACTTCGTTTGAATAAATCGTCTTTATATTTTGGCTTGCGTCAGAGTATATAACGTATGACACGCCATACCAACTCTCGCCCGCGCCGACGTTTTTCTTTCTTATCGTGAACTGTCCTTTGTTTGAAACATTTTTAGAAACTGCCTTTATCTTAGCATTCGTAAGATTTAAGCCCTCTTTTTGTCCCAAAAGTATTCCGCTTTCTATAACTGTGTACTCATCAGCTATATTGCGCTCTGCGAAAAACGCTATCTTGTCGCCGCCGACTGCGCACGGATTTGCCATAACCAAAACGTTTTTATCCGCGCTGCTTTGTCCGTATACTGCATTTACTGTGCTGTCTGCGCTTACATAGAAGCTGTACGTTAAATCATAGCAAACGATTTTTCCGTTGCGCTCCCAGTAAGAAAACGCTTTTCCGTCTTTTTCGCCCTCTGCCGTTACGCTGACCAAATCGTTATATTTATAACTCTTCTCGCTTCCGTTCACATCCACTTTATACAAGTCCGCCTTTTTGCTGTATCCCGCATTGTAAACAGTGTTTTTATCAGCACTTACAATGTCTCCGGCTTTTAAGAGCGATTTTTCTTTTCCGTCAAACCAGCCGGCAAACTCATAACCGTAAACATAAGGATTCTGCGGCACGCGCAGCTCGCCATTTACCAATCCTTCCGCAACAACCTGACCGTTAATATTTTTAAACGATACATAAACGCCGTCTTCGGCAAATATTGCAATAATGCTTCTGTCGCTGCCGACATTTAAGCTGCAGTTTGGATCATAAGAAAGTATAAATCCGTTTGACGCGTCTTTCCAGTACATAAAGCCTTCGCTGTCCGCGAGAGAAAGATTTAACCTTTCGCCAACGTAGTGCGCCGCCGTGTAAGATATGCCTTTATCCTCACCGTTTACAACAACACTATTTTTGTTTGACATAACGCTGATTTGTGCCTGCGCTCTCTCGTCCGGAACATCAATTTCCTTTGCCGTTTCAATAACAAGCTCTGACGATTTTGATATAACAACAGGGTTTTCGCTCTGCACCGAAACATTTTCAATCACAAAACCGCCGTCTGTCTCGGAATTTGCATAAATGCTTATCGCACAAATGCCGTTTTGTTCGTCTTCTTCTGTTGCAGTATATTCAAATTCAATATTTGATGAAACATTTGCAGAAGCGTTTATGCTTGTGCACTGCGATGCTATTTCATCGCTGTTTTCGCTGTCAAATCCCAAAACAATTTCAGCGTCCGACACAGGCATAATATCTGCCGTAACTTTATAAGTTTCGCCGGCTTTGATTGTTTCGTTTTCGCTTCCGAAAATATTTAAAAGCTTAATCTTTCCGCCGGATACCGCTGCTCCTTCGTTTGAAACCGCAACTTCTTTTTCTGCCTTATAATCAACATCTTTTGTCAGCGAATATTTTGATAAATCCAAATTGTAGTACTGTGTTTTTCCTGTCTGTTCACAAACAATCGCAAACGTATGCTCATTTAACCCATTATCTTTAACATAATCCGTAACGTCTACAGAATATTCCTTAGGCTCTGCCGCAAACGATGCAATAGGTTTTGCGCCGTAAGCATAATTTAAATCTATCGTTTCGTCTTTTGCATATGCCGGAGCAGTTTTATATGTAAGGCTTGCCGGGAAAGATGCATCTTTTAGCGCATAAATCTTAACCGTCTGCCCGAACGCAGCGCACACTTCAAAGTTTAACAAAGCTCTTTTTATATTTTCATATTCTCCGCCCTCAAAACGCAGATAAGCTTTTCTTATCTTTGCAGCCGCGTCATAGCGTCCCGCTGTTAAAACCAAGCTTTTACCTGTTGAATTAACAGTGCTCACCTTCAAAACAGAAACATCTTTTGCCTCGCCTGCCGGATATTCAACCGATATAATATCGTCTACATAAATATCAGCCGGATAGTCGGCGCTCTGTCCGAAACCGTTTATATACATAGCGAGGAAGCGCGCATTGTTTTCAACCATAGCCTCATCGATTGTAACATCATAAATGCATTTTGTCCATTTATTTGCTTCAACCGTATAAGTACGGCGCACCTGTCCGGTGTATCCGTCGCCGCCCGTACCGCTGTTTGCAAGCCCCATCACAAACGAGCCGGCTTTGCCGGCTTTAACCCAAAGGCTTATTTTATATCTTTTGCCAATGTCTGCCGTTTCGGGCTGCTTTATAACGTTATATAAAAACATTCTGTTATATCCCTTGTCTGAACGAATCAATAAGCTTTTTGCCCCGCCGGGTGTGTGGTTTTGAGCGCTGCTTATTTTTATTTTGCTGTAAGCGTTCTCCCAGCCGTTAAAACCGGTAACTTCATCAATGCCCTTAACATTTTCCATATCGTTTGAATACGAAAAAACTTCAGATGATGAAACTATCCGCCCGGTTTCCTCAATTTCTATATCGTCAACATATAAATTTCCTCCCGCCATGCTGCCCGATACAATTGAAAACAGTGCCGGATTATATCCCGCATTTTCATGTCCGGGATAATAAGAAGCAAGCATTTTTTCTTCAACCACTGCCTCATAGGTATATTTTTGCCAATCGGTTGTTATCGGATATATCTGTTTTTTATTATATGTTCCCTCATAGATAGACGTGGTGTACGAACTTTCTGACCCGTGCGACATAAATCCGCAGCTTATTTTTCCTTCCTTATCTCCCTTTGCCCAAAAGCTTATTTTAAACTTTCTGTCGATGTCATCAGCTGTAAGATTATGGTCAAAGAAATTATAAAACTTAAATCTGTTATACCCCTGCGGCATACAAAGCCACAGGCTCTTGCCGTCGCCTGTTGTGTGATCGGCAGTAACATCGGAGCCTACAAGCTGCATTTTAAGATTTGCTTTAACGCCTCCTCCCAAAATCATATCAAATCTGCTGTTTACCTCTGTGTCGGCGCCCGGACCGTACCAAGCGCTGCGGTCATCAAAAATTATCTGCTTTTTAAACAAATCCGAAGCCGCGCCGTTTTCGCAGATTTCAAATTCAATATCGCCAACTCTTTTCTCCGTAACGGTAAAGTCATCAATATAAACAACCACGTTGTCATTTTTGCCGTTTGCACGCTCTCCCATGCCTGAAAGCTGGAAATTTAAATATGCCGGTATCTTTGAAGCGTCCAGCCCCGAAGCAATAATGTCTTTTGTAAGCGCAATATCATAGCTAAACTTCTGCCACTCGTTTGCATTTGTGTAATCCTGCATAACTTTATTTACATGCTCGTTTGCACCGCGCTCATATAAAAGGGAGTTCATAAACGTTCCCGTTTTGTCGGATTTTAAATAATAGCTCACAGTAAAGCTTCTTCCTATATCATCTTCCGTAAGATTTTTAACCCCTAAAATATCAAACTTTAACCTGTCATAGCCGTATGCCGTGTTCATAGCATAGCTATAGCCGTCTCCGTCGCCGTGGTTTTCATTTTTGCTTAAGCCGTGGCTTATTATATCGCCGCCCTGAACAACCGAAAACGGTACTTTGCCGTTGTTAAAATTGGTTAAGCTTATCTGCGTTTCCTCTTTCGGCGGCGAAGATAAAGCAAACATCAAAACGCCCTGTGATTTTCCCCGGGCCCTCATGCTTAAAACATAATCCGTTATGTCTATTCTGTAGCTGCCGCGCCCCATAACCTTTGCTGTTCCCAACGCTTCAGATCCGTATACCTTTAAAACATCCGCCCCGAATCCAAAGCGGTCGTTTGCCGGCGCATTAAGATAGTTTATCGTCTCATCATCTATATACTGCGCCGCAGCGGTATCTGTTATGCCGTAAACACACACGCTTCCGTTATTATCATTTTTAACATCTATGCTCACGCTTGCCTTGTTTTTTCCGTCAAATTCCGAAAGGTCAACCTTTGCATACACTTTTTTATACTGCGAAAGTCTGTATTCCTTTTCTCTTCCGCTCACAAGCAGACTCTCTTCATTTTCAAAGCTTTCGTTTTCATTTTCTCCGCTTTCGACATACGAAGCGGCGGTCTGCATGCTCACATTTTTATTTACCGGATGCAAAACAATCGACGGCGCAAAGCTTCCGTTTGTCTGCTCCTTTGCAATTTTAACCTCGGTTATATCTTCTGTCACCTTTAAATTGTCAATATAATATGCGTCCGTGTAGTTTGAGCTTGAAAAGAAAATTCCGTCTTTTGAAATTTCAGGCGCACAGTAGTATAAATCATTTACCTGATATGTCATATTAATATTATGCCACTTATCCTTACAAAGAAGCATTCTCATTGCCGTTTCATCATTATAATCGGGCCAGTTAAGCGTTGAGGTTGCATAATGGCCTACATAAAAGGTAAAACGGCGGTCTGTTGTCGGATATATATCAAAACTTATATTAAACTTTCGTCCAAAGTCTGCCAATGTTATCGACGGACTGAATATAAGCTTTCGAACGCTTATTGTCGACTTTGTTTTATAAGATTTTGATCCGCCCGGCGTGTTATTTTGCTCTTCCGAATACAAAGAAGAATTAAATCTTGAATCAACCGTTTCAAAATCAATATCGGTTATTGTTTTTGTTTCCTTAACGTTTTTCGCCTTAAGCAAAAATCCCGCTTTTTCGCCCTTTTTAAGAGTTTTGACATATTCGGTTATGTCTGCGCTGTAATCTCCTTTTCCCGCAATTGCAATCTCGGCAATCACGCTGCCCTGCGAAGAATTTTTAATGTTTTCTTCATCTATATTGTCAAGCGCATAAACGCTAACGCGGTTTGCAGCATCATTTATGACAGAAAAGCGCAAATCGGTTGTTATTGAATTTTCATAATCCGCGCTGTCAAAAAGAAGATAAACCCCGTTATCTGTGTCGGCAGTTTTTAAAAGCGTCATATCAGCGTTGTCGCTTGATATATCTTTTGCCGCAATGCCCTGTTCATACTTTGTCTTAAAAGTAAAGCTTTTTGCCTCGCGGAGCGTTTTGCCGTTATCTGCCGTAACGCTTTTGGGAACGCTTATTTCATATTCGCAGCCGCCTGTTAAATCGTGGCCCGTAAATTTCCATGTTGTGTTTTTAAATTCGCTTTTCCATGTTCCCAAAGCCGCTTTACCGGTTTTCTTGTTTATTATTTTAACCTTGCTTTCAATTTCGCTTCTTGCTATCGGTCCTGTGAATTTTAAAGTGATCTCGCCGTTTGTGTCAAAATCCTTTGTTCCGTTTAGCGGCAGAATATATTCGCAGACCGGCTTTGCGTCTTTTAAATAATAATGCGCAAAGTCAAACAGCGAGTTATACATATCAATCTGATACTTTTCGCTGTAGCCGTAAATAATCGTGTGACCGACGCCCGGCATCGTCATATACATAAACGGTATGTCGTACCGGCGCGCCGCACAAACCTGATGCTTAACAAAGCCCGACACGCCCGGTCCGTCCGCCTCGCCGCATGATACATAAAGCGGAGCAAAATTTTCACCTATATATTCCGTTCCTCCGCCGTGCGAAGCGTAAACCATCTGAATATTTGAAGGGATTTCGCTTCCGTCTTTATATGTAAGATACGGCTGAGTAACCCCTTCGGCGCACTCGCCGTGATGGCCGCTAAAATATCTGTATTCTTCACACAGCTCAGGATGCAGATTTCCAAGCTTAAACACAAACGAAGCCTTTGAGTGTCCGTAAGCGCCAAATTTGCCTTTGTTAAACTTGTATGTATCCGGATAAGCGTCCGTTAAATATCTTAAGCATCTTATCGCGGCAGTTTCGCTCTTTGTTCCGGTATACTTTACAAGAGAGAAAGGATCCCCGTGATCGCTGCCGTCAAAATATCCGTAATGATCGTTTCTTGCCATCGGAACATAGCAGTGATCATAAATAGCGCCTGCATATCCCACAAACAAAAATCCCGTTAAATGAGGTCTTCTTGAGTCTGACCACGACTCCACGCTTGTTTCAGCGCTCGATGCCAGACACATAACCGGAACCTCTTCTTTCGGGTTAGACGGATAAATGATATCCAAATAAAGATTTAAATCTATCGGCGAGCTGTCTGGCTTAACGCAGTCGTCAATGCTTTCGGCCGTAACCTCGCTCACTTTTTTAACAGTGCCGTCTGAATACGTAATTTCTTTGTTTCCCTTAGCCTTTTTAAAATCGCTGTTCCATATTTCAACTATATAGTCTAAGCATCCGTCAGCGCCGTTTTCTTCAAAGTTCCAGTATTTAATTTTTCTTTGAAGCCTGTAGCCCGCCGGAAGCACATATGTGCAGTATGTTTCATGGCTTGCGCCGTTTAAATAAGCGCCGCCTTCAATTTTTGTTCTGATCTTCTGAATACTCCAGTCCAGATCCGGACTAACCGATTTTGCGTTGTTTTTATAGTCTAACACAACAACAATGTATCCTTCGTCCAAAAGGTCTGATATAATAGATTCATCGCCTTCTGTACCTATTCTCTCGGTGTTTGTGTTTATAACATACAACACAATTTGGGTTTTGTTATTCGTTTCCCCTTTGATATAAGTGTTTACCTCAACGGGTATTCCGATATAACCGTCGTCTGAAAGGTACTTACCGCAAACGTGATAATCGGCAAAAGCTGAAATTATATTTAAGCTCTCCGTTTCACCGTCTGCAAAGCTTACCGCGCCCATGCATGAAAAAACCATGCATAAGCAAAGCAAAATGCTTAAAATGCGTTTCATAAAAAATCCTCCCTTAAATATTTTTAAACTGTTTAAAACAGCTGTCCTTAAAAACATTCTACTATAAAACACATTTTCCGGTAAAGGTAAAAAATTCACTATTAGCTGTAAAAAATTCACGGTATTTTATTATTTTTTTGTTGATATTACTGAAATTTTATGATACAATGCTATCAAATAACTGTTAATTATTTATTAAGCGGGTGATTGTTGATGGACGAAATACTTTATTTTTCCGATGCCTCAGATTATAAAAAAATCAGCCAAAAATTTTATTACATAAACGATTTTTGCAAAAACAATTTTTTGACAGTCGGCTATGCCGGAATAACCTATCCTCAAAAAAACTACTTCTATCAGTATTATTGTTTGCCGAATTATGTGTTTGAATATGTAACACAGGGAACAATTTGCATCGAATCAAAAGGCAGGCTTTATAAAGCCCATACAGGCGATGTTTACGTTCTGCGCCGCAAAATACCCGCGCGCTATTATGGAGAAAACGGACAAAAAATATCAAAAATCTTCTTTAATGCCCACGGAAAGCTTATTGATAAGCTGTTTGAAGCTTTTGATTTAACAGACGATATTACAGTGGTGCATATAAATATAGAAAACGAAATTAAACAAATTCATTCCATGCTTACAAACAACACAAGCTCCTCCGCTGTCACACATGAGCTTTCCATGCTGATTTTTGAAATAATTATGAAAATAAGTATCGCAAAAAACAAAGACAACTATATCTTCACCCCCGGCAACAATATTATACATATGATAAAAAATCAAATCGACTGCGGAAAATTTTTATCAATTAAAGATACCGCCGAACGTTTTAACATTACGGATAAATATATTATAAAAGAATTTAAAAAAGAATACGGACTCACGCCATATGCCTACCTGACGCAAAAAAGAACCGAAGTGGCAATGCGCCTTTTAAAAACCTCCGACCTCACAATAAAGGAAATTTCAAACGAGCTTCTCTTTGCCGACAACAACTATTTTTCAAAGGCATTTAAAAAACAAACCGGCATGTCCCCCACCGAGTACCGAAAAGCAAACCAAAAGCAGCCCTGACGGTTTTTCCGCCGGGCTGCTTTTGGTTTGCTTTTAATCTTCTATTGCCGCTTTTTTTGTAAATATTTTCTTTATTTTTTCCGCTTCAAACTTAGGCGTTCTGTCGTAGTTATAAAGTCCGTTGCACTCCTGCTCAACGTCTGTAAGCTGAGTGTAGCAAAAGCCCATTATGCATTCATTTTTCAAAATAACATCCGTAAGTCCTTCAAGACGTTCTAAAAATTCTTCTTTTGTTTTCGGTCCTTCGCCGTAACCCCACGCGTTTTCTTTTTCGCTCCATTTTATTCCGCCGTATTCGCTCACAAACACGGGCAGCTTGCCGTCATATTTTTGTCTGCCGTCAAAAGCGGGATTTCTTTCAATATGGTCTTTTACAACGCCTTTTGAAACCTCGCTGTAACACTCTGCAAACTGTTTCGGATCCTGTATATAATCATGCACGTCGAAAATATCCGTGCGTACATGGAAGTTACCGCTTGTATCTATGCACGGTCTTGTTGTATCGATTGCTTTTGTTATATCATAAACCAGTCCGACCGATTCGTCATACTGTTTTCTTCCGTCGGTGTCCCATGTTTCATTATGCGGACACCAGCCTATTATTGAAGGATGGTTAAAATCTCTTTTTACTTCTTCTATCCATTCCGGCACAACGGAATATATGTTCTCAGGATTTGAAACATCAAGTCCCCAGTCGGGGTATTCTCCCCAAACAATATATCCCAGCTTGTCGGCATGATACAAAAATCTTTCTTCAAACACCTTTTCGTGCAGTCTTGCGCCGTTAAAGCCCATCTTCATCGAAAGTTCTATATCGCCCTTAAGCGCTTCATCCGCAGGCGCCGTATAAATTCCGTCCGGATAAAAGCCCTGATCCAAAACAAGTCTTTGAAATACCGTTTTTTCATTTAGCAAAAATTTATATCCGTCGAGGCGAACCTGTCTTAATCCGAAATAACTTTTTACCGTGTCTTCTCCGTATTCTAAAACAACGCTGTAGAGCCTTCCGAAGCCAATCTCCCAAAGGTGCTTTTCCGAAAGCGAAATATCAGCATAAACAATGCCTCCGTCGTGCTCGGCGCCATATGAACCGACAAGACGGTCTTCATAAAACACCTGCACCTTAAACTCTGCTTTTCCTTTTAAATTTGCCTCAATTCTCACAGACGTATTTTTAATATCCGGATAATATTTTATGCTTTCTATATATGTTTTTTTCGTAAACTCAAGCCACACAGTCTGCCATATGCCTGTAGTTCTTGTATAATAGCAGCCGTATGAATCATATTTTTCGCTTTGCTTTCCGCTCGGAATAAGCTTATCTTTAGTGTTGTCCGCAACAATCACGCAAACGCTGTTTGTCCCTTCTTTCACAAACTCAGAAATATCTATAACAAAGGAAACATAACCGCCCTTATGAGTTCCGGCAAGCTTTTCGTTTATATACACACACGCCTTATAATCAACCGCTCCGAAATGGATTAAAACCCTTTCCTCCGCCTGAGCTTTTGTTATTTCAAAATTTCTTTTATACACCGCTCCGCCTATAAAATCGGTGTACCCTATTCCCGAGAGCTTGCTCTCCGGACAAAACGGCACGTTAATTTTTTCTTTAAGGCTAACGCTGTCAAGATAAATTTTTCTTTCCTCCGCGCTGTTTGCCATGTCAAATTCAAACTGCCACTCGCCGTTTAAATTCTGCCATGTTTCTCTTTCAAACTGCGGCTTTGGATGCTCTTGTCTTGATATATTCATAATAAAAACCACCTTTTTTGTTTTTTATTTAAATATATCATTAAGCGCGCCTTTCGTCAATTGATAATATTGATGCAAATGTTTGTTTTATTGATATTTTTTTAATTTGCGTCAGTGCATAAAAACAGCGCGGTAAGCCTATTGCCTGCCGCGCTGTAAAAATTCTGACTCTTTAAGACATATCAAAGTGTTTTTTATCAGTAGTGATATTTCTTTTTATTTGCCGCCCAGAATATAACCGACACCACCGCCGCAACAATTTCTGCCGCCGAAATCGAAACCCAAATTCCGTCCAGCTTGAAAAACAAAGGCATTATAATAACTGCCGCAACCTGAAACACCGCCGTTCGCAAAAACGAAATCGCCGCCGACACAAACCCGTTGTTAAGCGCCGTAAAAAACGACGATGCAAAAATCGGAATACCTGCAAACAAAAACGAAAACGAAAAAATGAAAAATGCATGAAGCGTCATATCAAAAAGCTCTTTGTCATAACCGACAAACATCTTTGCAAGCAGTTTTGCCAAAACCTGTGCCAAAATAAGCATTAAAACCGAAAACACAGCCGTTATTATAAGGCTCTTTTTAAGAAGGTTTTTAAGCTCTTTATGATTTTCAGCTCCGAAACAAAACCCTATAACCGGCGCTGTTCCGACGCTGTAGCCGATAAATGCGGCAAGAAAAATCATATTAACATACATAAGCGTTCCGTATGCCGCAACTCCGTTTTCGCCCGCATAGCGCATAAGCTGCAAATTATAAAGCATGCCAACCACCGACATTGAAATGTTTGACAAAAATTCCGACGAACCGTTTGTGATTGTTTTTAAAAGCGCCCCAAAATCAATATTTGCTTTCGTCAGCCTTAAAAGACTTGTGTTCTTTTTTGCAAAATATATCAAAGGCACAATCCCTCCGACATACTGGCTTATCGCCGTTGCAATCGCCGCGCCCGCAACGCCCATCGGTATTATCGCAACCAAAAGCGCGTCAAGCACCATATTTGTAATCCCCGCCGCCAATGTAACATAAAGTCCGAGCTGCGGCTTCTGCGCCGTAACAAAAAAGCTTTGAAATTCGTATTGCAGCATCAGCGCCGGCAAAGCACACAAAACAATACTTCCGTACTGTACGCATGTTTCAAGCATTTTCTCGTCCGCTCCCAAAAGCAGCGCAAGCGGCCTTACAAATATAATCGCAACCACTGCCACCGCAATTCCCACGCCTGCCGAAACATAAACAATCATCGAAAACAGCCGTTTTGCTTTTTGGTTATCGCCCTCGCCGAGAGTTTTGGAAACAAGCGCGCTGCCGCCCGTACCGAACATAAATCCGACCGCGCCGAAAATCATCAGCACCGGCATAATAAAATTCACGGCGGCAAACGCCGTTTTCCCGACATAATTTGAAACAAAATACCCGTCCACAACGCCGTATATAGATGTAAACACCATCATCAGTATTGAAGGCAGTGTAAACCTTAAAAGCTTTTTATAGCCAAAATGATCCGAAAGCTTTATATTCATAAATTTCTCCTCCGTAAAAAAAGGGCTTTGGCAAAATAATTTTATTTGCCAAGGCTCCTTTTGATTATTTATCTTTATAAAAATTTATTTTTTAGAAAACCATTGCATAGAAAAGTCGCTCACTGCCGCGGCAAGCTCTTTTATGTCCCAGCCGTTTGTGTTAAAGCATGCGTGATATGCTTTCGCATCTCCCCACTTTGAGTCTGCTATAATTTCGCGAAACTCGCTGCGGTTTTTATCTATTCTTTTGATGTTTGCCTCCATTGCCTTTCTTGTCAGCTTTTCGCTGCCGCTCTCTCTTTTCATGCAGCGCTCAACCCTTGCCTCCATAGGCGCACAAACAAAAATATTAAACGGATTATACTCTTTTAAATACACATCTACGCTTCTGCCCACCATAATAAAGTCTTTTTTTCTTTTTGCAATATCTTCTATAACCTTTTTTTGCTCCAAAAGAAGCTCCGTTTTGGGCGACTGCACCATAACGCTCGCAAACGAATGTCCGAACGTCAGCGGTATGCTCTGCCAGATCGGTCTTTCAAGCTCGCTTTCAACATAGTTTTCATCAAGACCTTTGTTGCTTGCAATTGTGCTTATAATCTGACGGTCATAATAATCAAAGCCTAAAATGTCTGCCATGCGCTTTCCGAGTTCGCGACCGCCGCTGCCGAATTCGCGGCTTATCGTTATGATCTTCATAAATGTCACCCTTTCTTTTAACGCTGTTGAACTTCTTAATTTAATTATAACCGATTTTCAAATTTTGTCAAGAGTTTTTTATTATATCTGCGCCTAAAGACTTGTCTAAAAGCTTATATATATCAACTCCTGCACACCCGCCGAACAAAAGCTTTATATACATTGCCGGAGGCGCCGCAAAGTCAATAAGCTTTAAGCCAAGTTTATCAAAATCCTTTGCCGAAGCATACAAAACCTTCTTTCCTCCGCCGAGCAAAAACACAGGCACTCCGCTTTTTTTTGCATAGCTTAAAAACGCTTTAAGCTCTCCGCTGTCCGTGTTTACGGTTCCCGAATGATATGAGCACAGTAAAACCGCAAAAACATCTTTTAAATCATAATTAAACCGCTCTCCCGGATACATATTCAGCATAAGAACCGATCTTTTTGCGCTGTATTTTTCAAAATCAAAAACGTCCGTTTCGTCTGCCGTTTCAAAATAATTTTCGTTTTTTATAAAAATGTCTCCTTCAAGTCTTGCATAATAGCTGTTTTTAACGCTTATCACATCATCTGTATAGATAACATGGTTTAAAATGCGGCTTGCGCGGTGAATATAAAGCGTATTGTCCGCATTTTGATAACTTACAAACGCGCCTTTGCCGTATCCGCCCTCTATAAATTTAACCGCCGCGCAAAAGTTTTTATATCCGTTTTGGCGTTTGTCTTCTAAAATATAATTGCTCGAAACCAAAACTATCGGTATGCTGCCGAGTCCGAACGCATACGAAAGCGCCGCTGCGCTGTAGGGCAAAGTGTCGGTTCCGTGCGCAACGATAACTCCGTCATAACCGCCCTTTTTTATATTTTCTTTAACGCATAAAACCAGCCGGCATATATATCCCGGGTTTAAATTTTCGCTAAGTATATTATACGGGCTTACCGCAAAAAACTCAACCGCACTTTTTTTATTTTCTTTTTCATACATATCCAAAAGCTTGTATGCGTTTTTGCCGTTAGGGCTTATATATCCGTTTTCCACGCCTGAAGCTATTGTTCCTCCCGTAAACACAACCAATATTTTTTTCATCGCGCTTTCCTTTCGTTTTTATTGTCATATTAAAAATGATACACAAAAAAGTCACCGCATATTCATGCTATGCGATGACTTATCGTTTTTTCTTAAAAAATCAATCTCTGTGATTTTCAAGACATGTGCTGCAATATACAGGTCTGTCATTCTTCGGCTTAAAAGGCACCTGAGCCGGTGCGCCGCAGTCTGCACAAATAATATCATACATTTCTCTCGACTGACGGATAGCAGCTTTTCTTGCAGCTCTGCAATTCTTGCAGCGTGTAGGCTCGTTTTCAAAACCTTTCTCTGCATAAAATTCCTGTTCTCCCGCGGTAAACACAAATTCGTTTCCGCAATCCTTACATACTAAAGTTTTGTCCTCGTACATTGGTATCCCCTCGCTTTGCATTATTGGTTCCAAAGGATATCCTTGCACGTAAAAGCCACCCCTTGGAAAATATAAATAACACCGCTACGCGGTCTTATTTTTCGTCTTTCAAACCGTTTTCTATCTTTCTTTTTATTCTCTGCAGCGCATTGTCTATCGACTTTGACGAACGGTTTTGCAATTTTGCTATTTCGTTATAGCTTTTTCCCTGCAAATACGCTTTAAGCACTTGCTTTTCAAAATTGCTTAAGCTGTTTAATATCATTTTCGTCGTTGCGTTGTAGTCTTCTTCGTTAATAACAATTTCTTCCGGATCGGAAACGGAGCTGTACGACACCGAATCCCAAAGCGTTCTTTCCGATTCATCCGCATACACCGGCTTGTTTAACGAAATATAGTTGTTAAGAGGCATATGCTTCTGCCTCGTTGCGGTTTTAATTGCAGTAACAATCTGCCTTGTTGCGCAAAGCTCTGCAAACGATGCGAAATTTGCCTGTTTTTCCGCGGCAAAATCGCGTATCGCCTTAAAAAGCCCTATCATACCCTCCTGCAGCAAATCCTCTTTATCCGCTCCCACAAGAAAATATGCCCGAACTCTTGCTTTAATAAGCGCCTTATACTTTTCAAGTATATATTCAACCGCTTCTTCATTGCCCTTTTGTGCCAGACAGACAACTTCTTCATCAGACATCTGCGCAAAATTCATTTGCGTCTCCATTATAAATAACTCACCTCGTCCAAACTGCCTTATTATCTTCCAACCGGCACAAAGCTTTTTACATTAAATTCGATATCCAACAGTTTTTATATATTAATTATAATTTCTGCGGCTATGTTTGTCAAGTGTTTTATGCATTTTCTACATAATTTATTTGACTTTTTAATATAAACAGCTATTTTTATTGTCACATTAACAAAAAACCTTATGCCGAATTTAGTTATTTTCCACAACAAACCTGTTTTTTATTTATTATTTTGTTGATTATATCTGTCTTTTATGATATACTGTCAATAATCTTAAAATACTTCCACGGAGCGTGAAATTATGCCGTTTAATGAAAAATATATGCAAGCTGCCATAAGCGAAGCAAAAAAAGCAGCAGACAAAAACGAATGTCCCATAGGCGCAATAATCGTTTTAAACGACAAAATCATCGCCCGCGCCCATAACCTGCGCGAAACAAAACAGCTCACCGCCTCACACGCCGAAATGCTTGCCATTGCCAAAGCAAACAAAAAACTCAAAAGCTGGCGCCTTGAAGACTGCGATTTATATGTCACGCTGGAGCCTTGTCCGATGTGCGCCGGAGCAATAATTCAAAGCCGTATAAAAAACGTGTACTTCGGAGCGTATGACAAAAAGGCGGGCGCCGCAGGTTCTGTGTGCAATTTGTTTAAAGAAAACATGTTTAACCACAATGCAAACGTAACAGGCTCTGTCTTGGCAGATACCTGTTCAAATCTTTTATCTTCGTTTTTTTCAAATCTGAGGAAACAAAAAAAACAAAACTCTCAAAAAAAAGACTGAACCGATTTTTTGGCTCAGTCTTTTTTTTATGCATCAGATTTTCGAACACAAACTGTCCGACTCTTTGATGTTTAAGCATTTCAGCCAACAAGCGCTTTTGTTTCAAGAGCTATCATAAGCTCTTCGTTTGTAGGAATAACAAGAGTTTTAACTCTTGCGCCGTCAGCGGAAATATCAATTTCCTCGCCGCGCGTTTTGTTTTTCTCTTCGTTAATCTTTATTCCCATAAACTCAAGACCGTCTGTCATTTCTTTTCTCATAACGCCGTCATTTTCGCCAACGCCCGCAGTGAACACCAAAGCGTCAATTCCGCCCATAGCGGCAGCATAGTATCCTATGTAACGCTTGATGGCATAAACAAACATCTCGCGTGCAAGCTTTGCGCGCTCGTTTCCCTCAGATGCCGCCTTGTCGAGGTCGCGAAAATCGCTGCTTACGCCCGACACACCGTAAACGCCGCTTTCTTTATTAAGCATTTTATCTATCTCTTTTGCATTTAAGCCCTTTTTCTCCATAACAAAAGGAATTATAGCCGGATCAATATCGCCCGAACGCGTACCCATTAATGTACCTGCAAGAGGCGTAAATCCCATAGATGTATCAACCGATTTTCCGCCGTCAACAGCCGTTACCGATGAACCGTTGCCCAAATGGCATGTTACAATCTTTAAATCCTTAATGTCTTTGCCGAGCATTTGTCCGGCGCGCATTGCAACATATTTGTGGCTTGTGCCGTGAAAACCGTATTTTCTGATTTTATAATCTTCATACAAGCTGTAAGGAAGGCCGTAAATATAAGCCTTTGCCGGCATGCTCTGATGAAATGCCGTGTCAAACACGCCAACCTGTTTAACTCCCGGCATAACCTCCTCGCAGGCTTTTATGCCCGTTAAGTTTGCCGGATTGTGAAGAGGTGCAAGCTCGCTGCATTTTTCAATTGCCGCTTTAACCTCATCGTCTATAATAACGCTGCCCGCAAAATATTCTCCGCCGTGCACAACTCTGTGACCAACGGCTTCAATCTCGCTCATCGAGCTTATAACGCCGCATTCCTTATCCAGAAGCGCGTTTAACACAAGCTTGATTGCGTCTGCATGATTAGTCATTTTTTCTTCAAACACTTTTTCTGCCTTGCCTGCCGGCTTATGCGTAAGCTTAGAACCTTCGATGCCTATTCTTTCGCAGAGTCCCTTTGCGATAACATCGTTATTGTCGGTGTTTATAAGCTGATATTTAAGCGACGAGCTGCCGGCATTTATAACTAAAACTTTCATTTTTATTTCCTCCGTTAAAATAATTTATTTATCCATAGCCTGTGCCTGAACGCAGGTTATAGCGCACACGCCTACTATGTCATCTGCGCTGCATCCTCTTGAAAGGTCGTTAATCGGTTTTGCAATACCCTGTGTTACCGGGCCGTATGCCTCAGCCTTTGCAAGTCTTTGAACAAGCTTGTAGCCAATGTTTCCGGCGTCAAGATCGGGAAATACCAAAACGTTTGCCTTGCCGGCAACGCTGCTGCCGGGCGCTTTTGACTCTGCAACCGACTTAACTATTGCAGCGTCTAACTGAAGCTCGCCGTCAACGTTTAATTCGGGGTTGTTTTCCTTGCATATCTTTGTTGCTTCAACAACCTTGTCAACATCTGCATGCTTTGCGCTGCCTTTTGTTGAATGTGAAAGCATTGCAACACAGGCCTGCTTTTCAACCAAAAGCTCAAACGATTCTGCCGAGCAAGCCGCAATTGCAGCAAGCTTTTCGGGATCGGGGTTCTGCTCAAGACCGCTGTCTGCAAAAATAAATGTGCCGTCTGCGCCGTATTCGCAGTCGGGAACAACCATTAAAAAGAATGCCGACACAAGCTTAACGCCGGGCTTCGTTTTAATAATCTGAAGCGACGGGCGAAGCGTGTTTGCCGATGAATGGCATGCGCCCGAAACAACGCCGTCTGCATCTCCTGCCTTAACCATAAGACATGCATAATACATATAATCGCCGAGAGCCTGTTTTTTAGCGTCCTCATATGTAAGTCCCTTTGCTTTTCTGAGCTCAACAAAAAGGTTTATATAGCTTTCCGTTTTCTCATAGGTAAACGGATTTATAACAGTTGCGCCGGAAATATCAAAACCCTTGCTGTTTTCTTCAATTTCCTCAGGCGTACCGATAATAATCAGATTAGCTATGCCCTCTTTTAAAATTTTCTCTGCTGCTTCAAACGTTCTTTTGTCCATCGACTCGGGCAAAATAATAGTTTTTTTGTCTTCCTTTGCTCTTTGCTTGATTCGATCCAAAAACTTACTCATTTTTAGTTCCCTCCAAATGTATATTAAACATTAAAATATATTCACCAAATTATATTATATAATATTTTTTTTTATTTTACAATAGCATTTTTGCAAAAAATGTGTTAAAATTATAATAAATGCATAAAAACAATGTTTTTTCACAAAAACCTTTTTATTTACAGGCTCTTGTTAATTCATTTTAAACATAGAAAGTTTTTTTATAAAAACAAGAAAGGATTTGATTACAATAAAAACCGTTGGCATAATCTGCGAATACAATCCCTTTCATAACGGACACAAATACCATATCGAACAGGCAAAAAAAATAACCGGCGCCGATGCGGCGGTCTGCATAATGAGCGGCAATTTTGTTCAGCGCGGCGAAGCGGCGGTCTGCGACAAGTTTTCGCGCTCAAAAGCGGCGGTTCTGGGCGGTGCGGATTTGGTTTTGGAGCTGCCGGTTGTATATTCTCTTTCATGCGCCGAAAAATTTGCGTCGGGTGCTGTTGAGATTTTAGATAAAATAGGTGCCGACTATTTATGCTTCGGTGCGGAATGCGGCGATATAAAAAAACTCGAGCGTCTTTGCGATATTCTTTTAAACGAAACCGAAGAATTTAAAAAGGCTTTAAAAGACGGTTTAAACCAAAAAAAAAGCTATCAGCAGTCAAGAGATGCAGCAATAAAATCGGTTTGCGGCGTAAGCGCCGCTCCCCTTTCAAAACCGAACAATGCCCTTGCCATAGAATATTTAAAAGCAATAAAGCGTTTAAACTCAAAAATAAAACCCGTTTTGATAAAAAGGCTCGGCGCAGATTATAACGATAAAGCCATGTGCGATTTTTCGTTTTCCTCCGCCCGCGCAATCAGAGAAAATTTAAAAACGCAAAACGCAGAAAAAATTTTAAAAGCCGCTCTGCCTCCCGAAACGCTTTTTCTGTACGAAAACGAAATTACAGCGGGTAGATTTGCGCTGTTTTCAAGCGGACTTGACAGCATTATTTTATACAGACTCCGCACAATCGGCGCAGACGAGCTTAAAAACATAAACGATGTCAGCGAAGGCATTGAAAACCGCATAATAAACGGAGCAAAAATATGCTCTTCTTTTTTGGAGCTTATAAACTACGTTTCCGGCAAACGCTACACAAAAAGCCGCATAGCAAGAATAATCCTCTGCGCTGTTTTAAACATCAAAAAAACGGATGTAACCGCTCCCGAATATGTCAGAGTGCTTGCCGCAAATGATGCCGGAGCAAAGGTTTTAAAGCAAATTAAAAAAACCTGTCCGCTCCCTGTTATAACAAAAATTACAAACAAAACGCGCGATCTGCCGATGCTTAAATTCGACATTGCCGCATCGGATATCTACTCGCTTTTATTTAAAGACGACCGCTCCGCCGGACGCGATTTTAAAATATCGCCCTCCTTTACGGAAAATCAAAAAAATTATGTCTATATTCTTCGCTGCGCAGATTCAACTCTGTACACGGGCTGGACAAACAATTTAGAAAAGCGCCTTGCCGACCACAACGCAAAACGAGGCGCAAAATACACAAAAACACGCACGCCCGTCACTTTGGAATATTTTGAAATATTTGCCGAAAAATCAAAAGCGCTTTCGCGCGAATACGAAATAAAGCAGCTTTCAAAAGCAAAAAAAGAAAGCCTTATAAAAAACTTTAAATTAAAAAAATAATGCGAAAGTTAACCATGCCGGAAATAATTTGATTTTATTATAAAAACACGGCAGAGCAAGAAGTTGTTACGGAACAGCTAAAATCAACAAACCAAATGTTGTGGGCGCAGAAATTGTGATATATGAAGTTGAAAAAATCCCTTGTGCCCTATATGACACAAGGGATTTAAACTATTGCACCAATCCAAAATACTTTTCAAAAAATGATTTCAGTTTGTCAATTACGGTTTGTTTCTTGACCTCTCTGTTATTACCGCCGAAACGGGACATAGGCGGCAAAATTCCGTCAATATCCGTACCGATTGTTTTAAGTTCTCCATCACGAAAAGAATTGTCAATAAACGTTTTTGTTTCATCGGCTTTCAAACGCTCCGTAGTGATTATTTCTTCAAGGTCATTATCTTTCTGCCGACAAATAAACTTTCTCCATTCTTCTCCGACATTGCCGGAAGCATTGACTGTTTTTATAAACTGCTCAATAAGCTGTTTCTTGCTTCGGAGTTGAATAGACGAACCGATTGCCTTGTCTATCGTTGTCAGTATTTCTTTATCGGTGCAGTTAGATTTATGATACTGTTGGGCAAGCATAAGGATATAATCAATATTGATTTCCACTTGTTTTATAAGCTCAATTTCAAATGTTATATCCTCGTTTATGCTTTCTTTGTCAGACTTTGCCGGGGTCGCTATTTCGTGCCATAAATCAATGTAAATGCTCTGATAGTCTTGGAATACCCTCGGCGGTAAAATCTCCTGTCCCTCAAAGTTATCAAAAGAGGTAAGAATATTTTTCAGCCTTAAAATTGCTCCAAACAGCTTTATAAAGTCTTTTTGTGCCTGCTTGCCGACAATCTGCTGTGATAACGGGAAATCAGATAACAGCTTGTCTATAAGGTCGGTATATCCGTCTGTATGTTTGCCGTTTTCGTCATAGCCGTTGTAGTAATCGTCATAGCTTTTCAGCATTACAATTCCGCTTGCTTCTTTATCGCCGAAAAGTGCAATAGCATCTTCAACCTCCTGCTGCAAATCACGGAAACAAACAATATTACCAAAGGTTTTGACAGAATTTAATATTCTGTTTGTTCTCGAAAACGCTTGAATAAGTCCGTGCATTTTCAAATTTTTATCTACCCACAGCGTATTGAGAGTAGTTGCGTCAAAACCCGTCAAGAACATATTTACAACGATTAAAATATCAATTTCACGGTTTTTCATACGCATAGACAGGTCTTTATAATAGTTTTGGAATTTATCGCTTGAAGTGTCAAAATTCACATTAAAGGTCTTGTTGTAATCTTTTGTTGCATCTTCCAAAAACTCCCTTGATGTTTTGTCAAGGCTGTCCGTGTCAAAACTCTCGTCTGCAAGCACATCTTCCGTATCGGCTTCGTTTGCTCCAAAGCTGTAAATGGTAGCAACAGTTAAGTTTTTCTTTTTCTCTGCAAGCTGCTTTTTAAACTCAACATAGTATTTCATTGCCGTAGGAATAGAGCTGACTGCAAATATAGAGTTAAAACCTGCTACTCTCTGCCCTTTGAGCGAATAAAAGCTGTTGCGTTTCGTCTTTTGGTCGAAGTGGTCTATGATATAGCCGACAATTTCCGATATTCGTTCGGGTGCGTTCATAGCTTTTTCAATATCTATTGCGGAAACATCTTTATCCACGATATTTTCCTTTTTTCGTATAGTGTCAAGATAATCAATTCTGAATGGCAGTACATTCCCGTCATTGATAGCGTCAACAATAGTGTATGTATGCAGCTTATCCCCAAATGCCTGCGGAGTGGTTTTAAGCTGCGGATTGCCGCCGCTTGAAGCATTTACGGCAAAATGGGCGTACCCGTAAAACCGAAAATATGATAATTCTTAAACTGCTTTGTGATTTTAAGGTGCATATCTCCAAACTGTGAACGATGGCACTCGTCAAAGATAATTACAATGTGCTTATTATAAATATCGTGCGTTTTGTTCTTTGATACAAATACATCTAATTTCTGAATAGTTGTGATTATAATGTTGTATTTGTGCGGATTGCCCTTTGCGTCTTTATCTTCAAGCTGTCGTTGCAGAACGGAAGTGGATTTGTTTCCGTCTGCCGCACCTTTCTCAAAGCGGTCATATTCTTTCATTGTCTGATAGTCAAGGTCTTTTCTGTCAACAACAAACAAAACCTTGTCAATGCCGTCTATCTTGCTTGCAAGCTGTGCAGTTTTAAAAGATGTTAAAGTTTTTCCGCTTCCTGTTGTATGCCATATATAACCGCCGGCTTGGGCAGTGCCTGTCTTTTTGTAATTAGTCGATATTTCAATTCGGTTTAATATCCTCTCGGTTGCGGCTATCTGATACGGTCGCATAACTAAAAGCAATTCTTCAGATGTGAATACACAATACTTTGTTAAAATGTTCAGTATGGTATGCTTTGAGAAGAATGTCTTTGTAAAGTCTATAAGGTCGGATATAACTTTATTGTTTCCGTCTGCCCAATATGAAGTAAATTCAAAGCTGTTGCTTGTCTTTTTGCTTTTCGTACTGCTTGAATTTGTTTCTTTGATATGGCTGTTTCGGGTAGTGTTGGAATAATACTTTGTATTCGTGCCGTTTGAGATAACAAAAATCTGCACATACTCATACAATCCCGAGGCTGCCCAAAAACTGTCCCTCTGATAGCGTTTTATCTGATTGAACGCTTCACGGATTGCAACCCCTCGGCGTTTTAATTCAATGTGAACAAGCGGAAGTCCGTTGACAAGCACCGTAACATCATAGCGTGTGTTGTGTATGCCCTCTGTTTCCTCATACTGATTGATAACTTGCATAAAGTTGTTATGTATTTTCTTTTTGTCAAGCAGATAGATATTTTTCTGTGTACCGTCATCACGAATAAGCGGTTGTATATGGTCCTCTTGAATTTTGCGTGTCTTTTCCAAAATTCCGTCATTTGTGCTTGCAATAGAGTTATTGAAAAATCTATCCCATTCGCTGTCTGTAAATGTATAATTGTTCAGTTTTTCAAGCTGTCTGCGAAGATTATCAATAAGCTGTTTTTCGCTGTGGATAGTAATATATTCATAGCCTTGCTCTCCGAGCATACGGATAAACTCTTTTTCAAGTGCAGCTTCACTCTGATATGCGTCCGACTTTTTATGTTCGGGAGTGTACTGGGCGACAACCGTGCTTTCATTGGTTGACATTATGATATTAAATTCGCTCATTTGTTAATCTCCTTAATTATGAATTTAAAATATCCTCTATCATTGGTTCAACACCAAAATCAATAATACTTTCAACTAAGTGCTGTGC
>CAKSHP010000018.1 GCA_934457145.1 uncultured Clostridia bacterium | reverse complement strand
CATCGACCGCTCGGAGCTTCTGTATCTCACAAACAGCGCAGAGCTGATTCTGCTTAAAAACGGCGAAAAAATCGAGCTTGACGCGGCGAGCGAAATTGTTTTAGACAGAAGCATGGTTCCGGTGCGCTTTGTTGCAGACGGGTTGGGAATGTGTGTTTCATGGAAAAACGGAGCGGTTATTATATATGAAGGCGAAAACGAGGATTTGCAAACCGAAAGTTATATATATGAAAGCGCGGAGCAGATATGCAGGAAGTATTCAATTTTGCCGAGGCTTATAAATATTTCAGTCGGCGGGCAGATGATAAAGGGTTTTGATACATATAATAATACATACACCCTGCGCACCAATGACGGTTTGGCGCAAAACGTTTGCGTAAGTGCGGTTGCGGACAGGTATTCGCGCTGTGAAATAAAAAAGGATAATGACGCGGAAGAAATACAAATCAGCGTTAAGTCAAACATCATTGACAATATGGAAAATGTGTATACAATTAAAGTTAAGCCTCCGCTTGATTTTGACATAACGGCAAAATCCTCACAGGATCCCAATTATCCGGAAAACACGGTTGATGAAGATTTTCAGACCCGCTGGGCAGCAGAGGGCGAGCAGTGGATTTTATACACATTTAAAGAGCCGAAAGAGATTGAAAAGGTTAAAATAGCGTTTTGGAAAGCGTCGGAAACGAGAAAGGCAAAGCTTGATATTTTTGCAGGCGAAGATCCGAAAGATATGAAAGAGGTTTTTTCGGGAGAAAGCAGCTATGAAAATGAAGAACTTGAAAGTTTTTCGTTTGAAAAAATGAAAGCTAAATACGTTTTGATAATGTGTCACGGAAACACGGAAAACAAATGGAATTCTATTTTAGAAGTCAGATTTGAATAGAAAAAAAGCTCCGGAACCTTTTGGAGATGCCGGAGCTTTTTTATTTGTTTTGAGATATAAACCGTAATTAAAGTAATACAAAAACAAAAGCATAATCTAAAAAGAAGATAAACAAAACAAAGTTTTTGTGCTGTTTGAACAAAATTCGAAAATGAAATTGTTATAAATCAACAAACAAATAAAAAACGAGCGTAAATAATGCAAAAAAATATACAAAAAGTATCGGCAAAGTGTTGATTGGTTAAAAAAAATAATGTATAATAAATTCATAGCTTGAAAATGCAGTTTCAGTTTAAAACTGTATTTTTAAAAATTGTTTTTTTATCTTTAAGGAGGAAAAGTTTTATGACCAAAACATCGAAGGTACTGAGCGTTATTCTGGCACTTGCAATGCTTTTTAGCGTTTCGGTTCCGGCAGTGTTTGCCGAAGAAGCAAAAAAGCTTGAAGACTATCCCGAAGAAGTTTTGCTTTTGGATGTGAGCAGCGAGAAGGCTATCAAGCAAGTGAGCGACAAGCTTAAGGCAAACAAGAAAAACACAAATGAAAGCACATATTCGGCGGAATGGAAATTAAGCGATTTAAAAAGCCTTTCGCTGAGCAAGACAAAGGATATTTCCGCATATGAAACAATTGAATTTTATATGTACGGAGATAAAGACCACCCGACAACGCTGTTGTTTACAATTTGGGCAGATGATAAAAATTCGGACGGCTCGGATTATTACAACGGCGGAGAGTTTGAAGTTAAGGAAGGCTGGAACAAGTATTCTTTCAGTATTTCGGAAATTAAAAACAAAAAGAGCCGTTCGCCGAAGCCTCTTTCCGATATTGACTATATAGGAATATGGGCAACAGGCTGGGGACTTGACGAGAAAAATGACCTTGACAACACAACTCTTTATCTTGATAAAATTGTTATGAAAAGAGGCGACAAGCTTTTGGACGCACCAGTTATAAAGCAGCCGGAAACAGAAGCCGGCACGGCAAAGTATTTTGAATATGATTTTGAAGTTGCAGATAAAAAGGATCTTTCAGGAATTAATATGGCTGCAAAATCAAACACAATTGATCTTGTTAAAGACAAAAAGAACACATATTTAAAAATTGAAAACACAGGCGGAACAGAGGACTGTTTTATTGATATATCGGTTAAAAACACGAGAAGATATATGGTGATTCAGGCTGATGTTATGAGCACAGATTTTGGCGGCGGCGGACAGATATTTGCCGTTAAGGATTCGACAAATGCGCAAAATCATTTTCTCCTCCTTAAAGGAGACGGAAAAGTTACCGCAAATAACAATGAAATTATGACGCTTAAAGAGGGAACATGGGTAAAGCTTGCCGTTGCGGCAGACCTTGACAATCACACATATAATGTGTATGCAGACGGAAAGCTTGTTAAAAAAGATATTCCGATGAATAACCAGGATCTTGGTTACATAACGCTTTTCAGAACGTTTGTATCAACAAAACTCGGAAGCAACATCTGCATTGACAATCTTTGCATGTTTGACGGCAAAAGCCCTGACGACTATTCAAAAGCAGTTGATAAGCCGACGGCTACAACAGCTCCGTCAAAAAATATCGATGTAAACAGCACGGATATTCCGGCATTTAAACAGGTTAAAAGCGATGCGGTTTCAGACGTTAAAGACGCAGTTTGCTTAAAGCTCGGCAGTCCTTATGCGCTCGTTCGCCAGAAGCAGACTCCTATTGATGCTGATAATAAGGACGTAACGCCTTTTGTTGTAAATAACCGCACACTTGTGCCGGTAAGATTTATAGCAGAAAGCTTTGGCGCTGATGTTGACTGGAATCAGGATACAAAAACTGTTACAATCAAAAAAGATCAGGATACTATTACACTTGTTCTCGGTTCAAATATCTTAAATAAAAACGGAACAGATATCACAATCGATGTGCCGGCAGAAGCATATAACTACCGCACAATGCTTCCTTTAAGAGCGGTTACCGAAAATCTCGGAAAACAGGTGTTTTGGGATGATATGGGACTTATAATCATTTCGGATAACGAAATTAATTACACAAAGGAAAATGACCTTGACAAAATGCTTAATATTATGGCAGGCTTTACATATGAAAGACCGTCAAGAGAAACAATTAAAGAAGATATTTTAAAGAATAGCCCGAATCATCCGAGAGTTATGGCAACGGCTCAGGATTTTGAAAGAATAAGAAGCCTTAACCAAACCGATGAAAATATGCAGATGTGGGTTGAAAGAATTATAAAGGCCGCAGATAAGTATGCGACAGCTTTTGAAAACGGAACGGCAGTTGATCCGGTATACAAAATAGACGAGGGCGGAAGATACAGCAACGATACCGAAACAATGGCATACACTCTCGGTATGGCATATCAGATTACCAGCGAGAAAAAATATGTTGACACAATGTGGAACAGATTGCGCGTAATGTGTGACAGAACAAAGTTTGATAACTGGCATGTGGGACACTTTTTAAATGCCGCATCGCACATGGCAGGCGTTGCAATAGCATATGACTGGATGTTTGACGCATGGACACCTGAGCAGAAAACAACAATTGAAGAAGCTCTTTATGATTGCGGTATAGAAGATTCTATCACTGCATACTACGGCGCAACGGATTACCTTTCGCCGCCTATGGGCGTATGGCACAGAAGCGGCTGGTGGTCACAGGGCAACAACTGGAACGCAGTTTGCAACTCAGGCGTTGTTTTGGCAAGTGCTGCAATGGCTACACATGAAAAATACGGCGATTTGGCAATAAAGGCAATGAACTTTGCAATAAAGGCAATGGAAATCGGTTTAAGATGCTATGCTCCGGACGGCGGCTATGAAGAAGGTCCCGGATACTGGGCATACGGAACAAACAATCTTGTTAACCTTTTGGCAACATTGGAAACCGCAGCCGGCACAACATACGGTCTTGCGGACGCTCCCGGACTTGACAAAACATGGGCAACTCCTTTGTATTCCGAAAGCAAACAGGGAATGTTTAACTATTCCGATACAAATGTTTCAAGAACAGACACATCAAGTCTTTTCTGGTTCGGAAAACACTATAACAATCCTCAGGTTTCAGGTCTTCGCTTTAACGAGCTTGAAACGGCAGACAAAACAAGCACTGTAAGAGATATTATCTGGTACAGACCTGAAAACGTTGACAAAAGTGCAAGCATAGCGCTTGACTATAAGTTCTTTAAAACAGATACGCTCACGATGCGTTCGTCATGGAGCGATTCAAATCAGCTCTTTGTTGGTTTGCACGGCGGTTCAAACACGGCTAACCACTGTAACATTGACTCGGGTACGTTTGTTTTAGACGCGCTCAATACAAGATGGTTTTTGGATTTAGGAGCTGACTATTATAATCTTCCCAACTACTGGTCGACCGGTACGGGCGGAAAGAGATGGCAGTATTATGCACAGCGTGCTGAAGGTCATAACACATTTGTAATAAATCCGGGACTTGCTGAAGATCAGGTTATCAAATCTGTTTCGCCGGTGGTTGATTTTGTGTCAAAACCGCGCGGAGCGTATGGCAAAGTTGATTTAACGCCTGCATATGCAACAGACGCTAAAAAAGCAACAAGAGGTATTATGCTTGCAGGAAACAGAAAAGCAGTTGTTGTTCAGGACGAGATAGAAATGCTTAAGCCTTCTGAGTTTTACTGGTTTGCTCACACCAAAGCTGACATAAACGTTGCAGCGGACGGCAAGAGCGCAGTATTGACTCTCGGTGCAAAGAAGCTTTATGCTAAAATTGTGTCCGACAATGCAGACTTTAAATTTGACGTGATGGATGCGGTATCGCTTCCGACATCGCCTAAGTATACTGTTAAGGGCGAATATTCAAGAGCGGGAATAAGAAAGCTTGTTATTCACGGTTCTGATATTGAGAAAGTAAACCTTGCTGTTATGTTTGTTCCGATGGACAGCGACAGCGTTCCGGAATATAACTATACTTACACAGCGCTTGACAGCTGGAGCATATCGGACGGCGAAATCCTTACGCCGAAGCTTGAAGATTTAAAAGTAAACGGCGAAACTGTAAAAGGATTTAACCGTGATGTGACGGGATATGATGTGGTTCTTCCTTACGGAACAACTGAAGTTCCGCAAATCAGCGCAACAGCCGACAGCGAAAGCGATTATAACGTAACGCTTCCTCAGGCTTTGCCCGGAAATGCGGTTATAAAGGTTACAAATAAGCAGGATCCTTCAATGTTTACGATATACAACGTGGCGCTCAGAGCTGCAAAGGATATTGAGATTGAAGCGTCCGATGCTCAGGAGGGCAATCCTCCGGAAAACTGCCTTGACGACAATTTGGATACTCGCTGGGCAGTTGAAGGCGAAAGCTGGGGAATATTCAGATTTGCAAATCCGAAAACAATTTCTTCTGTTTGGATTGCAACATGGAAGGCAGCGGAGAGAAATCTCATATTTGATATTGAGGTTTCGGAGGACGGCGAAAACTTTAAACAGGTATTCTCCGGAAAAACCGCAGCAACAAAAGATGAGCTTGAAGAGATAAAAATTCCTGCGGGAACGTATAAAGCTGTTAAGCTTGTTATGCACGGTACCACAACGGGTACATGGAATTCTGTTTTGGAAGTAAACTTTAAATAAAATTAAGCTTATGCGGCGGCGAAATGAAATCATTTTGCTGCCGCGCTTTTTTAATGCATATTTTACAATGAAAACTCTTTTTACAAAGCAAAAAATGGCATGCGTCACAGCTTGACAAAGAGGTCAAACAGTGATAAAATAATATAGACTGATAATTAGAAATGTTGGGTGAATGATATTGGAAAACAGAGCAAAAAAGAAAAGAATACATTCATTTAGGCAAGACGAGTTATTGGAGTGTGAAAAGCTTCGGGTGTTTATGCTGATGATTGCAGTCGGAGGATTTTTGGGCGCATACACGTTTGTTTTAAAAGGCGGCGTGTTTTGCAATGCGCAAACGGCTAATTTTGTTATGCTTGCGGTGCAGATAGGTGAGTTTAACTGGAGCCGTGCGCTGTATTTTTTTATTCCGATTTCGGCATATCTTCTGGGAGCGGTTTTATCGGAGTTTTTGCCTAAGCATGTAAACAATCTTGAGCTTTTAAGGTGGGAAACGTTTTTTGTGGCGTTTGAAATGATTTGCGTGTTTTTAATGGGATTTGTGCCGGACGATGCGCCGCCGCAGATATGTCAGATAGCAATCAATTTTATTGCGTCGATGCAGTTTAACACTTTCAGGCAGGCAAAGAAAGTTAATATGGCAACAACTTTTTGCACAAACCATCTTCGCCAGTTTGGCGTTAATCTTGTAAAGTGGCTCAGAAAGAGAGACCGGGGTTCAAAAGAGAAGATTTTTATGCATTTTTTGATGCTTACTTGTTTTGTGGCAGGGGGCATTTTATCAACGTTTTTGTGTCTGCATTTTAAAGGCAGAGCGATTTGGTTTAGCGAAATTATACTTTTAATTGTGTTTATAGATTTACTCTACGCGGATTTAAACTATGAAAAAGACAAGATACATGTTATACCGCACGGACATTAAAAAAATCCGGTACTTTGCGTACCGGATTTTTTTAGAGGTTGTTTAAACTTTCAAGCTCATTTTTGATATATTCAAGTGAAAGAAGTTTTTCTTTAACTTGCTCTACTGTTAATAATTCTGTGTTGTTTGAGTTGAACTCGGTGAGGGGATTGCGGTCAATATCACCGTCTTTAAAGTATTTATCATAGTTTAAGTCGCGTTTGTCACAGGGGACGCGGTAAAAATCTCCGAGGTCAACGGCATTTGAACACTCCTCGTTTGTAAGAAGCGTTTCATACATTTTCTCGCCGTGGCGTATGCCGATAATTTTTATTTCCGATTTATTTTCTTTGTCAAACAAGTCTTTAACAGCTTGTGCCAGAACGCCGATTGTGCATGCGGGCGCTTTCTGAACCATAATATCTCCGCTTTCGGCTTTTTCAAATGCAAACAAAACAAGGTCAACGGCTTCTTCCAAAGACATTATAAAACGCGTCATATTGGGTTCTGTAATCGTGATAGGGTTGCCGTCTTTGATTTGTTCTATCCAAAGCGGAATAACGCTGCCGCGGCTGCACATAACATTGCCGTAGCGTGTGCAGCAGATTTTTGTTTTATCGCTTTTTACGGTTCTTGATTTTGCAACTATAACCTTTTCCATCATAGCCTTTGACGTACCCATAGCGTTTACGGGGTATGCAGCCTTATCCGTTGAAAGGCACACAATGCTTTTAACGCCGAAGTCAATTGCGCAGTTTAGCACGTTTTCCGTACCGAGAACATTGGTTTTAACTGCTTCAATCGGGAAAAATTCGCAGGAGGGAACCTGTTTTAAAGCGGCTGCGTGAAATATGTAGTCAACGCCGTGCATTGCGTTTCTGACGCTTTGTGCGTCGCGTACGTCGCCTATAAAGAATTTTATTTTATTTGCCGCCTCAGGCATTTTAGCCTGAAACTCATGGCGCATATCGTCTTGCTTTTTTTCGTCGCGGGAAAAAATGCGTATTTCGCCTATATCTGTTTTTAAAAATCTGTTTAACACTGCGTTGCCGAACGATCCCGTTCCGCCTGTTATAAGCAGCGTTTTATTTTCAAATGTGCTCATATGTGTTTCTCCTTTTGAATTAGTTAGTTTTGTTAAATTAAATATTTATCAACAAAATCAAGTTGTTTCTTGTAGATTGATTCATCCATATTTAGCCGTGGTATTAAATATTTGTTGTTGCAAGTGAATGCGTTGTATGAATAGCCGCCGGCAATGAATGCAAGTGAATATGGTTTCATAAATTTAAGGGTTTCTTTATCGTATTGACCATGAGAATATGCAAAGTATTCTACCGGTTTATTTATTATTGATTCCAAAGTTTTTTTACTTTCGTTAATTTCTTTTTCTTTTTGAGATGCGGACATTTTTACCAAAACTTCATGGGTGACTCCGTGTGAGCCTATCGTTACAAGTGGGTCTTTTGATATTTCTTTTAGTTGCGAGGTTGTAATATATCCAGGAGTATCAAGAAGACCTGTAACAATGAAGGCTAAAAACGGAATGTTGTTCTCTTTTAAAAATGGGTATGCAATAGTGTATAAATCTTCTAAGCCGTCATCAAAAGTAATAACAATTTTATTATTTTTAAAGTTGTCAATCGAATTAATTTTATCCTTATATTTTATACAAGTATCTTTAAAAATTTTGGTATCTAATAAACATCTGCTTGACTTTTTTTGAGGATTAAGGCAAACATGATGAAACATAAAAACGTATTTTGAAGGAAATTTGTATAAAATATTTTTTATAAATTGTTTAAAGTTCATGTTAAACTCCTATATGCTGTTGAAATGATAATCTGTTATTGAATAATTCAAATTAATTTTGCTTCCTAACAATTTGAGGGCATCTTCGGTTATATGTGTGTTGTATCCGCCAACAGGTGTAAATGTTAATTCACCAAAAATAATACTGTCATCAAAAATATATAAGTCTGTTCTTACGTATGGAAAAGGTTTAGACAGCTTATCAGCATATTCAAAAGCTTTGTCTAAATTTTTAGGCTTAGTTAAATGTGGATCTACCTTTTGATCAAAAGGTAAAAAATTCCAATCTCTATCATAGTAGTAAATTTTTGGACGAAAATCTTTGCCACGTTCTTTACAAATCATAACGTATTCAGCTTTACCATTCATACAATGAAATTTGTAATCTTCGGGCAGTAAACCATTTTCAGGTTTAAGATATTTTTCGACTATTATATATTGTTTTTCGACTTTGTATTGCATTTCGGAATATAATAAATAATATTTACTCTTCATCCATTTTTTTATTTTCTTTTTTGCCTCGTTTAAATCAAACTTAGATTTGTCGGAAACTATGATATTATAGCCACAACCATAATTTAATTTCATGGCAAATTGATCGGGAAGATCTTCTAATCTGATATCGTCTGCATTTTCGTAAACTGCTATTAAATCATTTAGAATTTCGCCGCAGTCAATACTTTTTATGTAATCACGTACTTTATATTTATCAGCACATTGTTTGATTAAAGGATTGTTAAAATATGTGTTGAGCTTTAACCATAGTACTTTTTCATTTAAGGTAACAGGATTGTTTAGGTCTAAACTTTTTTTAAATGCACTTTTATAGCGCATTTTTGTATTTAATGTGGGGGAAATAATTGTAGCTATAGAGTATTTAATGCGGTTAAATTCGGAATAAGCGGACATAAAATTTTGGTTGCTTTTTAATTTTTCTTTTATATTCATAGTTAATTTCCTTTCTTGTATTTATTTTTTCCAGTACCATTTAAATATTAAGGCGTCTAAAACTAATTTTGTGTGTATCCTTGTTTCCTTAAAAAACAGAGGAGAAATTAAGCTTGTAGTAATTTGTGTGACTAATGTTGCAAGTGCTGCACCGTTGATACCTATGGCAGGTATCATAACGGCATTTAAAATTAAATTTACTATAACGCCGATAAATAAATAATATTTAACATATTTATTTTTATTTTCACACAGTATCCAAATGCCACGCGCGGTGCCGATCATTGAAAAGGTTTCAAACCAAATTGCGATTTGCAAGGTGGTGACAGCTCCTATATATTGCTTTCCGTATAAAACAAGAATAACAGGCTTTGCCAGCAGCACCACGAAACAGGAAACCAATATACATAGCCAAATAATGGCGCTGTACAGCTGTTCTAATTTTAATATATAGCTTTCGTGTGACTGATATTTTTTAGTTTCCATAATTACAGGCTGAAAGGAGCTGATAACGGCTGTGGGAATAAATATCCACATGCCGCAGATTGCTGTTGCCGTTGTGTAGAGTCCAACGTCGGTATCGGTAAGCATTTGACCTATCATAATTCTGTCCATTTGTCCATATATTGCAACCATAAGTCCGGATATAATAAAATGGTAGCTTTCATATAGAATTTCTTTGCCGATTTTAAAGTTGAATTTAAGTTTTTGTCCATTGTCCTTTTTGTAAAAATATATTTCCACCAGCATGACAACGCCATCCGTCAGAGAGTTTGAAAATGCAAACCAGACGATATTTTTTGCTGTTGCCAAAAGAAAGAACTTATACGCAGAAACTATTATGCAGGCAAGCATTTTTCCTATGGAAACATATTTTGATTTTAAATGCCGCTGAAACCACGAATCTAAAATTTCAACTGCTTTAAATGACAATTGAAAAGACTGCAAAAAAACCAATACAAGCTTTATAGGCTGCGATGGGTTTAGGATAAATACTATTAATGATACAGAGATAATTGAGAAAACAGAGGTTATAAATCTAAGCCCCATGCTGCTTCCCAAATATAAGCCTTCATCATCAGGGTGCTCAACTAATTTTTTTATAACAACTCCGTCCATACCAAGCGTTGCTATAGAAGTAAAAAAAGCTACAAACGATGCAGTGTAATTTAATGAACCGTAATTTGAAGGACCTAAATATCGGGCAGTAAAAATTCCGACAATGAGCTGAAGTGCCATTTGAAATATTTGCTGTCCTATTATCCAGCCTGAATTTTTTATGCTTTTTGAATTTAACAACGATTTTGCTTTACTTAAAATGTTCATTTGTGTGCCTCTTATTTTTTAATTATATATGTAACATAACCTTAATAGGATATATCATTATAAATTTTAATAAGTGTGTTTATATTGGTCTCTTTATTATGAGTTATACTTGCGTGAGTTGAAGCGTTTTTTGAAAATTTCAATGCCAGTTTATCATCCTTAAAGATTTGAGAAATATAGTGTGTAAGCATATAACTTTCATTATATGGATATATAAAACCATCTATGCCGTGCGTGAGCATGTTTTTTACTCCACCAACATCAGAAGATACTGAGGGCACACCTAATAGCATTGCTTCACCAAGCGAATTCGGAGAGTTTTCAATTGAAGATGCAGAGACGAATACATGTGACTTTAAATATATATTGCACATTTGTTTTTCATTTAAATTACCCAAAAATGTAATGTGGTTAGTAAGGTCATATTTTTTTATAAGATAAGCTATATATTTATTATATGATGTTTGCTTCAGTTTATCTTTTATATTTAATTTGAAAGGGTCTTTTCCTGTAGTATATAGGTGTGAATCGGGAAAAAACTGTATAATTTTTGACATTTCTTTAAGTATAATGTGAAAACCTTTTAGAGGTGAAGTATATTGACTCACAAATATAGAGTAACGGTTACAGTTGTTTATATCCCAATGGTTTTTATAAAATTCATTGCGTAGAGTTTCGTTACAAAAATGATATTTTGCGTTTGGGTTGATTTGCATTACAAATGCTTTATCAGCATCGGTGCGACCTATTATATGTTCCGATTGCGATATAGCAGATATTTCATATTTACTTTTTTGAATTAACTTTCTTGTATCAGCGTATATATTCCCCTTAATAATATCACGTAATGTGTAGGCATGAATAATGTGGGGAGGCAAACCTAAATAATAGTTTTGAGAAATTATACTTATTATTCCTTGGATGCTAAGTATGGTTTTGTTTGTCATATTGAGTGATTTTAAAATACGCATCATATCATATGTATGCTTATATTCGGTTCCAAAGATATGTATTATATCGGGTACAAATTCAGAGATTATTTTTTTAAATACATGTTCTAAATTAGATTTTGGTGGAAATGCATAATAACTTAAATCATCTGCTGTACCTGACATGAGTGATTTGCTTATATTTTGAGGAAAACACACACAAAGGTTTATCTTATTATAATTTAGTAATTTGTCAATGCTTATATTATTTAGTGCAAGCAGATCATTTGAAATACCTGTAAGCCAGCCACCTGTATTAATTTCGGGAAGTGACAGCGCTCTTGACACTTTTGGGAGCATTATATTACAAAGCCATAATATTTTCATTTTTTTCTCCGCTTCTTGAAATACAAATTTTTACTTATTAGAAAGTTAATTATTTGTTAGCGCCAATTGATAACTTAGCAATTTCTTTATATGAAAAAACTTTAATTGCTTTTGTTTGCGCTATATTTTTCATTTTCGTATATGTATCGTTAAGGTTTGACAATTCAGATATAACTGAAATGAGCTCTGTTATATCAGTCCCTTTAATAAAGCGAGCATTTCCGCCAACATCAACGTGATGCATCCCTGCCCAGTCTTTAAAAACGCCGGGAATTCCGCATGCGCATGCCTGCTCCCATAAAACAGAATGTGTTCCAGGAAAAATCGCCAAATCTGATGCTAAAAAATAGTCATAAACTGATTTTGAATTAATCCAACCTATATTTCTTATGTGTTCATCTCTTGATAAACTTTTTATTATATCATGCATTTGTTCATTAGGTTGACCAAACACAATAAGCTTTAAGTTGGTTTTATTTATTTTGGCAACTGCACGCATTAAGACATCGATATTTTTCGCCGAATCTATTTTTCCGCCCGTAATAAGGACAAAATCATTATCATTTAAATCTAATTCTTTTCTGATTTTTTGACGAATTTTAATTTTGTCATTTAAATGTATATATCTGTCATCGCCCCCCATAACCAACAGTTTGATTTTTTCTTTAGGAACTTTGTATACCTTATTGAGATATTCGCAACGCCACGGAGTTACTCCCCAAAAAGTTGAGACATATGGAACAGCTTTTCTGATTCCAAAGCCATATATAAGGCGTTGAGTAATGTTTTGTTTTAAAGTTTTTACTGGGGTATTATACCAATCAGCGTGTTGATCAATAAAAAGCTTTGTATGGGGGAATTGTTTGCAATATTTAATTATATCTAACAGAGCAATAAATTGTCCGCCATGCACAAAAATAATATCTGGTCGTTCTTCTGTCAAACTATCATAAACGCCATCATAATCATTAAATCTAGATAAGTATCCATATCTTGTACTGCGATTAAGAATCTTAACATTAACCCCGAATGAATTAGTATAGTTTTTATGTTCGCGATACACTGTTTCATATTTATTATTAAATGAATAATCAGAGGTCAGTACAAAAACATCGTGTCCCATTTTTACATGCAATTGAGGCAATATATTTTCTTGGTAACCCATGTTTTCTACATAAAAGCAAGCTAGGCATACATGACATATCTTCATATTATTACTTCCTTTATTCACAAAAATCATTTATAAATACATTAATATCAGAAAATTTGGAGGCTTCTTGCCTAATCTTATCTTTAGACCAATTCCACCAATTGATGTGTGTTAACTTTTTTATTTCGTCTGGTGAAAATCGATATTTAATTACTTTTGCAGGAACTCCGCCAACAATCGCATATGGTGCTACATCTTTTGTGACAACTGCACCTGCGGCAATTATTGCGCCATCGCCTATTTTTACTCCAGCAATGATTGTGGCTCCATGACCAATCCATACATCGTTTCCGATTACAACACTGTATTTATTTTCAGCATATCTAAATGGTTTGTAGTCACTTGAAATGCCATAGTTTAATTTGCTTTTGCTTTGACCACCGTAAAATGCCGGATGAACAGAAACAATTTTAGTTGTAGGATGAAAACCGTTGACAATAGTGACTTTACTTGCTATACATGAAAAATTGCCGACTTTCCCAAAAACTTCAGAATTATTTCCAATATAACTTCCGTATCCGAGTTGACCAGAGAAGACGCTACATTTCCCGATATAATTGTATCCGCCGAAAACAGAGCTAATTTTTACATTTGCTTTACGATCTATTATAACGCTTTTCCCTATATTATTCAATTTAATATAGCATTTTTTAAAAAATTTTTTCATTTATTATGTACCTCTGATGATATTTCGTATTAAATGCGTGATTACAGCCTCCAATATTTCATACCGGATTTTTTTAGTTCATCAATAGTATAAAGACCTTTAACATCTATCAAAACCTTATTAGAATCATCTGAAGTTTTGAAAAGCTTTTTAATATTATTTAAACCAAGAGATTTAAATTGATTGTGTGCAACTGCAACTATTACACAGTCTGCACCTTGTATATCCTCAAGCTTTGTAAGTTTTACGCCGTATTCGCGCATGGCATCATCTTCATTTGCCCATGGATCGACTACAAGTGGCTTGATATGGTATTCATTAAGCCTCTTAATTATATCGTTGACTTTACTGTTGCGTGTATCAGGGCAATTTTCCTTAAACGTGAGTCCAAGTATTACAACTTTAGAATTTTTAGGGGCTTGACCGACTTCTATCATTTTTTTTATTGCTGCATCTGCAACAAACTTTCCCATACCATCATTTACAATTCTGCCGTTTAAAATTATTTGACTATGGTAGCCAAGTTTTTCTGCCTGATATGTAAAATAGTAAGGATCAACACCTATGCAATGACCGCCGACAAGACCCGGACGGAAACCTAAAGCATTCCATTTTGTGTTCATTCCGTCAACAACTTCATTTGTATCAATATTCATTCGGTCAAATACCATGGCAAGTTCGTTCATAAAAGCAATATTTATATCGCGTTGGCTGTTTTCAACGACTTTGACAGCTTCAGCTGTTTTAATAGTTGAAACGGGATATGTTCCAACTTCTATTACAAGGTTGTAAACATTTTTTATTTCGTCCAAGCTTTCTGCATCCATCCCGGATACTATCTTGCGTATATTTTCGAGCCGATGAATTTTATCTCCGGGATTTATTCTTTCGGGAGAATATCCTATTTTAAAATCTACGCCGCATTTAAGCCCAGATTCGTTTTCTAATATTGGCACGCATATATCCTCGGTAACTCCGGGATATACCGTTGACTCATAAACAACAATTGAACCCTTTGTAAGATTTCGTCCAATTATTTCACTTGCGCCTATAACAGGTGTTAGGTCCGGTGTATGGTCTGTGTTTACCGGAGTTGGTACAGCAACGATGTGAAATCTTGCGTTACGCAGATGTAATTCATCAGATGTGAATTTAACAGTTGAGTTTTTTATTGCCTCATCACCGACTTCATTTGTGGGATCAATGCCGGATTTATAAAGATTAATTTTTGATTTATTAGTATCAAATCCAATTACCTCGATTCCTTTTTTCGCAAAAGCAATTGCAATCGGCATACCAACATATCCAAGGCCGATAATTGATAATTTTTCTTTTCCGCTTTTCAAATTTTCGTAAAGTGACATTTTTATTTCTCCTATATATGTTTTTTGTATTTGATTTTTACAATGCATAGAACAATTAAAGCAATCAATTTCAATTTCACAGTAAAATATTTTATAGAAAATTACCTAAAAGATCAAAATGTATTAACGGTTGGCAGTGAAAGCATTTTTGAAATTTTGGGAAGCATTATATTACACAGCCACAGTATTTTCATGATTTTTTCTCCGAGTTGTTAATCATATCGATTATTTTTTTTGCCTGAACTATATTGTTTTTCTCTTTTAAAACCCATTCTTTTGCTGCTTTTCCGAAAGCGTGCAGTTCTTCAGGCGATTTTAATAATATTTTTTTTAGCGTTTCGGCAAGAGCGTATTTATCTTCATTGTCTATTGTGTATATATATGGATAATATTCTTTAGGCATACCCGGCAGTCTGGTTGTTAAAATCGGTGTTCCGCTGACCATATATTCCATGTTTTTTGAAGGAAACGAATATTTTACGAACTCTTGGTTAGTTGGTCTTGGGTTTATAAGCAACGTTGCTTTTAACTGCTGGGTTACGATATAATCATTTGGTTTTATACCGAAGTATTTAATATTTTTGTGTGTTTTGCATATTTGTATAAGTTCGTCTTTAAAATCCCCGTCACCATATATGTGAAATTCGCAGTTTTCAATATCGGACATAATAAAGGCTTCTGTTAAGTATTTGATTCCGTAGATTTTTTGGATGCCGCCTGCATAGATACACACTTTTTGCGCAGATTTATTTTCAATGGTGTTTTGAACTGCTTGCATTTCAGAATCTACCAAACCTTCAATTACAACATATTTTTTGTTTTTGCAATTAACAACATCTTTCATTGCATCGGTTAAAAATACATAAGAGTCAAATGAATTCATTAAACGATTATTGATTTTAACGCTTAACTTTTTGCTGTCCGATGAAAGAAAGCTTGGCACATCCGTTACGATTCCTACAGCCGGAACACCGGCTACCTTTGCAGCAAGCCGGGCGCCGATAGATACAGAAATGTTTAAAATATCGCATATTACCAATGACTCGCCTTTTTTTGAAAGAAATAATGTTTTAAAAAATGCGGATAGTGTTATAAAAGCATTTTTTAAAACGGGTATATTTATAACCGGCAAATGATTATAAGATATACCTTTTGAAACTGTTTTTTTCGCTTTTAAAAATTTGGTGCTTGTATTTGACGAGGTCATCGGAACGGCAGAGACAGTAGAAACATCTATACCGTTTTTTGCAAAGCCTTCGGTAAGAAGACGATGATATTTTTGCACTTGCTGACCCGGAAGATTTTTTGTTTTAAAAAGTTTATAAAAATATTCCTTTTCACATAAACATGAAGCGTATATAATATGCATTACAAACTCCTTAGAATTTTTTGTAAATTGTTAAAATGGTTTTGTGCAGAGTTTTCGATGGTGTATGGTGAAATTTTTGCTAAATTGTTTTTACCCATTTGCTCACATAGAACGTCATCGGAAAGTATTTCATTTATAGCATATGCAAGCTGGGAAGGAGAGTCGGTATCCACTATAAAACCGTTTTTACCGTTTTCTATTAATTCTAATCCGGCAATGCATTTGTTTGTAGTAACGATCGGCAAGCCGCATGCCATGGCTTCATTTATAACCAAACCCCATATATCTTCTCTTGTGGGTAAAACAAATAAGTCGGAAGCTCTTAAGTAACGAATAAGTTTATCAAAGGTCATGAAATCAAGAAGAGTTACGTTTTCTAAGTTGTTACTTTTAATATATTCAATATAATTTGAATGTTTTTCTCCGCCGCCGATAATTACGAGATTGTAATTAGAATCCATGCTGTTAAAGGCCTTAAGAAGAACATCAAAACCTTTCCTGTATATAAACTGACCTATAGATATTATTGTTTTTTTATCAGAAAAGCCAAGAGTTGATTTTAAGTTTGTTTTTTCTGTTTCTGTAATAATATTTTTAAAAATATCTTTTTTATATAAAGTTGAAAAATTATGAAAGTATATATTCTGCTGTTTGGCACCATAGTGTAAAAAATAATTTTTTGCATAAACGCCGTTAGCAAAACAGGCCGCGGCATGACTGATAAAATAAGTTTTTAATTTATCTTTTATGAAGCTGCGGGTTATAAATGCGCCGTCACAGTTTATTACATACTTGATATTTCTGTGTATGCAGTGTTTCATAAAAAGCATAGCGGTAGGCGTGCTGTATTCGTATGCAATGCAAATGTCGGGAGAAATATCGTCTACCAGCTTATTGATATCAAGGCGAGGTATATATGAAGGTTTGTCCCAATTGTTAAGAGTATGTATTTTAAAATTTATTGCATTACTTTTATACCAATTATCATTTCGTTCGGAGGCTGATTTTTTTTCAAAGCAAACATGTAAATCGCAATATTGCCCCAAAACGTTAAACAAATCTGTTCTGTACGGAGCCGGAATAGTGGTTAGAATAAATACTTTCATTAATTAAAGCTCCTTTCAATTTAAAGCGTTCATTATAATCGTGCAGCCGTTTTGAGCACTGTAGCATTCGTTTAGGCAACTATAAGCATTTTTCCCCTTTAAAGTTAAATTGCAGTTTAGCGCTTTTTCAACTGCATTAGTGAAATTGTCAACGTTATTACTTTCACACCACCAACCGAAATCCCAATTTGTAATTACCTTGCCTATATCTGTTGAGGTATCGGTGCAGGCGATAACCGGCATGCTGCTTTGCATATATGATAAAAGCCTGGATGGAAAGTTTGGTATTGTGAAGTTATGATCCAAAAATATAAGACCTACATCACAAGCAGATACAAAATCTTCATATTCGGATTTTGGCAAACCGTTTATAAGAAGTACATTTTTAGGCTTGTTTGTTTTTATATATGCATCGAGGGCATTGTATTCGGTGCCTGTTCCGCAGATAACAAAAAATCTGTCGCTTTTATTTTCATTTGCTTTAAGGCATTTTATAACGAAAGGAATGTTTTGCGGCTTTCCGAGATTTCCGCCGTAGATAAAAATTGTTTTATCTGTCGGCAAATTATATTTTATTTTTAAATTTGTTTTTTCTTTTTCAGATATAGGCTTTTTTATTATATCAATGCTGTTTGGAGAAACATGCACACAGGATTTGTTTATATACGTATTATGTGTTAAAAGATATTTTGAATTTGCCTCAGACATTGTACCGATTAAATCCGATATTTTATAAAGCTTTTTTTCTTTATTTCTGAAATATTTATATACAAAACCCTTTATTCCTTTTTTGCTCAGTATTTTTAGGTCAACGGCGTTTTGCGGAAATATATCTTTTAAAAGAAGATAGGTTTTTGCATTGTCGCGTTTTTTTACATATTTAACCGCGTTTACAAACGTTATTGGCGGAGTTGAGTATAAAACAAGGTCGAATTTGACATTAGAAAAATATTTTTTTATTGCTGATTTATATTTTGTTTCTATAAGCATGGTTGAAATGCCTTTTTCAACTATGTTTGTTTTTGTTATGTTGCCTATTTTAACAAAAAGATGCAAACATTTATCTTCTTTTACTAGTTTTGTTGGCAAATTTAATCTTTTTTCACGCGGACTTACTATGTATATGTTATGACCGCTGTTTGCACATGCACGAAGAAGATCCGGATATATTCCATGTTGGTTTATGTTTTCAAATCTACCTATTGTTAAAAAAAGTATATTCATGAAAAGACGTTCCTTTATCTTTTTATCATAATTTCATTGTATTTCATCATATATAACCCGTCATCATAGGAACCGATATTCGGTTTGTTTTCTATGCCGTTTAAGTTATTTATTATCAGTTTCATATGATCTGTGCCGCATTCGTATGCATGCGGATACCCGCCGCCGAAACGGGGATTTACCTCGGATATGCAGTAGTTTCCGTTTATATCAAATATGTCAATATCGATTTGTCCGACGTAACCTGCTTGCAATACAAATTTTTCAATCAAGTCGAAAAGTTTTTGGTCTTTAAAAGATACTGCTTTATCGGTTTCTCCGGCACGCATAACAATTTTCTTTTTCGTAAATATTGAAACAACTTTTTTGGAAATCATGTCTATATATACATCTGCGCCTATTTCCTGACCGTCAAGGAATTGCTGAATCATCATGCCGGGTTGGCTGTTAAATAGAAAGTGAGCAGTTTGTTCATCTTTAGCTTTGGATATTGCAATACTTGCGCTTCCGCAAGAAGGCTTCACAAACACCGGGTAGCCGATATTTGAATTTAAAAATTCATTAAAATCAATAAATGATTTTGCACAGCTATATTTATGCTCGGATAGCCATTTATACATTTGATATTTATCAAGGCTCATTTCACAAAGGCTGTAGTCAGAACCTATTACGGTCGTGCCTATGTCTTCAAAATCTTTTTTATGAGCGGCTAAAAGTGAGAGTTCCGGATCTATAAGGCTTAATACGCCTTTGATTTTTTCTGTTTTGCATATTTTTAAAATTTCGTTTATATAACCGGGTTCAGTCATACGGGACACTTTGTAAAACTTATCGGCTTCATATACCGCAGGAGCAATATCGCTCATATCTGTTGCAATTACGCTGCCGGTTCGGCTACCGTTTTTATCAGTTAAAGCCTTTTTAAAATACTGTACAATTTTATTGCGCGTTCCCGCACTTAAAATCAAGATATTTGTTTTCATTTTACGTTTGCCTCCGGTAAAACCTTTAATAATTGCTTAAGTCGTCAAAGAACAGCGGTGTACCGCCGGTATGAATAAAAAGTATGTTTTTGTTTGTTAAGCCGTGGTTTAAAATATAGCGTTCCATACCTAAATATGCTTTTGCTGTGTATGTTGAATCGAGAGGTATGCCGTGATTTATAAGCATATTAGCAATTGTGTTTTTTATATCATCATTGGATTTGGCATAGCCATTTTGTGTGAAGCTGTCATCAAATATTAAAGAATCTGACACTTTGTTATCCGATATGTTTAAATTATAGCTTTTTATGTATTCGTTTATGCTGTCTGAAACAATTTGTTTGCCGCGCGGATTTTTCCTTGCTATGCTTATACCGATGATGTTTTCGCTGCCGGCGAAAAGTAATTTCCCGACAACTAAACCTGCTTGGGTTGTTCCTGTACCGGAAGCAAAAAATATATAATCAAAATTTGTTTCGGTTTCGTTTTCAAAGTTGTATATTTCTTTATAGCAATCAATATATGCCATTGTGCCGAGATTTCCATGCCCACCGCCGGGTATAAAGTAAGGATTTTCGCCGTTTTCCTTTAAAGAATTCAGAGTGTTTTCAATGGCTTCGTGAACTTCGTTTACAGGAACGGTGACTGTTTTTGCACCAAACAAATCCATCATCTTGCTGTTATATGTAGGTTTTGAAGATTCAGACGGGCTTATTATAATACATTTTAATTTACGCATTGCCGCCATGTTTGCAACAACTCTGCAATGATTGGAAGAAGAAGAACCGTATGTTACAACGTAGCTGAAGTTGCCTTTGTCAATCTCTTTAAAAAAATTGAAGGCTTTTCTTGCTTTGTTTCCTCCGAATGAATAGGGGATGAGGTCTTCTCTTTTAATATATATTTGATTGTTATTGAAAGTAGTAATTCTTGTAATAGGTGTAGGATTCATATGAAACCTCACTTTTCTGAAAATTCATTTTTTGTGATTGAATAAAAGTAGCGGTCAACTGCTTTGCCGCGGTTTAAAGCAGATTGTTTTTCAATGAATTTTTTTTTGAAACCGCATTTTTCAAAAAGTTTTTGCGCAGCTATATTATCAACTTCGGTATACAGATATATTTCATTTAAACAAAGCGTTTCAAAGGCATAATTAATCAATTGATATGTTGCCTGCCTTGCAATTCCTTTGCCTTTTGCTGTTTGTTCGCCGATTGTTATGTAATACTCGCCTTTGCCGTTTTTTATGGATAAAATACCTATAATACCGACAGGAATGTTTTTGTATTCAATGACCGCATCATAACGGCTTGGGTTATTTTGATTTTTTTCAAACCATAGATTGCTTTTTTTGATACTTAGAGGCAAGTCATAATGAAGATAGCGATTGTTTTCAGGATTATTTATCCAGGAAACTTTGTTTGGTATATCGCTTTTTAAAAATTTTCTAAGCTTAACATTAAAATCCGTCATTTGTGAATGACTCCTTCATTTTGCGTAATTGATTTTCGGACAACGTCAAGCCGGCCGTGACCGGGACGATAATCATTACCGACTAAAATATCGGAACGTTTTATAACTTTTAAGACTGTATTGAAAATGATTTTACAATCGAAAATAAAGCTGCAGTGATTTACATAGTATACGTCTTGGGATAATCTTTCGTCCCAAGCGGTGACATTTCTTCCGTTTATTTGGGCAAGTCCGGAAAGACCGGGACGGACATCATGACGATGACGCTCACTTTCGGTATAGTAAGGAAGATATTCCACAAGCAACGGTCTCGGGCCGACAACGCTCATATCGCCTTTTAAAATATTAAAAGCTTCGGGAAGTTCGTCAAGGCTTGTTTTCCGGAGCAGTCTGCCGAAATGAGTGAGACGAAGCTCATCGGAAAGAAGATTGCCGTTTTCGTCTTTTTTGTCTGTCATAGTGCGGAATTTATAAAGCGTAAATATTTTTTCATTTTTCCCGGGACGCTTTTGCTTAAAAATGACCGGTGAACCAAGCTTTATTTTTACCAAAACCGCAACAATGATATAAAGCCACCAGAAAACCAAGATTGCGGCAAGCGCACAAATGATATCGAGTATACGTTTTATGTATTTTTTATACAACTAAAACAGCTCCTTGATTATGTTTATTATTTCTTCAAGTTCGTCGTTTGTCATGTTGGGATAAAAATCGCTCGGCAGGCAAAGACCGTGCGAGAATATATCTTCGCTTACACAAAAACCGTCTTCGCCGTGAGCAAAAAAGTCACAGTCTTTGTAGTACGGCTGCATATGCATAGGTTTCCAGATAGGTCTTGTTTCAACATTATATTCTTTTAACTTATCCATAACGGCAAACGGAGACAGATTGCAGTCTTTGTTGATGGTTAATGCGCTTAACCAATGGTTTGGTTTTGTATCTTTTAAAGAAGGATGCATAGTAACAGGCAAATCTTTAAAAGCATTTTTATATTTATTGTATATATTTGTTTTTTGATTAACGTGGTCTTCCAAAACTGACATTTGCCCCAAACCTATACCGGCGCATATGTTACTCAGTCTGTAGTTAAAACCGAGTTCTTCATGCTGATACCAGGGAAAAGGTTCGCGGCTTTGCGTGATCCATTTTAAAACAAGTTTTAGCTTTTCTGTATTGTCGGACACAAGCATACCGCCGCCGGAGGAGGTAATTATTTTGTTGCCGTTAAACGAAAAAATTCCGAAATCACCAAAAGATCCGAGCTTTTTTCCTTTATATTCACCGCCGAGACCTTCAGCCGCATCTTCAATCAAAGCGGCATTGTGTTTTTTACATATTGAAATAATTTCGTCCATTTTTGCAGGGGTTCCGTAAAGATGGACAACGATTACGGCTTTTGCATTCGGATACTTTTTAAATGCGCGTTCCAAGGCTTGCAGACTTAAGTTCCAGGTTTCGTCTTCGCTGTCTATGAATACGGGAGTGGCATTTTGATACACGATAGGGTTTGCGCTTGCCGAAAAAGTCATTGACTGGCAAAAAACAATATCACCCTTGCCGACATTTGCTGCACGGAGTGCCATATGAATTGCGGCTGTACCGGAATTTGTTGCCACGGCAGCTTTTGTACCCGCATAAGTTTTTATTGCAGTCTCAAAATCGTTGACATTTTTGCCGAGCGGTGCAATCCAGTTGGTGTCAAATGCTTCTTTTATGTAGGATTGTTCCTTTGTGCCCATACATGGAGATGAAAGGTATATTTTTCTGTTCATGCATTTCACTGTCCCGTATAAAAAATTTGTAATAGTTTATCAAAAACAGTATAACATATTAAATTTAAAATTGCAACAAAATTAAAACAAAAATTAAAACGTATTTTCACATAATATTTAGCGATAATATTAAAATAGTCATTATTGTAAAAAGAAATGCTTGCAAATTGTACAATTTTGTATTATTATATTAGATAGGCAAGTTTTTATTTAAGAAAAAAGGCTGATTTAAAGGAAGAAATTTACATGAAAGATGACAGGCTGTTTAAAACACTTAAAGATAAAATGGCGGATTTCAGCAAAGGACAAAAAAAGATTGCTGATTTTATTTTGACGCAGTATGACAAGGCGGCATATATCACGGCGGCAAAGCTTGGGAAAACCGTTGGAGTGAGCGAATCGACAGTTGTGAGATTTGCAAGCGAGCTTGGCTATGACGGATATCCCGCAATGCAAAAGGCAGTGCGGGAGATGATAAAAAACCGTCTTACGGCGGCTCAGCGCCTTAAAGCGACTGCCGACAGAATAAAAAAAGATGACATAGCCGCATCAGTGCTTGAATCGGACATGGAAAACATAAAGCTTACGATAGACGAAATTGACAAAGATGTGTTTAAAAGTATAACAGAGGCGGTTGTTTCTGCAAAAAACGTGTATATTGTGGGTGTGAGAAGTTCGGCGGCGCTTGCGGGGTTTTTCAGTTTTTATTTAAATCTTATACGCAGCAATGTGCGCCTTGTTCAGTCTGCAACGGCGAGCGAACTTTTTGAACAGATATTTCGTATTGAAAAAGGCGATGTTTTAATCGGAATAAGCTTTCCGAGATACTCAAAGCGCACGCTCAACGCGATAAAATATGCCAAAGACAGAGAGGCGACAGTTGTTTGCATAACGGACAGCAAAAGCGCACCCGTGGCAGAGGCGGCGGATTTTTGCCTCACGGCGAGAAGCGATATGATTTCGGTTGTTGACAGTCTGGTGGCGCCGCTTAGCGTGATAAACGCGCTGCTTGTGTCGATTTGCATGAGCAGGGAAACAGAGGCGATGAGTGCGTTTAAAAAGCTTGAAAACATCTGGGACGAATATAACGTTTATGAAAAATCGGGCAGGGAAGGATGATAAAATTTTGGAAAAGGTTGCAGTAATCGGCGCGGGAGCGGCAGGGCTTATGGCAGCGGGAAGGCTTGCGCAAAGAGGCAAAAACGTGGTGCTGATTGAAAAAAATCCTATGCTCGGCAAAAAAATACGCATAACCGGAAAAGGCAGATGCAATGTTACTAATGCCTGCGATATAGAAGATATGATAAATAATCACATTCCGGTAAATGCAAATTTTCTCTACAGCGCATTATACAGCTTTACAAATGATGATTTAAGACAGCTTTTAAGAGAAAATGGAATTGAGACAAAGGTTGAAAGAGGCGAGCGCGTGTTTCCGGTTACGGACAATGCAAAAGACATTGTTGCCGCGCTTAAAAATTATGCTTTAAAATCAAATGTGAGACTTTTAAAAAAAGAAGTTTCGCATCTTATAATCGAAAACAAAAAAATAAAGGGACTGACATATAAAACGGGCGAAAAGCTTTATTGTGACAGCGTTGTTGTGGCAACGGGGGGGATGTCTTACCCCTTGACGGGTTCAACGGGAGACGGATATAAGTTTGCCCGCGAGGCGGGACACAATATAATAAAGCCAAAGCCTGCGCTGGTGCCGCTTGAGGCGGAGCGCGGCGTGTGTCAAAAGCTTATGGGGCTGTCTTTAAAAAACACCGCCATATGCGTAAAAGACGAAAACGATAAAACGGTTTATGAGGATTTCGGAGAGATGCTTTTTACGCATTTCGGAGTTAGCGGGCCGATGATTTTGTCGGCAAGTTCGCATCTTAAAGATATTGAAAACAAAAAATACCGGCTGTTTATCGATTTAAAACCGGCGCTTGATGAAAAACAGTTAGATGCGCGCATATTAAGGGATTTTGAAAAATTCAGCAGAAAGCAGTTTGTAAACTCGCTTGACGAGCTTCTGCCCAAAAAGCTTATTTGCGTTATTATAGAAAATTCGGGAATTGACGAAAGAAAATTTGTTAACCAAATTTCAAGAGAAGAAAGAAAAAGGCTTTGTTATGCAATAAAAAATTTAAAAATTGACATCAGGGGATTTCGCCCGATTGAAGAGGCGATTGTGACGAGCGGAGGAGTTGACGTTTTGCAGATAAACAGCTCAACGATGGAGTCTAAATTAGTTGGCGGTTTGTATTTTGCCGGTGAAGTGATAGATGTTGACGCATACACCGGCGGTTTTAATTTACAGATTGCGTTTTCAACCGGACATCTTGCCGGGGATAACGCATAAACTATTTTAAATCGGGAGGAATGTATATGGGGTATGGCAGCAAAGACATTGCTTCGGCGGCGATTTGCATGGCAATGACAACGGATCGAAGCGAGGAGCGAAAGCTTAAGGAAATGTATAAAGAAAAGAGCATAAAGAGTGCGGCGGTGGACTACGGCGGCGATTTTTCAAATTCGATAATGAAAATGATTGAAAGAGCGGTTGTAAGTGCGAAACGCGAGGGCGTTATAGGCGAAACGCACGCGGAGGAAGGCGCGGTTGCCGGAGCGGCGCACGAAGCGCTTTCGCAGATAGCCGGTAAGGCAGCGGGGCTGTCGGTTGGCGGCAAGATCGGGATTGCACGATTTGAAGACCATATAAGCGTGGCGATATTTTTCACTGTGGGGCTTTTGAATTTAAATGAGGTTGCAATCGGTTTGGGACACCGTGTGGCATAAATAAATATAAATAAAGAGGTAAAATCAGATGGAGTGTAAAAAAGCGGTCAGCATAGCAATCGACGGGCCGGCGGGCGCAGGCAAGAGCAGCGTGGCAAAAGCGGTTGCCGTGCGCATGGGATATGTGTATATAGATACCGGGGCGATGTATCGCACCGTTGGGCTTTATGCCATAGAAAATGGCATCGACACGCATAATGCAGACGGTTTGCTAAAAAAAGCTTTAGATAAAATAGACATAAATATAAAAACAGACTCTGACGGACAAAAAATGTTTTTAAACGGCAAAGATGTTACAAAACAAATACGCACGCCGCAGGCGAGCATTGCGGCGTCGGATGTGGCAACAGTTAAAAGCGTGCGTCAAAGGCTTGTTTGTATTCAAAGGAAAATGGCAGAAAGCGAAAACGTTATAATGGACGGCAGAGATATAGGTTCGGTTGTTTTGCCTAAGGCAGATGTTAAGATATTTTTGACAGCAAGCGCCGAAAGCCGCGCAAAAAGAAGATACGACGAGCTTTGCCAAAAAGGTGAGGCGGCGGATTTTGAAAAGGTGCTTTGCGATATAAAATACAGAGATAAAAACGATTCGGAAAGAAAAGAAAGTCCGCTCAAAGTGGCGGATAAAGCAAAAATTATCGACACTACAAATATGAATCTGGAAGAGTCGGTTGAATATGTGTATAACTTTATAAAAAATGAGCTTGAAGGCGGAAAGGGGGAAATATAGTATGTACAGATTTTTGTTTGGTTTGGTAAAAATTTTGCTGTTTCCGTTTTTGAGAGTGAGGGTGTATGGCAAAGAAAACATACCGCATGGCAGCGGATATGTGCTTGCATCGGGACATACAAGCAATTGGGACCCGGTGGTTTTGGGGTTTGCCTGTCCGGACGAACTTAATTTTATGGCAAAAAAAGAGCTTTTTAAAAACAAGATTTTAGCGGCGATTTTAAGAAGCGTGAACGCATTTCCGATTGACAGGGGCGCAAACGATGTGCGCGCGATTAAAACGGCGCTGCGCGTGCTTAAAGACAACAAACCTCTTTTGATATTTCCGGAAGGAAAAAGAATAAAAGAACAAAATCAAACGGACGACGATGCAAAAAACGGCATGACAATGCTTGCACACAGAATGCATGTTCCGGTTTTGCCGGCGGCAATAGTGGGCGAATATAAAATATTTAAAACTGTTGAGGTTATTTTCGGAAAACCGATTTACCTTGATAAATATTATGATATGAAGCTTAATAATGAACAAATGCACGAAATAAGCAAAGAAATTTTAAACGAAATTCGTAAAATCGGTGCAGATGAAAAAAAAAGTCTTGCAAAAAAGTAAAAAATGTTGTAAAATAAAATTTGACGGTGCAAAAAATCGAATTGCGCAGTTTTGCTTTTTTAAAATAAACGGAGAACGGCTATGAAAGATATAACTATTGTTAAAAGCGCAGGCTTTTGTTTCGGAGTTAAAAGAGCTGTGGACGGCGTTTATAATCTTATAGCACAGGGAAAGAAGCTGGCGGTTTTGGGAGAACTTATTCATAACCGCAGCGTGAATGAGGACATTTATAAAAAAGGCGCCATACAAATCCAAAAGCCCGATGAATGTGAAAAAGGGCGGAGCATTGTTATACGGGCGCACGGCGTGTCCGGTAGAATACAAAAAGAGTGTGAAAAGTTTTCCGATGAGGTTTTTGATTTAACATGCCCTTATGTAAAGAAAATACACGATATTGTTAAAACGCAGACCGAAACAGGAAAAAGCGCGCTGATAGTTGGGGATAAAAACCACCCGGAGGTTATAGGCATTGCGGGAAGGTGCGCAGGGAAAAGTTTTTTTGTTGTAAACACTATAAAAGAGACAAAAGATGCTTTAGAAAAGTGCGCGGGCAAAGAGATTTTTGTTGTGTCGCAGACAACGGCAGACAGAGAAAATTTTGAAAATATCTGTAAATTTATAAAAAATACTTGCAATGATGCAGTGATTTATGATACTATATGCAAGGCGACGGCTGTTCGCCAGAGTGAGGCGGACGAAATTTCAAAAAAATGCGATGTGATGTTTGTTATAGGCGGACGTCACAGCTCAAACACCGTTAAGCTTTATGAGATATGCAAAAAAAACTGCATAAACACATTTCATATTGAAAATTTTGAGGATATTCCTCAGGATATAAATTATAAAAACAAAAAAATAGGTATTACCGCAGGGGCGTCAACGCCGTCCGGTATTATCGAGGAGGTAGCGAAAGCGATGGAAGAAATTAAAAACGGAGCAGAATTAAGCTTTGAGGAAGCGATGGAGCAAACGCTTAAAACTTTAAATACAGGAGATGTGGTTGAAGGTACAGTTGTAGATGTAACACCTACCGAAGTTATAGTTGACCTTGGTTTTAAATCAGACGGTATAATTGCGGCAAGCGAACTTTCAGACGATCCGGATGTTAATCCGAGCGATATTGTTAAAGTAGGCGATGTTATTTCTGTATTCGTTGTAGGCGTAAACGACGGCGAGGGAAAAACTGTTCTTTCCAAAAAGAAGCTTGATTCTATTGCAGGCTGGAAAAAGATTGAGGAAGCTTTGGAGAATAAGCAGATTCTTACAGGTAAAGTGATTTCCGTTGTAAACGGCGGTATCATTGTGTTGGTTGAAGGAAGCAGAGTGTTTGTTCCGGCAAGAAAGGTTTCAGACAGATACACAGAAGATTTGTCGGTATTTTTAAATCAGACAGTACAGCTTTATATAACAGAAATAAACCAGAGAAGACACCGCGTTTTGGGTTCTATACGCGACGTGCTTGTTGAGCAGAAAAAAGCTTTGGCAGAAAAATTCTGGGCAGACTGCGAAATCGGAAAGAAGTATACAGGTGTTGTTAAATCGGTTATGCCGTTCGGCGTGTTTGTTGATCTCGGCGGAGTTGAAGGACTTTTGCACATCAGCGAGCTTAGCTGGAAGAGAATAAAAACTCCCACAGAGGTTGTTAACGAGGGCGACACAATCGAAGTTTACATTAAAGATATAAACGAAGAAACAAAGAAAATTTCTCTCGGCTTTAAAAAAGCAGAGGACAACCCCTGGGTAATTGCTCAGAGCAAGTTTAATGTTGATGACGTTGTAAAATGTAAGGTTGTACGTTTTATGCCGTTCGGTGCATTTGTTGAGCTTATTCCCGGCGTTGACGGTCTTATTCATATATCTCAGATTGCAAACAAGAGAATTAAAGAACCGGCAGATGAGCTTGAAATCGGTCAGGAAATTGAAGCAAAGATCACTGAAATCAATTGGGACACAAAGAGAATCAGCTTAAGTATAAAAGCTTTGCTTGAGCCTGAAGTTAAAGAAGAAGCCAAGGAAGAAGCAGCCGAGGAAAGCGCAACAGAAGAAACAGCAGAAGAAACAACAACTGAAGCAACAGAGGAATAATAAATTAAAAAGAAAAGCCCGCCGAAAAAAAGGCGGGTTCTTTTTTTTTAAAAAATTTAAAAAAGTGCAACATTTTTCCTTTGTCATTTGTTTTATAGGTGAGGACCTCAAAAAGAGAAAAAATAAATAAAGAAAAAATAAATGATTAAAGGAGATTGATTACTATGAAAAAAATTATATGTTTGGTTACAGCTTTAACAATAACGGCAGCGTCCTGCGTGACAATGGCAGCTGCAAAGGATAATGAAGAACAGGTAAAGGACGCAGAGATTATAGTTATAGCGCCCGCACCCGAGGACATAATGGTTATTTCGCCGGCGCCGTCTGAGGCAGAAGAAATTTTAGGCACGCCGCAAATCACGGTAGACGGCGAAAAGGTTGACCTTAGCAAAACAAAGCTTTCGCATTATATGTATACCGAAAATGAAAACACACTGGTTCCGCTCCGCGCAGTTGCAGAAAAAATGGGATATGATGTTGACTGGAACAACGAAGCAAAAAAGGCAGTTGATTTTGATGCAAAGGCTTTAACTGAAAGCCTTGAGGGTTATGAGGTTGCAGATATTTCGGTAATGAGCGGAAAAATGCTTCAGATAGTGTATGAAAAAGACGATAAAAAGATTACATACAGAACCATGAAAGAAACAGAAGATATAAGCGGAGACTACAATGTTTATGAAAACGAGGAGGAAGTTCTTATAAAAGATGAAAAGGTTTTGCTTTCGGGAAACTCGGATTTGTTTTTTAAGGCAACGTATACCGACGGCGAAAGCGCTTACAGCATAAGCTGTTTTGATGGGCTTACAAAAGAAGAGTTTATAAAAATTATAGAAAGCTGCAAATAAAAAACAACCGCGCATATCTTTTTTTGATATGCGCGGTTGTTTTTTTGCATAGACATCAGAGAGGCGAAAACGATGCGGTTTAAAAAGACAAATTTTTTTCAGCAAAAAAATTTTTTAAAAAATTCGTTTTGTTCTTGACATTCTGTATATGGTATGCTATACTATATACAGAATAATTTACTTGGAGGAAAAGATGGAAAACAAATACTCGGCTCCGGCAGTCGAAAAGATGCTTGCGATCATTGAGCTTCTCGCAAAAGAAGATATCGGATATTCGATAAATGAAATAGCAAGGCTCACGGAAAGTCCCGTTAACTCGGTGTACAGGATCTGTTCCGTTCTGCGCGATAACGGATATCTGGTAAACGATTTGAAAAGCGGTCACTATGTTCTCGGCAGTAAATTCTACTTTATCGGGAAAGCGGCGGAACGTCATATGACGCTGAACAATGTTGCAAAACCTGTTCTCGACTGCCTTACCCTCAAAACCGGAGAAACTTCTCAGCTCATTATAATACACGACGACCGCGCAGTGATTCAGCTTCAGTCAGAAACGACAAACCCCATACGTATCCATGCAGAAACCTGTTCGTTGATTCTGCCGCACTGCTCAGCGGCGGGAAAGGCGATTCTTGCGTTTGCGGAAGAGGATGAACTAGAAAAATTTCTCAGCGCACCTCTCGACTCACTCACACAGAATACAATTTCCGATCCGGTTAAGCTCCGAGATGAGCTTGCCGATATCCGTAAAAACGGAATTGCTTATGATCGCGAGGAATATATGAACGGACTTCGTTGCATAGGCGCACCGGTGTTTGACGGGGAGGGAAAATGCGTTGCCGGCATCGACGTTATGTTTCCGGTCTACCGCTTCTCGAAAGAACTTGAAGAAAATGTTGTACCGCTTGTAAAAAAAGCTGCCGAGGAAATTTCGTACGGACTCGGATATGATATATAATAAGGGAGGAAAAACAATGCACTATGAACCACTCAGACCAAACAGAATGTACGGCTCTCCGGAACCGTATGAATTTACACACGGTGATGGAAGCATCTGCGTCTATGACAAAAAGACACTTGACTTTGTAAAAGAGATAAAGGTCGGCACAAATCCCGATTGCCATGCGGTTTCCGGCGACGGAAGATATCTTTATATTGCCTGCTTCGAGGGTCTTTATTGCATAGGAATAGAGAGCCTTGAGGTTGAAAAAATAGTCGATACCGGAAAAATTTACGCCACAAATGTTCTTCCCGACGGAAACACGCTGATTGTACACGACCTCGAGGGCGGAGTGCAGGTAATAGAAAACATAAATGACATGGAAAAAATCCGTGTTGCTTTTAGAACTCAGGTGTTGCCAGAGAGAAAATTCCGTTCCGAAATCGGCGGTAAGGGTAATTTTATAGATAAAGACAGATTTTATCTCTGCGCCGGATGGCGCTCCGCAAAGTTGTATCTGCTTGATGCTGCAAATAACTTTGAACCGTCGATATTCATTGATTATGACGAAAGACTTTCCGGAAGCGACGATCTCGTTCTTTCACACGACAAGAAAAGGGCGTATACAGCTTGCCACAGGGGAAAGGAAAACCGTGCCTATGTTGCCGTAATTGATATAGAAAAGCGTGAGATTCTGAAGCTTATCCCGACGGGAGTCGGAAGCTGCGGACTTACCATGACATGCGACGAGAGGTACGTTATAGCCTCTAACGACGGCGACGATTCCATATCGGTCATCGACACCGTAACCGATGAGGTTGTTAATACGCCGTGTGCAAGAGAGGGCTTCGAAAAGCTTGGCATCACAGGGTATATTCAGGGAATAAGCTGTGACACGGACGATTCGATCTATGTTTACGGCTGTTATGGTAACGGTGCAATCGTAAGATTCACGGATATAGTAAACTCAAACAGTTACGAGATAAGTTACCCCACCGAAAAATATTTTTCAAAGTAAGAAGTAAACAGGAGGAATTATAATGAAAACAGTACTTATTACAGGAGCAACCAGCGGATATGGGCTTGAAACCGCAAAGGTATTCAAGAGAAATGGATATATTACACTCATTGCATCAAGAAACCCCGAAAAGGTCGAAAAGTGCATTAAAGAATTTGGATTTGATAAGGGCTATACCCTTGATGTCACCGATTTTGACGGCTGGGTAAAGTTGAAAGAAGAGGTCGTGAGAGATTACGGACACCTCGACGTTCTCGTTAATAATGCCGGAGCAGGAATCAGTATTGTCAAAACGGTCGATCAGACAAAGAAAAATATCGATGCGATAATAGCACTCAATCTCACAAGCTCTATTTACGGTTCAAAGGTTTTTGCACCGGTAATGATGGACCGAAAAGATGGTGTGATAATCAATATTTCCTCGATTTGCGCTCGCCATCAGTGGGCGTCGTGGACGGTTTACGGATGTGCAAAGGCGGGGCTTCTCAGCTTTTCAAAGGGACTTTATGCCGAGCTGAGACCGTACGGAATAAGGGTTTCCTGTATCATGCCGGGACAGGCAAGTACCGGATTTCAGAGAGGTTCGGGGATCGGCGAGGTAGTCGAGTCTCTCCGTGCGGAAGATATTGCAAACGCCGTGTGGTATTGCGCTTCTCAGCCAAAGGAGGTCGTAATTGAGGAAATTACGGTTTGGGGAATATCACAGGATGTCCAGCCTCTTTGATATGGGCGATAGTTCTGCAAAGGAGATCTGATAAGCATGAAAACACTTCGTGAGATTGAACCGTTTGCATACGGTTATATGAACTCCGATTGCGATGACATTGAATACCGCATCGCAAACGGACTCCGAGAATATGCCCGTTTCATTCCGCTTGAAATTGACGGAAACGGTCTGTATGTAACTATAAAAGACCGGAGAAATCCCTCGTTCGGTGCGGTTTACGCCTGCAATACGGGTATATCGGTAAGTAAGGACAGATTTGAAAAAAGCATGGCGGAAAATCCCGAGATTGCGGACGAAATACGCAGTGTCATGGATTACATGCTTCCTCTCAACACGAGTACCGCACTCGAAGCCGTAATACCTGATGTTTGGCGCAAACTTAAGGGTGACCTTCCCTGCGAAAACGGCAAAAAAGTATGTGTTTGTTGGGGCGGAACGTGGATAGGTCACGGAAATCCGGACTACCATATGCTTCTGCACATGGGTACTGCCGGACTTCGCACAAGGGTGGATCTTGGAAGAAAAGTAAACCCCGGCAGGCAAACTTTCTATGACGCTCTCTCAATGTCTCTCGATGCACTCGATATACTCGGTGAGCGTGCTCGCAAATTGGCGTATTCTTTGGGTAAAAAAGAGATTGCAGAGGCGTTTGAGAATGTCCCGAAGAACGAACCGCGCAATTTCCGCGAAGCGTGTCTTATGTTCTGGCTTGCTTTCATATTTGACGGTGTGGATTCGCCCGGTCGGTTCGACTACACAATGGACGATTACTGCACACTTTGTACCGAGAAGGAAAGAACGGAGTATATGGAGGGTCTGTGGCAACTTTTCAAGAGTATACGCGCATGGAATCTCTGCATAGGCGGAAGCGATGAGAACGGCAGTTATTTTTCTAACGTCATAACGGAGGACGTTCTCCGTATTGCGAGAAAATATAAGTACAACACGCCAAATATTACAATGCGTATAAGTTCAGCAACACCGGACAAACTCCTTGCCGAGGCGGCGAAAACTATAGCTACAGGAATAGGTATGCCGGCGCTCTACAACGATGAATGTGTATGCCCGGCACTCGAGGATCTCGGCATAACACCTGTTGATGCACATAACTATTGCATGAATGGGTGCAATCAGATAGATATATTTGGAAAGTCGCACATGGGACTTGAGGACGGTGAACTTAGCCTTGCAAAGTGCCTTGAATTTGTCCTTCACAACGGAAAATGTGTGCTTTCAAACGAAAAATTCGGAATTGACGTTGGAGATACGACGGACTTTAAAACTTTCGGTGATCTCTTTGCGGCATATAAGCGTGAGGTTGAGTACATGACTGACATTGTTGTCGAAATGTCGAATTATGCCCAGAAATTTTATGCCGAATATGCACCAAATCCGCTTCGCTCCAATCTGATCTGCGGATGCGTGGAAAAGGGGCTCGACTATAAAAACGGCGGTCCGATTTACGGTCACGGGCAGATTCTCGCCGAGGGTATAGCCGACACGGCGGACTCTCTTGCGGCGCTTCGAGAGTATGTGTACAAGCGTAAAAAGTACACTCTTTCTGAGGTCGTTGCGGCTCTCGATTGCGATTTCGAGGGATACGACGAAATGCTCTTCGATTTTAAGTCGTTTTCAAAGTTTGGAAACGATGTCCCGGAGGTTGATGAGCTTTGTGCAATGGTTGTCGGACATTTCTACTCATACCTCGGCACTAAGCGTACCTTTCGAGGAGGTATATACGGGGGAGGGTGCAGTACATTTAACCGTGCGGCAATTTACGGCGGCAGTGTTGGGGCTCTCCCGAATGGCAAGAGAAGAAACTCTGATTTGTTTGCGGACAGTGCAGGTGCTGTGCCGGGTAACGATAAAAATGGTCCTACGGCACTTCTCAACTCGGTGGCGCGTCAGCCGCAAAAACTTGCAAAAAGCGGTCATGTGTTGAACCTTAAGTTTACAAAAACGCTGTTTGCCACCGATGCCGGTGAGAATGCGTTTGTGAAGCTGGTGAGGACATATTTTCAAAATGGCGGTCAACAGCTGTCTGTTTCGGTTGTGTCGGGTCAAGAACTCAGAGAGGCACAGAAACATCCCGAAAAATATGGTAATCTCATCGTGCGTGTTGGAGGATACAGCGACTATTTTAACAATCTGTCCAAGGGATTACAGGATAATATTATAGCAAGAACGGAGATAGAATTATGACACCGTTTAAAGGCAAGACCGGGACGATATTTAATATACAGCGTTTTTCAATTCAAGACGGTCCCGGTATACGGACAACGGTTTTCCTAAAGGGGTGCAATCTTCGGTGTGTGTGGTGTCACAACCCGGAGAGTCAAAGTGCGGCGCACGAAATGCTTTTCGATGAGTCAAAGTGTACCGGCTGCGGACGTTGCCGGAAAATTACCGCCGATGATGCGGATTTTGCGTGCTTCTCCGACGCAAAACGAATCTGCGGAAGAGAGTATACGGCAGACGAGGTTTATGATGAGGTCGCAAAGGATATGAGTTTCTACGAAAATTCGGGCGGCGGTGTAACCTTTTCCGGCGGAGAGTGTATGCTTCAGGCGGAGTTTCTTGAGGAGATACTTAAGAAATGCCGTGAAAACGGTATACATACCGCTGTTGATACGGCAGGCGACGTCCTGTGGGAGAAATTCGAAAGAGTGCTTCCGTACACCGATCTCTTCCTGTACGACGTGAAAATGTACGACAGTGAAAAGCACCGTAAATTTACCGGTGTGCCGAATGAACTTATACTCGGTAACCTTGCAAAGCTCTTTGAGGCTCACGCTCACGTGTGGGTTCGCATACCGGTTATCCCCTCGGTCAACGACGATGGCGAAATGAAGCGCATACGTGACTTTTTATCTCGCTTTTCACCCGGCAAAATCGAGCTTTTGCCGTACCACGCCATGGGTGAGCATAAGTATCGGGAACTTGGCAGAAAGTGCGAGAAATTTTCCGTTCCGACGAAAGAGAAAATGTCGGAACTTAAAACTTTGTTCGGACTTTGAATTGTTACAATTCGGCACTTGATAACGCTTGCGAAATGTAATAAAATGGTCAGAAAATAACGGCGTTTGCCTAAAGGAAGAAAAGACCATGCTTGAAGAGGTTACCAAAATGCTTGACAGTTTTATAGAAGATTAGCTCACAAATATATAATAGTTTCCGCCGCCTAATATTTCGCCTGTTCTCTCGTCGCAATCTGTTTTTTTTTGATATTTATACCCATGCGGACTTTTTTATAATTTCTTATTGATATCACCCTCTTTTAATGTTATAATGTAGTCAAGAGCGGAACCTGCGGGCATAGGATACGCTCTCTGTATACAATTTAGAGTTGTAAAAAAGCCGTTCCTATTTTGGAGCGGCTTTTTTACATTGCGTTATATTTCAAACAATGAAAAGAATCAAGACTAAAAATAAAATCTTAAATAAAATCTTCATAAGAGCTCCTTTCGGGGGCGCTGCTCTGACTACTTGAAATCGAGTTTTCTCGGTTAATATTTACTACCATAGTATACGCTTAAACGTTTACCAAGAATTTTTTAAAAAATTTTAAAAAGGCAAAAATTTTTTCAATGTGTAGACAAATTAAAAAAAATATGATAAAATATGCTAAGATAGTCAGAAAATCCGGAGGGGGACACGGCAGATGAAAAAAATAGTTTGTGCATTGTTAGCACTGTGCATGGCGATAGCTTTGACATCATGTGACAAACAGAAATTTCAAGAAGAACAGTATGTGGTTGAAAAAGAGAGTGTTTTGGCAAATAAACCCGAGGTTAACCGAATTATAATTCCTATAGGGGAAAACAGCTATTATTATAATAACGAAACTTTTTCGGGAGCGGACAGCTATATTGCAGAGGATACAAGCTTTGCAAAAGCGGATATGTTTACAGGAAAACTCGGCATAGATTTTGGTAATAACAAAGGCATATCGCCCGATGCAAGCGGCTATGTTGACATAGAGAAAATGTGTGCGGCGTTTGGGCTGGACTATATGTATAACGCAGTTAAAAACACCGCAATTATAACAAAAAGAGAATGTGCGCCGACTGAGATAGACGAAAGCCTTATAGCTAAAGCAAAACAGACGGTGCTTGAAAAAACATTAAAAATTGACGAGCACTGCGGATATAGCTTTCCGGAAGGTTCGGTTTACGGAGTGTATGAACCGAAAAACGAGCCGGGTTGGGTTGGCGGATTTTACAGCGGATTAAACTACAGATGCGAAAACTGGTCGGATAATCAGATTTATAAAGATACTGTGGAAAACACAAGAAAAGAGCTTGAAGACGCCGTAAATAAAAACGATCAGACGTTTACCCACGATATCGGCTTTACGATATATCTTTCATCATATCAGGAGTATTTAAAAAACAAAGATGAAAATGCGGCGCAGATGACAGTTAAGGCGGCGGATGCGCTTTTAAAAAGAGTTAAGCAAAACGGCGGATATATTCAGGCCTGGGGCTCTTTAAAACAACGCACCGACGGCAAAAAAAGCGACAATGATACAAGAATGATAGCAGACACTATGTGTAATCTGCCGGTTATGTTTGCGGCAAGCGAAATAACGGGAGATTCAAAATATAAAGACGCGGCGGTTAATCATGCGCGTCTTACGCAGAAGTTTATAATGAGAAAAGACGCAACAATTTCGCATACGTTTGTGTTTAATGACGAGGGAACAGGCGGAGTTGAAAGAACGCACCAGGGCGCAGCCGACGATTCATGCTGGGCGCGCGGCACTGCATGGATAATTCTCGGAATGTCGCAGGCATATGACGCAACAGGAGATATAAGCTTTTTAAACAGCGCAAAGGAGCTTTGCGACACATACATTTTAAGAAGCGAAGACGATTTGATACCGCGCTGGGATTTTATTTATCAAAATAATACAAAAGAACCGATGGATTCTTCGGCAGCGTCGATTGCGGCATGCGGATTTTATAATATATATCAGGCAACGGGCGAGACGTTTTACAAAGATGCGGCATACTATATTTTTGAAAGCCTTTATAAAAACTACAGCTCAAGAAACGATGAAAACTCAAGCGGCATACTTTATCATGCAACAGGACACAAGCCCGGAAACAAAAATATTGACGTTTGCTTGATTTACGGAGACTATTATTTTGGCGAGCTTTTAGCGCGCTTTGGCGGAGAAAATGTCGGATATTAAAAATAAAAAAATTACGGAGGGAAAGAAAAATGGTTGAGATTAAAGAGGTAAGTTATAAGACGTTCGGAAAATGCGTCCGAATTTCAAACGGCTGTGCAATAGTTTATATAACAACGGACATAGGTCCGAGAATTATTAACTACAGCTTGGAAGGCTGCGAAAACATGATGTTTGAAAACGAAAGCCGCAGCATATCAAATGACGGAGAGGATTTTGATTTGTATTACGGAAAGGACAGCGCTTGGTATATTTACGGAGGACACAGACTCTGGACATCGCCCGAGGCAAGACCGAGAAGCTATTATCCGGACAACGAGCCTGTTAAGTATGAAAAAATCGAAAACGGCATAAGACTTTTGTGCGACGAGCAGAAAAGAAATATGTATAAATACACTATAGAGGTTACAATGGACGAAAACTCGTCAGATGTGCGCGTTGTGCATAAAATCACAAATACCGGCGCTTTTGATGCGGAGTTTGCCGCGTGGGCGCTCAGCGTTACGGACACGGGCGGCATGGCGGCGGTTCCGGTTCCGACTCGCGAGACGGGGCTTTTGGCAAACCGCGCGATAGCTTTGTGGCCTTATGCAAAAATGACGGACAAAAGAGTTTATTGGGGCGACAGATTTATCACGCTTACTCAGGATAAAAATGTTAAAGAAGCGTTTAAACTTGGCATAAACAACGAGGACGGCTATGTCTTAGTGTTTAACCATGATTGTTTGTTTATAAAAAAATACGATCATATTATGGGCGCAAAATATCCCGACGGCGGCATGAGTTTTGAAACATACACAAACGAACACTTTTTAGAGGCTGAAACGCTCAGCCCGCTTTACAGCGTTAAACCCGGCGGGACGATTGAGCATATTGAAAACTGGAGTTTGTTTAAAGAGGTTAAAAGACCTGCGGCAAATGATGAAAAGGTGCTTTCGGAAATCAGCAATAAATACGTTGGAAAATAACCGCTTAAAAAATCTTAAAACTAAATGGTTATAACGGTCAGGGGAGAATAATGGGTAAAAATTTTTTAAAGTCGGTTATGGGCGGAGTTATGATAGCGATCGGTGCGAGCGCTTATCTTTCGTGTGATAATAAATATATCGGAGCGTTTTTATTTGCTTTCGGACTTTTCAGCATATGTGCGCTTTCGTTTGGACTTTATACCGGAAAAGTCGGATATGTGTTTATAAAAAAACAGGGGTTTTACAAAGAGGTTTTAATAACGCTTCTGGCAAACTCGGCAGCTGTGATTTTGTGCGGCGTTATAATGTCAAAGGTTAATTCAGACATTGCGCTGAAGGCAGAGGCGATGTGTGAGATAAAGGCGGAAATCCCGTTTTTTTCGGCGGCGGTAAAAGCGTTTATGTGCGGAGTTTTGATGTTTGTTGCAGTTCATGTTTATAATGAAAAAAATGACGCGGCAAAATACATAGGAATATTTACGGCAGTGCCGGTATTTATTATATCGGGGTATGAACATTCGGTTGCGAATATGTTTTATTTTTCGCTGGCGAACATGTTTGATATGCACATTGCAGCGTTTATACTGGTGTGCGTTTTGGCAAATGCGGTCGGCGCGTGGACGGTGGCTGCGGTGTGGAAAATAAAATAATTTTATAAAAGCGCAAAGCGCGTATATTGTCTAAAAGGCAGTATGCGCGCTTTTTTCATGTTTTTTATAAAAAATTTTTTTGATAAAAGTTGAGAAGTTATCAATCTTTTTCCCATGCTTGAAAAAAGCTGACAAATTGTATATAATAAAAAGAGAAAAACAAAAATGCGTTTTTAACATATAATGCTTTAATTTTACCATATGAAAAAATTCTTTCATGTATTAAAATATATTAGAGAGCGGCTGTTTAATATCATTTGGATTTTTTCGGTATTGGCTTGGCGACATATTAAAATATGTTTTAAAGATTTTCGAAAACATAAGCGCATCCGAATAACCGACCAGTGACGCTATTTCGCTTATCGGGTAGTTTGTGTTTTTCAAAAAACTACAGGCGTGGCGCATACGCAGATTCATAAGGTGTTTTTTAGGAGATATGCCATAGCACTTTTGAAAGGCATTTCTTAGATATCCGCTTGAAATATAGAGTTTGTCGGCAATGTTTTTTATGGAATAGTTTTTTATATAATACGAGGTGTCTATATCGCGCTTGGCTCTTGCGGCATAGGTTTGGATATTTGTAAGCACAGGGGCGGAAGATTTTTTGTTTGTGTCGCAGCAGAGGTATTTTAGTATAAGGTAATAAAGCGAAAAATAGGAATAGTTATAAGCCTCGGGGCTTAAGTTTATATTTTGCAGAGCAGCTTTTTTGATAATATCAAAATACGGTTTTGAAATATCAAAGTTAAAAGTCATATCAGAGTCAAAGTTGATAAGGCTTGCGATTTCGTTAAAGGTGTCCTCGCTTTCAAAGGTCAGCCAGGCATATGTCCATGCATCTTTACTGTCGGGATAATAGCAAACGCGGCTTCCCTTGCATGATAAAAAGCCCTGACCGTGTTTCAGCTGTTTTCCCTGAAAATATCCTTTGCCGGAAGAAATAAAATGCAGCGAATAAAAATTCGGAACCGTTTTTACGGGAGGCAGCTCCGGAGTTGCAAAATCATATGTTAAAAATGAAGAACAATCCATATTATCACATCCTTTTTGAAAGGTTTATACGAATATTTTAACACGAAAATACCAAATTGTAAATAAAAATATACCGCATGTTATTTTAGTACAAAACAAAATGCAAATAAATGCGAACAAAAAGTCATTGAAAAATATTTTTGTATATGTTATATTAATAAAAAGAAACAAAAAGACAAATATATGATACTTTTAGACAAAAATATGATATTATTTCGGTTTTATGTGTGATATAATAGTAATACACAAACCCTTGTAGGGCAGGGGCCCCGTCCTGCTGCTGATTCAGATAAAATTAGTTGTAAAACAAGCGGAAAGGCGGGGCCCTTTCCCTACAAAGTCGGGTGTGAAAAAATAAATAAAACTTTAATTTTTGTAGAAAGTGACTGTATTTTTTTTTGAATTTGATTTTGGTGAAAATTACACTATACAGAAACAAAAAAATATGTTAAAATAATATACAGACGAAAAATTAAGCAAAAATTTACATTAAAATCCCATAGGACAAGAGCGGATTTGACGTAAAAGATAAATAAATCCTAAACCCAAATCCTAACGGGCGGACGCCTGTTAAAATATAAATAAAAAAAGAGAGGAAGATGAGAAGTGAGAAAAATTTTAAGCATGGTACTGTGCCTTTGCATGATTATTTCATGCGTTCCGGCGCTTACCTTTGCATCCGCCGCCCCAGCGGGCGGAATTGACGGCATGGAAGAATATTTAAAGTATTCCGAAAGCCTTGCAAACGACGGCTATATAGGTATACCGGTTGACATTTATACCTACTATGGCGAAAACACAAACTCAAAAACTCCGGTTATGCTCTATGTTATTAACACAAACACCGAACGTATCGGAACGGACGATGATTACACCATTGTAAACGATTTGGTTGCAAACAAAGGGTTTATAGTTTGTGTGCTTGACTATAAAAACAATCCTAAAACGGTCAGCCCGGATTTGGACTGGAGCGTGCAGGGGATAAGAGTCAAGATAAACAAGGGCACATATTTAAACGGCGCTTCGTTTTACAGCGGGGTGAGCTATGTTTTGCCTGCCGGATACAATATTTTGTACAACGATGTTTACTGGTCAATTGATAAACACGGCAGTGTCGGCTCGCTTGAAAACATTGTTGAAGTATGGAACAACGATTTTCAGTACTGCAAGGGAGCAAAAGAAATAAAATATCAGGACGGAACAACAACGACTGTTGCCGAAACTGAGGCAAAATCGATTTACGATTGCGTTAAGCAGGACGGAACACCTGTTGATTTAGACCTTCGAATGGACATTGTTTATCCGACGCACCCTGAAAAAGACGTTCCGGTAATGTGCTTAACTTCAAGCTCGGAGACGAGAGTCGGTTCATGGACAAATGCAACAAGACCGCATCTGTCGGGATTTTTGTTTGACGGATATGCAGGCGTTGTTTACGATTATGCATACATACCTATGGCAAGAAATGATCACTACGGATATTTTGACGGAAACCCTTCGGGCGTTTCGGGCGATAACTACACATATTCGCTTTCCGTTTACAACGGCATAAAGTCTGACAGTGCGGCAATAAGAAAAATCCGCTATCTTTCGGATATTGATCATGACACATATTCCTTTGATGTGAACAAATTCGGCGTTTACGGAAACTCAAAGGGCGGCTTGTGTACAAGACTCGGTGAGCCGAACTACGAAAAGCTTCCCGAGCAGCGCTATTTTGAAGGTCATCAGGGCGAGACGAGATATGAGGCAATACACAATTTAAATCAGACGGACCCCTATATTGATGATGAAAACAATAATTTCAACGGAGAAAAAATCGTTGACGATCCGGAGCCGCAGCCGTATCTTGTATATCAGGACGGCACTCCGATACCGTCAAACGTGCAGTTTGTTTATGCAAACTGCGGCGGCGGGACAGAGACAATAACAAAAGATCATGCGCCGACGTTTACAACAGGTACAATGGAAGAGGGCGGATCATATTATAATTTTTATCCGTCGGTTATTGCTGCGTGCCGCGCAAACGACATTCCCTGTCTGGCGCTTGCAAACCCGGGAGTCGGTCATGCGTTTGGTTACGGAATGGACCGCGACTACGGAATAGACGTTTATAACGCGTTTAGAATTTATGCAAATTACTATCTTAAAGATGACAATGCCGTTTGCGAATATATAGACCCTGTTAACGGCACTGAAAACGTTGATACAAATGCAAAAATAGAAATTAAATTTACAGGCCCGGTTTCTGAAGAAGAAATCAAAAAAGTAACGGTTAAAAACACTTCGACCGGCGATATAGCAACAGGCAGCTGGACGTCTGAATTCGGAAAAACATCATGGTATTTTAAAGCAGATAATTTAGAGGGCGGTTATACCTACACGGTAAACGTTCCGAAAAATCTTAAGGCTGAAAACGGAAAAGAGATAGCTGCGGCAAAGCAGGCAAGCTTTAAAACAAAGTATGAAAAGCTTGCTTTGGCAGACGGCAGCGGAAAAACGCTGACAGGCACCGACGATAAATATGTGTTTGCATTTGACAAGGCGCAAACAGCAAACTCAACAACGGTCGACGTGCGTTTTAAGGTTTCAAACGATGCGGCAAACACAGTTGAGATTTACAAAGTGGACGAAATTAACGAAAACGATTTGCAGCAGTCGGTTACAGGCGAAAAGTTGGGCGAGGCAGTTTTGTTCGGAGCCGGAAATTACAGCGCAGATATTACAGACTATGTTAAAAATTCGGACAAAGATAAAATTGCGGTTGCGTTAAAGCTTAAAAAGACTCCCGGAAACTTCACCGTTTCACATCTCACGTTTGATAATGAAACAGACGGAGTGTCAAATGCTTACGGAGTGGCGCCGGGAAGATATACAGGAGCATACATATCCACCGAAATGGATCACACAACCGGCAGCGGCAAGAGCATGAAGGTTGAATATTTTAAAAGAAACAGCCAATATAAAGACCAGGAGGGCAACCTTCGCGGAAATTATATTGCAAACTTAAACGCCGCAGCATATTTTGATAAATCAATTAAAGACGGCAAGCTCACAAGCGAGGACTATGGAAGAAGGCTTCATGTCAGCGCAAAAATTTATGACACAACATCGCGTCACATGAGATTTACTTTTAATAAGCAATCCGCAGGTAAAGAGAAGATTGACTGGAGACAAAGAAGCAGCACAATTACCACAACGCCTAACAAGTGGCAGACAATCGGCTTTGATTACTGGATAGACGAAGAAATTTATTGCAGCGATTTTCAGCAAAAGACTTTGGCGCTCAGCGCTGAAACAAAGAGCATGGCATATATTAATGACGACGGCAGCGTCAGCATAACAGACGAGAGCCGAAACTATCCTTTCTATTATGATGATGTTATCGTTACAGAGGATATAACAAATGCTGATATCGAAAGCGCATATGTTGTTTTGCATCCTGCGGATATGAACAGTTTGTATCCTACAGACATTGCATATGTTGAAAGCGGAGACAAAAAAGACAGCGTTACAGACAGCACCGACAGCGTTTATGTATCGGGCAGAAGTCTTTCGCTTTCGGGCAGCAGCAAAGCATATATAAAGCTTTCTTTAGACGGTTATGACGGCGGCAGCGCGGGATTTTCGTTTGAAACAGACGAAAAGAGCAAGGGTCACGTTTATGTTTACGGTTTAAAGGATAAAGATGATTGCGAAAACTGGAGCAGCGAGACGATTAATTATTTAAACGCTCCGGGAAACAACCGTTTTGACTACAGTGCAGACGAAAGCAAAATGTTTAACTCAGGCGCGCTTGAAGATTTTGAAATAAGCGGCAAGAGAACCTTCGGAGTTGATATAACGGATTATGTTTCATATATGAAAAGCATCGGCGCAAGCAGCATAACGCTTGTTTTGGTTAATTCAAATGAAGCAGACGCAGCGGGATACAGCGAAAACTTTGAATCAAATATAGACACTAAAAGATTTGCACAGGGCGGAAGTCCGGTGTCGAGAGGAAAAAGCAGCGAACAGGATCACACAACCGGCAGCGGTTCAAGCTATAAATTCGTATCGCAGTATGGTTATGACAGGTTGAAAATCGATATAACCGACGACGGTTTTAAAAATTATGACACGCCCGAAAAAGGCGCTGCAATTGTTGGTTTGAAATATAAAGTAAGCTTTTGGGCAATGATGAGCAAAGCGGGAACATTCTCGGTCGGTGCAATGGCAGAGAGATCGGGAACTCTTGTAGGCGGCGAAACAAGAACCGTAAACGAGGCAAACAAGTGGCAGAAGTTTGAATATGTGCTCACAATGAGAGAGGATGCAGACTGGGCAAGCAAGCTTGTAAGCGGACAACCGGCAACATATACTCAAATGGGCCTTAACGCATTTTTAACAATTATGTCGCTGCCATCGACAACTACAGACAATGTGAGTCTTTATATCGATGATGTTTCGGTTGAAAAAATCGGCAGCGGAAACGTTAATATAACGCCTGTCGAGTTTAACGACGGCAGAACTCTTGTTTGCAAAACAGACTTTAACTCAAACAGAGAGGGCAAAGCAAACGCAAACAATGTTCTTGCAGATTATAATACAACAGCGGGTTCATTTTCAGTTTCGGGTACGGAGTCTGCAACTGTTTTGAAATACACAACAGAGCAAAACTATTCCGGAGACGGCGGAAAAAGCTTTTTGTTCTCGCCGAACAAAGCATATAACAGAATTAAGTTTTTCAATATGTTCGGTCATGAGCTTACAAGCGAGGACGTCGGCAAAAAGTATCACATAACATTTATGTTAAAGTCCGACACGGCAGGCTCTTTCAGTTACGGAATGATGAGCAAGCTTCCAAGAAAGGCGGAGGAAAAAGGCTCTGTTAATACATATAAAGTTGAAGTGGGAACGCCGGACACGGTAAGCTATGCTTCAACGATTTATCAGCCGCAGAAAGCCTCTATCGGCGAGTCGGATATTAATAAATGGAAAAAGTACAGCTATGATATCACTATAACGGAAGATATGCTTTCCAAAAAAGTGAATATGTATGAAAACGAGGATAACTCCCTTGTCGGAACATATAATACGGGAATTTCGCTTTTGGGATTTGTGCCGACAGGCTTTAGCGATTTTACAACGCAGCCAAAGCTTTATATCGACGATATATCAACGTATTTAATTCCGCAAAGCGAAAGCAGCGAAACTCAAACCGGTTTTACATATAATCAGGATTTTGAAAGTGTGACAAATGTTTCTGTCATTATGGGAGAAAACGGTCTGGAAAACAGAGTTATACCCGGAGCAACCACAGAGAAAAGAATCGATACTTATGTAATTGATGCTGCAGAGTCTTACAGCGGTCAAAAAAGCTTAAAGCTTACTTCACACACAACATGGAACAAGTTTAAATTTAAAAATACTTGCGATGCCTTTACAGCGGATGACAAAGGAAAAGAATATCAGATAAGCTTTATGGCAAAAGCAAGCAAGGCGGGAAGCTTTGGTGCCGGTATGTCGTATTCGGACGGCAAATATAAAAACAACTTTGCCCAAATGGTAAACTTTACGGTAAATCCCGAAGATGTCGGCGTTTGGAAACGATATGTCTATAAGTTTACGGTAAGCGATGCGCAGTTAACGGACAGCGCGGTGTGGTTTTCAATTATCCCCGATAAAATGGGACAGTCACACACTTATCACAAAGGCGTTGCGGCAAACGGTGAAATTGAAGGCTTAAGATATTTAGATACGGCAGACCCCGTTTATATTTATATCGATGATTTTTCATCAAGAGAAGTTATACCGGTAAACGGAACAAGCCTTGATATTTCAGACAAAGCGCTTATAAGCGGCGAGACAAATACAACCTCGGGCAGCTTAAGCATTGCGGCAAAAACAAGCAAGGATTTGCCCGGCATAAGAAAAGCATATATGCATTTTGCCGGAGGCGAGTATAAGTATGCTCAAAAGGCAACGCTTTTCTTTGATGTAACAAACGGATATGAGCAAACGGTTAAACTGTATGCGTTAAAAACATCTGACTATCCAAATGAGCTTACGTATACAAATGCGCCCGCATCAAATGCAGACGAGAGCATAACGGAAGCTGCGGTTTACGGCGAAGCGCCTGTAAAGGTAATTAAGCTAAACGGCGAAGGAACGTACAGCGCAGATGTTACAAGCTTTGTGGTAGATCATGCGCCGGAGGACTACATCTTTGTTTTGGTAAGCGAAGACATTTCGGGAAAAGAATATTTAAATCTTGACTTTGAAACAATCAAGCTCACAAAAGATACCGACTATAAAGGATACGGC
>CAKSHP010000017.1 GCA_934457145.1 uncultured Clostridia bacterium | reverse complement strand
ACGTAAAACAAAAAATGCGGCGCAGATGTGCCGCATTTTTTGTTTGAAAAATTAGATAATTACCTGTAGGGCAGGGGTGGGTGTGAAAAAAGATGAATTTGTGAAATGTGAATATTTTAGTTATGAGATATAGTGTTAGGATATACAAAATATACAACGGTGGATTGCAAAAAATAAAAAAAGATGAAAAAAATCAGGAAAAAATCGATTTAGTACTTTACTTCGCTAATGTGTTGTGGTAAAATCAACACATAAACTTTGAAGGGCATAAATAAATGCCCGGTAAAAAAATAAAATTAAGGAAAGAGGATTATTATGAAAAAGATTTTAGCATTGATTTTAGCAGTTGCAACAGTATTTTGTTTTGCATCATGCGGCAAACAGGAAACAAAAGAGGCTGACGTTAAGACATCGGCGCCGGCTGCGGATACAGGCAATAAGGACTCGGATGCAGATTACATTGTAAACAAAGGAACTTTGGTTATAGGTGTTACAGACTATAAACCCATGAACTACAAAGAAAACGGCGAGTGGACAGGATTTGACACAGAGTTTGCACAGGCAGTTGCCGAAAAGCTCGGAGTTAAAGCTGAATTTAAAGAGATTGAATGGGACAACAAAATTATGGAGCTTAACTCGAAGGCTCTTGACAGCGTTTGGAACGGAATGACTCTTACAGACGAAGTTAAAAACGGTATGGAGTGTTCAAAGCCTTATGTTATAAACGCACAGGTTGTTGTTATGGCAAAAGACAAGGTTGATAATTACAAAGAAGTTTCCGATTTAAAGGATTTAAGCTTTGTTGCTGAGGCAGGAAGCGCCGGCGAAAAAGCGATTACTGAGGCAGGATATGAGTGCACGGCGGTACAGACTCAGGCAGACGCACTTATGGAGGTTTCGGCAGGTGCGGCAGATGCCTGCGTTATAGATATAACAATGGCAAAAGCAATGACAGGCGAGGGAACAAGCTATGCTTCTTTAAAAGAGGGAATTGCTTTAACATCTGAAGAATACGGAATCGGTTTCAGAAAGGGTTCCGACATGGCAGAGAAAGTGAACCAGATAATTGACGAGCTTAAGGCAGACGGAACGCTTGAAGCGCTTGCAAAAAAATATGATCTTACTTTAGCTGAATAATACGGTTTGATTTTAATAAATCGGCAGAAATCCGCTTTCGGGCGGACTTCTGCCTTTTAATGCTACTTGGTGTTTGGGAGGAAAATTATGTTTTGGACAGTAACCTCGTCACTGCTTGAGGGTTTTGGCACAACGCTTAAAATTTTTGCACTGACGCTTGTGTTTGCATTGCCGCTCGGTTTGATTTTAAGCTTTGGTTCTATGAGCAAATTCAAACCTCTTAAGTGGCTTGTGAAGGTGTTTGTTTGGATAATACGAGGCACGCCGCTTATGTTGCAGCTTATTGCGATTTACTATGTGCCGGGTCTTGTCGGCGCATGGGCAAATCAGGCTGAGTATACAAACGCTTTTATCGGCTGGCTTTCGTCGTGGAGCGTGCCGGAGAGATTTTTTGCGGTTATGGTTTCGTTTATTATAAACTATGCCTGCTATTTTTCCGAGATTTACAGAGGCGGAATAGAGAGCATGCCGCGCGGACAGTATGAAGCGGGACAGGTGCTCGGAATGACGAAAACACAGGTGTTTTTTAAGGTTATACTTTTTCAGGTGATTAAAAAAATCGTGCCGCCTATGAGCAATGAAATAATAACGCTTGTAAAAGATACTTCGCTTGCAAGAATTATTGCTGTGTATGAGATAATATGGTCAGCACAGGTGTTTATAAAGCGCGGAGGTCTTATATGGCCGCTGTTTTACACGGGAGCGTTTTATCTTTTATTCTGCGGAATATTAACGCTTTTGTTCGGTTACATAGAAAAGAAAATGAATTATTACAGAGGTTAAAAATATGCCTATATTGAAAGTTGAAAATATATATAAAAGTTTTTCGAAAACAGAGGTTTTAAAGGGAATTGATTTTTCCATGGAGGAGGGCGAGGTTATTTCCGTGATAGGCTCTTCGGGAAGCGGAAAAACAACTCTTTTAAGATGCATAGGTTTTTTGGAAAAAGCCGATAAAGGAAAAATAATTGTTGACGGAAAAGAAGTTTTTAATGCTGAAAACGCAAAAAAGGTTTCGGCAAAGGAGCTTAGACAGATGCAGCTTAATTTCGGTTTCGTTTTTCAGCAGTTTAATTTGTTTCCGCAGTACAATGTGCTTGAAAATATAATGCTTGCACCGAAGCTTCTGGCAAAAAATCAGCCGGATTTCAAAAAAAATAAAAAAATTATTTATGAAAAGATAGAAAATGACGCGATAGAGCTTTTAAAGCGTTCGGGCATTGCAGACAAGGTTAAAAATTACCCGTGCGAACTTTCGGGCGGACAGCAGCAGCGGGTGGCTATAGTAAGAGCGCTGGCGTTAAAGCCGAAGATTATGTTGTTTGACGAGCCTACAAGCGCGCTTGATCCGGAACTTACAAACGAGGTTTTAAAGGTTATAAAATCTCTTGCGGACACAAATATGACAATGATAATTGTAACGCATGAAATGCTTTTTGCAAAAAATATTTCAGACAAGATTTTGTTTATGAACGAGGGCGTGATTGCCGAACAGGGAACGGCAGAGCAGATTTTTGCAAATCCGCAAACAAAACGCTTGCAGGAATTTTTAAAAAATACAAAAATATGATGTGAAAAATCTGTCGGCTAGCTGCCGGCAGATTTTTTTTGAAAAAGACAAAGATACAGCTACAAAAAGCAAAGATACAGCTATTGTAAATAAGAAAAAAATATTGTATTATAAAATAAGCATATAAAAAAGAAAGGATGAAGTTTTATGAAAGTTGCAGTTATAGGATGCGGAACAATAGCAAATGCGCGTCATATACCGGCTTATATGAAAAATGAATCGGTGCAGATAAAGTATTTTTGCGATATTATACCCGAAAGGGCGCAGGAGGCAGCAGAAAAATACGGCTGCGGAACAGCGGTTACGGATTACCGCGAGGTGTTAAAAGATGATGAAGTTGAGGCAATATCGGTTTGCACGCCGAATAAAATGCACAGCGAAATCACGATTGCGGCGCTTAAAAGCGGAAAAAACGTGCTTTGCGAAAAACCGGCGGCAAGAACGATAGACGAGGCTGTTATGATGCAGAAGGCGCAGCATGAAACAGGCAAGGTTTTAAACATAGGCGTGGTGAACCGTTTTAACACAAACGTTAATAAAATTAAAGAGCTTATAGACGGCGGCAGACTCGGAGAAGTTTACAATGTGTATGTAAGTTTTCGCGCGCACAGAAGTATTCCGGGACTCGGCGGAGCATTTACTACAAAAGCAATCGCCGGCGGCGGTGCGCTTATTGACTGGGGCGTACACTTTTTAGATATTGTTATGTATTGCTGCGGAGATCCGAAAGCAAAAACCGTTTCGGCAGAGAAGTTTTGCCGTTTGGGAAATCCGATAAAGGATTATGTGTATACGAGCATGTGGGCAGGACCTGCCATAAATGACGGAATATGCGACGTTGAAGAAGGCATTGCGGGCATTGTGCGCAGTGAGGGACCTGTTATAATGTTTAACGGAGCGTGGGCGCAAAACATCGGCGAAGATGAAATGTTTATTGATTTTATGGGCGACAAGGCAGGAATAAGATTGCAGTACGGCGGAGATTTTACGCTCTACGGAACGGAAAACGGCATGCTTACAAAGACCGAATATCAGGCACAAAGCACGGATATGTTTGAAAATGAAATAAATTCGTTTATAAAATGCATTGAAACGAAAGAAAAGCTTGCTTCGCACATTGATACAAACATCATTACGGCGTATCTTATGGATGCGATATACCGTTCGGCAGATGAAAGACGCGAAATAGTTCTTTAAAGGCGGCAAGGGAGGACAGAGACCATGGTAAAGGTTGGATTTATTGATTATTATCTTGATGAATGGCATGCAAACAATTATCCGAAGTTTTTAAAAGAACAGTCGGAAGGAGAAATGGAGGTTTGCTGCGCATACGGAAAAATCGACAGTCCGATAGGCGGCATGACAAACAAACAGTGGTCGCAAAAGTATAATATACCGCTTGCCGGCAGCATAAAAGAGGTTATTGAAAAAAGCGATGTTCTTATTGTTCTTTCACCGGATAACCCGGAAATGCATGAGGAGCTTTGCGACGAGGCTGTAAAGTCTAAAAAGAGAGTGTATATAGACAAGACATTTGCACCGACCCGCGAGGCTGCCGAGAGGATATTTAAAAAGGCAGAGGAATACGGCACGCCGTGTTATTCAAGTTCGGCGCTCGGATTTTCGTCGGAATTAGACGAAATTGACGTTTCGAAAATCGATTGCATTTACAGCGCGGGGCCGGGCAAATTTGAAATATATGTAATTCATCAGATTGAGCCTGTTGTAAGACTTATGGGCTGCAAGGCAAAAAGAGTTATGTATACGGCGGATTTAAAGCATCCGGCGGCAGTTGTTGAATTTTCAGACGGCAGGATTTGGCATATAGCATTCAGAGATGACAGCGGGGCAAGCTTTAGATATGTGTTATTGGATAAAGACAATGCGGCGAAAATAATAGATGTGCGCTCGGATTATTTCGGTTTGTTTATAAAGGCAATGGTAAACTTTTTTAGAAGCGGGAAAATACCTGTGGAGCATGAGCGGACAATAGAGGTGATTGCTATTCGCGAGGCGCTTATAAAAGCAAGAAAAACACCGTTTGAGTGGGTGGAGCTTTAAGATAAGGCTTTACTTTAAAAATAATTTGTGGTATATTAAAATCAAGGGGCGGTGATGATTTGAAACATTCGTTAGGAAAGCTTTTTGATTTTGAAAATTTATTTTTAAATGACGGCGTGGTTTTGGATTTTATAAAGCTTTTTCAGATAAGCGAAGTGGCTCTGGTGCCCGGCGGACAAATATTTGAACACAAGCAGTATTGCCATGAGATATCGTATATCGTTTCCGGAAGCGCTTTGTTTTACACAAATGATACGGTTTTTAATGTGGCAAAAGGGGATATACATGTGATTTCCGGGGGCGACAGGCATAAAATTGTTGCCGGAAACTGCGAAAAGATGAGATATATTTGTTTGGGGTTTGATTTTGCAAATATGCCTGAAAAATACAAAAATGTGTGTGATTTTTACGGTGCTTCGCCAATGTATGTTCAAAAATCCGGGGGCGATATCAGACAGCTGTTTGATATGCTTGTAAATGAGTTTTATGAAAATTCACAGATGCAGATGGATGCTGCGGAAAATATTATAAAGCTTATTTTGATAAAGGTGTTTTTGCTTTTTGAAAAAACGGGTAAAAATGCGGATTTAAAAAAGAACATAAGTTTAAAAAATATAACGCTTTTTCAGATTATAAAATATATTGACGCCAATATATATAAGGTTAAAACCGTGCGCGAGGCGGCATTGGCACTTAATTTTAACGAAAGCTATGTTTCGCATATATTTAAAAGAGAAATGGGAATTTCGCTTCTTTCTTACATAAAGCAAAAAAAGCTTGAAGCGGCGAAGAATTTGATTGAAAAAAAGAAAATGTCGATAACGGAGATATCTCAGATTTTAAATTTTGACTCGCCACAGAGTCTGAGCCGTGCATTTAAAAAGGAGTTTGGCAAAACACCGACACAGTACAGGCATATGGATAAATAAAAAGCGCGTTTTGCACAGAAGTTTATAATTAATAAAAAAACAAAAAAATCCGTCACTTTTATGACGGAATTTTTTGTTATGCGATAAAGAAGCTTATCTTGACAGCATACTTACCGGACGGCTGATTTTAAGCTTAACATGGTCTGCGATCATGGCTATAAATTCGGAGTTGGTTGGTTTGCCTTTATCGGAGGAGATGCTGTAGCCGAAAAGCTTTTGGGCGGTTTCATTGTAGCCGCGGTTCCAGGCTACTTCGATTGAATGGCGGATTGCTCTTTCAACGCGGCTCGGCGTTGTTTTATACATTTTTGCAAGATCGGGGTAGAGCTGTTTTGTGATATGGTTGATAACCTCCATATCGTTTATTGCCATAATTATGGCGCTGCGTATAAAATGATAGCCCTTTATATGGGCGGGAACGCCGATATCATGGATTATGTCGGTGACAATTCTTTCTATTTCGTAGTCGGTGTATTCTTTTGCGGCATCGGCATTTTTTGAAAAATGTACGCTTTTATCGGATGCGGATGTGCTGCTCTGAAGAGAAAATTCTCTTATGCGGTCGGCAAGATTTTCAAATTCGATTGGTTTTACCATATAGTAATCGGCACCGAGGGCGGAGGCCTGGGCTGCCGCCTGCTGCTGATACATTCCGGAGGTCATCATAATAACCGGTTGTTTTTCAAGTTTTGTGTTTTTTATCTTTTTTAAAACTCCCAAACCGTCAACATAGGGCATTATCATGTCCATTAAAACAACATCGGGCTTTGTTTCAAGCATTTTTTCGAATGCATCGCGCCCGTTTGTGGCAACTGCTTTTACAGATATACCGTCCTGTGTGGATAAATAGCTTTTTACTGAATTTGCAAAATTTTCGTTTCCGTCGGCAATGAGTACAGAGATAGGACTGTTCATTTTAAAAAAATCTCCTTTATTCTTTTATTATTATATTTTTAACGTATACGTTATGGTTTTTCTCTGAGAACAACCATATTCTACCATATTTCAATTTAAAAATCAATACTTTTTTCAAAAAAATGTAAATTTTTCTATTGAATTTTTTTATTGTGTCATGAAATAACAAAATTCGTTATGGCAAAAATATGAAAAATTAAGCAAAACAGCCAAAAAAATCGGTATATCCGGTATAAAATAAAAAAAAGAAAATATAATAAGAAGTAGGATACGCCAAAAAAATGAACGAAAGGATGAAAAAAACATGAATGAGCTTTTAAAAAAAGTGGGAGAGGCGCTGTTTAAAAATAAGCAGAGCGTAAAATGTGTTTCTTTGGAAAATGAATATATCACAGATCTTGAGAGCGCAAAGGAGGAGCTTGATAATGCCATTTCAAATTTTTCGTTTGTTACCGATCCTGAGCTTATAGATTTGTACACATATCAGATAATGGCGGCTCAGGTGAAGTATAATTATCATCTGACGCGTGCAAAACGGCACATATCCTAGAAAGTGAAAAACAGGGAGGAAAAAAGCTGTGCTTAAAAATTTTGTGGTTTTTATGATAAATCTGGTCATGGCGGTTTTGTTTATATTGCTGTTTAACTTTGTGTTTTCAAAAATTAATTTATATATAGGATTAAATCCGTTTTCCGTATCTGCGATAGCTTGTTTGGGAGCGCCCGGAATTGCGGCTTTGGTTTTGGGAGCAATTTTACTGTAAATAAACTATGAACAAGTTTGCCAGTTGTAAACATTGTGTGTATAATTAAGGTAAATGCTTGATTTTGGGGGAAAGCGGGTTTATACTGTGTATGTATTAAGAGAAAGCTAACCGAAGAAAGGCTGAGAAAAAATGTTTTGTAAAAGCTGCGGCGCCGAAATGGAGGAGGGCTGCAAACGCTGCAGTCAATGCGGAAATGATCCGAATATTGACTACGGGCATAATATAAAAAGAGAATGCAGCGCGGATCCCATAGATGAAAATAAAAAAGCGAAAAGCCGCGTTTTGGCAGGAGTTTTGCAGATTGTGTTTCCCTGGGCGGCGGCAGGCAGATGGTATCTTGGAAATTATGCTGTGGCAATAGCGCAGATACTGGTTGTGATGTTTTTTACGATAAGACTGCCGTTTACGTTTTTTGTTATTCCGCTCGGTACATTGTGGCCGATATATGACGGAATATGCATTTTGCTCGGCAAAGTTAAAACCGACGCTTTCGGAAATGAAATTAAGTGATAAACTTGCCCCTTACGGATTTGTCTTTCAAATTCGTTTCTAAATATAAATCCCCCAAACAAAAGGTCGCACCGAAAAGGTGCGGCCTTTTGTGATTTTTGATATTAAAGAATTTGTGCGGAAAAGACAAAGAAGTTTTGAAATGAGGATTTTAGTTTTTTTGCAGCTTCGTTTGCAGCTTGCTTTGACAAAAACAAGCCGAACACACAAGAGCCGCTTCCGCTCATCATTGCGCCTTTGGCTCCGTTTTCTAAAAGGGAGTCTTTTATTATTTGTATTTGGGGGATTTGTTTTATGCTCACTTGCTCCATAACGTTTTTCATGTTTTCGGCGAGGACAGTGTAGTTTTTTTCTTTTATGCATTTTATTAAAAATGCGTTATCGGGGCGGATGAGATTTTTTTTGCTGTCGGTTTGTTTATAGATTTCGGCAGTTGAAAGACCGTCGCCCGGTTTTACCAAAACGGCGTATAAATCAGTTATTTTATCGATATATGTAAGCTTTTCGCCGATGCCTTCGGCAAGATATGTGCCGCCTGTTATGCAGTAGGGAACATCTGCGCCGAGAGAGAATGCTATATTGCAGAGGGTGCGTGTGTCAAGGTTTGCGCCGTATATATCGTTTAGCGCACGCAAGACGGCTGCGGCATCGGTGCTGCCGCCGGCAAGGCCTGCGCTCAAGGGAATATTTTTTACAAGGTGCATTTCGGCGCCGCCGTTTATTTTTGTATAGTCAAAAAATGCTTTGGCGGCTTTTATCATAAGATTGTTTTCTAATGGCAAACTTTGGCAGTTTTCAATTGTAAGGCTGATTGTATCGGCTTTTTTTAATGTTATTTTGTCGCAAAGCGAGCAGGAGGTCATTATCATGGAAACTTCATGATAGCCGTCGGCGCGCTTTTTTGTTATATCGAGCGAAAGATTAAGTTTGGCATATGCATTTTGCGTAACGATATTCATTTTTTTGTTTCCTTTCTTTTTAGCATCGCGCCTGTTTGGGCGTTTTGCCTGTGATTTTAAAGAATATTTTTCTAAAGTAATTTGATGATGAAAAGCCGACTTTTTGGCTTATTTGTTCAACTGTAAGGTTTGTGTTTTTTAAAAGCTCAAGCGAATGGGCAATCATGGTGTTATGTTTATAAGCTATCGGGCTTATGCCGCAGGTTTTGTGAAAAAGCATGTAAAAATGCGGCTCGCTGACATTGCACAGGTTTGCAAGGGTTTTTATTTTTATTTTATAAAAATAATTGTTTTCAATATAATCTATTGCGTCGGACACTTCGTTTTTTGAAAGAAAGTTTTCGTCCTTTTTCATTTTGCCGTAAAGGGAAAAAAGCATATTATAAAGCTCGGAAAGAGCAAAAAAACTGTTGCCGTTTTGATAATTTGTATATATTTTTTCTAAGCTTTCGGGCGAAAAGTTTTTTAAAATCTGGAAACGGTAGCTGTAAAAATCATACGGCTGCAAAAATGAAAAACGCAGAGAATAAAACTCAATTTCGTCGTTTCCGTCCCAGATTGAGTAGTATTTAGTGTCTTTGGCGATATATATAAGGTCGCCGGCATCGGCGGTATATGTTTTGCCGTTTAGCAAAAATTCGCCCTTGCCTTTCAGAAGATAGCCTATTGTCGGCTTTGGGAAATCTATAAGACTGCCGGTTGAATGATGACGCAAAAAATGATGCTTGCAAATATAAAGATAGTCTATATAACTTATTTTATCCATAATATCACCGAAAATTAATAGAATAGTACCCTTTTTTAATAGTATAGCATATTGCACGCAAAAGATCAAGCATATATAATAAAATAAAAAAACGGTAAGGGAGCGGGCAAAATGGAAACAAAACAGATTGTTTTTACTAAAAAGAACACGGCAGAGTTGATTTGCAAAAATATTAAAGATGTGCCGGGCGATGATGAGATAATGGTCAAAACGATTTACACCGCCATAAGCAACGGAACTGAGAGGGCAAATCTTACTGGGGATTTAAACGTACACGGAAACAGCGCGCCGGATCCTTCAAAGCCACTGTTTCCAAGATGTTTGGGATACAGCGGAGCGGGGGAAGCGGTTGCTGTCGGGAAAAATGTTAAAAAGGTAAAGTGCGGCGACATGGTGGCAACATCGTGGGGAGTGCATGCAAATTATCAGATGTTTAAAGAAGAAAACGTTGAAATTGTGCCTGAAGGGGTGGAGCTTAGGGAGGCGGCGCTGACACATATTGCAACATTTCCTTTGGCGGCGATAAGAAAAATGCGCTGCGAAATAGGCGAAAACACGCTTGTTATGGGAATCGGGATACTTGGACTGATTGCGATAAAGTTTTTAAAAGCTTCGGGAATGGCAAGCGTTATAGCAGCTGATTTAGATGAAAAACGCCGCAGTGAGGCGCTTAAAATGGGCGCGGATTATGCGCTTGATCCGTCGGAGAAAGGGTTTAGCGAAATGGTAAAGAAATTAACAGACGGCGGAGCGAATGCGGCAGTTGAGGTGACGGGAGTCGGTGCGGGGCTTGACGAGTGCCTGGACTGTATGGCAAAATTCGGACGGATTGCACTTTTGGGATGCACAAGAGATAAGAATTTTACGATTGATTATTATAAAAAAGTGCATTGTCCGGGGATAACGCTTATCGGGGCGCACACCATGGCAAGACCGCAAAGCGAATCGCACCCGGGGTGGTGGACAACGAGCGATGACAAAAAGGCAATTTTAAAGCTTCTTTTGAAAAAACGCATAACGTTTGGCGATTTGATAAACGAAGTTCGTGAGCCGGGTGAGGCGGGGGCAGTGTATAAAAGGCTTGCATTTGACAAAGCTTTTCCGACGGGAGTTTTGTTTAAATGGACAGATGAAATATAAAGAAAGAGGGTCAGAGAAAATGAAAAAGATAAGAGTGGGGCACATAGGAACGTATCACGATCACAGCGCGATGATTTTAAACAGCTTAAAAAAGCTTTCGGATATTTATGAGGTTATCGGAGTTGTTTGCGAAAGCGATCAAAGATATAATGAAATTAAAGACAAAGAGCCGTATGAGGGACAAAAGTTTATGAGCATGGAGGAGCTGTTTTCACACAAACCGGATGCATGCGTTATTGAAGGATTTGAGCTTGATAATTTAAAGTATGCAAAAGAGTGTGTTAAAAGAAAGATACATGTGCATATAGACAAACCGGCAGGCGATGATTTAAAAGAATTCAGAGAGGTTTTGGATATTGCAAAGCGCGAAAATCTTTGCGTTCACATGGGATATATGTACAGATACAATCCGGCATTTATAAAGACAAAAGAGCTTATAAAATCGGGCGCTCTCGGCGAGATTTACTGCGTTGAGGCGCACATGGACTGCGAGCATACAAAAGAAAAAAGACAGTGGCTTGAAAATTTTGAGGGCGGAATGATGTTCTTTTTAGGGTGTCATTTGGTGGATTTAATTTATAATATTATGGGCGAGCCGGAGAGCGTGATACCGTATAATACGGCAACTATGCTTGACGGGGTTGACGCAAAGGATTACGGAATGGCGCTGTTTAAATATAAAAATGCGATATCGTTTGCAAAAACCTGCGCGGCGGAGGTTGGCGGATTTTTAAGGCGGCAGCTGGCTGTTTGCGGTTCTTGCGCAACCGTGCAGATAAAACCTTTTGAAAAATATATCGGCAAAAACGGCGAGCTTGAAACGGACATGACGGTTGTGTTTAAAAAAGATGCGCCTGACTGGGGCAATGAAGGGGAAAAATTTGTGTTTTCCGGATTTGACCGCTACGACGATATGATGCGTGAGTTTGCAAGGTGTGCGGCAGGTGAGATAAAAAATCCGTATGACTATGAATACGAATATAATGTTCAAAGACTTGTTCTGGAGGCGGTAAAAAGTTTATAGGGTTACATAATATCAAACTTTTTAAATTCACGGGGCGTTTTTTTTGTAAACTCTTTAAACACTTTGCGAAAATATATGTCAGATGAAAAACCCGATTTAAAGCCGATTTCCGAAACAGACATTTCGGGAAAGTTTTTTATTAAATTTACGGCATAGTTTACAGCAATTTGGTTTTTATATGAAATGGCTGTTGTGCCGGTGAGGTTTTTAAAGGTGTGGTAAAAATGCGACTCGCTTAAATGGCAAAGCGACGCAAGCATTTTTATATTTATTTTTTCTTTAAAGTTAGAATTTATATATTTTATTGCAGGCTCTATTGCGGATAGATTTTTATTAGACGGCAAAAACTCAAGAGCGCAGAAAAGAAGCGCACACATTTTGTAAAATGCGCAGAGGTATGAAAACAAAAAAGCCTGATCGTTTTTTGGGTTTTCGGAGTAACTTAAAAGAGCAGAAAATATATCTTTTTCGTCTTGGTTTTTAAAATTGATTTTTTGCAAAATATATTTTTTTTCAAAGTCGACCTCGGAGTCAAACGAGAAAAATATGCTTGTGCAGTACGGATTTTTGCCAAACCAGCGGGAAACATATTTTTCGCCCTTTGAGATAAAAAATATATCGCCGGGGTTTAAAGATATGCTTTCGTTTTCGGTTTGAAAAACGGCAGAGCCGCTTTCCAGCCTGGAAACTATATAAAAAGGTCTTGGAAGATTTGAAAAATCGCAGATTTGTTTATCTGTAAAGCGGCATGTGAGTGTATTGAAATATGAAAGAAAACAGTCGTGTATATTGCGCATAAAAATCACCGTAAAAGCAGAATAGTTTTGTTTTTTTGCAGTATATCATATTTTAATCTTTAAGTCAATATGTTAATATACAGATATGGGCATATCGGGCTTGCGGCATTGATGCCTAAAAAAACAAAGCATTTGGAGGAAAGATGATATGAATTCGATTTTACCGAGCGACCGTCCTGCAATTACAGCGCTCATATATGAAGGTGATATACAAAAAGTTAAAAATGAGATAAAAATGGTTACAGAGCAAGGGGCAGACATTGTTGGTTTAATGCTTGAAGGATATGATGTGCAGTGCCGCAGCAAAAAGGGCATGAAAACTCTTATTGAGTCGGCACAGGGAAAACCGATTTATATTACAGACTATCTTCGCAGTAATATAAATAGAAATGTGACGGACGAGGATATACATGATGAGCTTATGCTTTTTCTTGAGCTGAGCAAAGGGAAAAGCCGGGTTATAGTAGATGTTCGTACAGATATGTATGATCCTGCGATAAGGGAAATAACTTTAAATGAAAAAGCAATAGAAAAACAAATAAAATTTATAAAGGAAATTCATGACAATGGCGGAAAGGTTTTAATGTCATCTCATGTGTTTGATGAGGTTTTGTCTGCTGAAGATGTTATATTTATAGCAAAAGAGCAGCAGAGGCGCGGCGCGGATATTGCAAAGATAGTTACTGTGGCAAAAACCGAAGAGGATTTGTTTTTAAATTATGAAATTTCATTAAAACTCAGAAAAAAATTAGATATTCCCTATTTGTTTTTGTGCGGGGGAGAGTTTTGTTATAAACACAGAAGACTGAGCGCTCCGTTGGGTTCATGTATGGTACTGGCAAGAGAAAACACTCTGACAAATCAGATACAGCCGACTATCAGTGAAGCGATTGAAGTTTTAAAATGCATAGGATACTATAATAAATAAAAAGAAGGGTTGAAAGTATGCAAAAGAAAATTTTAATTTTAGGCGCAAGCGGGGCTATGGCGGTTTATTTAATACCTGAACTTTTGAATATGGGATATAAAGTGCATGGCGTGTCGCTTGATAAACTTACGTCTGATAATTTGAATTTATCATATGAACAGGCAGACGCAAAGGATATTAATTATTTATCTGAGTTATTGAAACAAAATTTTGACGCCATTGTTGATTTTATGATATATAATGATGTAAAAGGATTTATTAAGTACAGGGATTTGTTTTTGAAAAATACAAAACATTATGTTTTCTTGTCGACATACAGAGTTTATGCGCAGTCAATTCCGACAAGCGAAGAGTCGCCGAGACTTTTGGATGTATCAAAAGATGATGTGCTGCTTAATTCAAACGACTACAGTATTTATAAGGCCAAAGAAGAAGATTTTTTGCGAAATCAGCCTCTTGGCAATTACACGATTATCCGTCCGTCGATAACTTTTTCAAAAAGGCGTTTTCAGTTATGCACATTGGAGGCTGATACACTGATATACAGAATGAAACATAAAAAAACCGTGCTTTTGCCTGAGGGAGCAATGGATAATTTTGCAACACTGACATGGGCAGGCGATGTTGCAAAAATGATTGCACGGCTTTTGTTTAATGATAAGGCATATGGTGAAACTTATTCCGTGTGTACAAATGAACACCATAAATGGCGCGAAGTTGCAGATATGTATAAAGAAATCGGAGGACTAAAATATAAAATAATTCCGACAGAAGACTATATTTATGTATGGGGAAATAATGAAATTCATGCAAGACAGCAGCTTGTTTATGACAGATGTTTAAACAGGGTGATGGATAACAGCAAAATTTTACGTGATACAGGTCTTTCGATGTCCGATTTAACGCCGATAAAAAGAGCATTGAAAAAAGAGTATGACAATATAAAGTCTGATGATATATGCTGTAATGCAGAGATAAATAAAAGAATGGATGAGTATATAGAAAAAATGAAATAATTGCAATGTGAAATTTAATTTGTTACAAAGGAGATGTTGGGTATATGTTTAAAGGAAAAACGGCAATTGTGAGCGGAGCGGCGTCCGGAATGGGACTTTTGTTTTCGCAAAATTTTGCTAATTTGGGCGGAAATGTTGTGATGTGCGATGTGAATAAAGAGGTGTTGGACAGCGAGGTTTCAAAGATAAATGCTTTGGGAGGGGGCTGCGCGGTCGGAGTTTTGTGCGATGTCAGAAAATATGATGAGGTGTGCGCTGCAAGAGACAAAGCGGTTGAAACATTCGGTTCGATTGATATTTTGACAAACTTTGCCGGAGGTACGGCGGTTCGTATGCTGAAGGTTGATTATTCGCTTGAGTTTCCGGATGTTCCGATTGAAGTGTTTGACTGGGGAATTGACGTTAACTTAAAAGGACAGTTTTATTTTGCGCATGCCTGTGCAAAGCAGATGAGAAAGCAAAAAAGCGGACTTATTGTAAACATAGGCTCGATATCGGGCAAAGAGGGCTGCGGCTTTGGAATGGATTATCCGACGGCTAAGAGCGGAGTTATGTATGGACTGACAAAATCTTTGGCACAGTACGGCTCAAAACATAATTTCAGGTGTGTGTGCGTATCGCCCGGGCCGGTTTTAACGAGAAAGGATATGGCAAATATGAAAACACTTTTGAACAGAGCGGCAGAACCTCAGGAGATAATAGACCTTATTTTGTTTATAGCGTCGGATAAGGGGCAGTTTATAAACGGTGAAAACATTATGATTGACGGCGGAAGAAATGCGATGCGCAGAGAATATTAAGGATGGGAAAAAAATTATGAAAGCAATAATTGTTAATAATGATAAAAGCTTAAGCTACAGCGATGTGGCAGATCCGGTTATAAAGGAAGACGAAATACTTATAAAAACATATAATGCGGCGCTTAACCGTGCAGATCTTATGCAGCGCGAGGGGGATTATCCGCCTCCGCCGGGATGCCCTGAGTGGATGGGACTTGAAGTTTCGGGCGTTGTTGAAAAAATGGGAGATGCGGCAAAGGAAAAGTCGGATTTAAAGGTGGGCGACAAGGTGTGTGCGCTGCTTGGCGGCGGAGGATATGCCGAATATGCGGCGGTTCGGTATGACATGGCGATAAAGATACCGAAAAACTGCACTATGGCAGAGGCGGCGGCAATACCGGAGGCGTTTGCAACGGCGTATCTGAATTTGTTTATTGAGGGCGGCGCAAAGAGCGGGGAAACGCTTTTGATGCACGCCGGTGCGAGCGGACTTGCAAGCGTTGTGATACCTATGGCGAAAGCGTTCGGACTTTATGTTATAACAACGGTTTCTTCAAATGAAAAGGCGCAGAGAATTAAAAATCTCGGTGCAGACGTTATTATAGACACATCAGAAGAAAAAACAGTTGATGCGCTGAAAAAATTATATGAAAACGGGCGCGGCATAGACATTGCGATAGATTGCAGAGGCGGAAGCGAAATGGGCGAGAGTCTCCCTTATATGAATTACAGAGGACGCTGGATAATGATTGCGGCGCTTGCGGGAGTTACAAGTGAGGTTGACCTTAAAAATATTTATGTTAAAAACATAAGAATAATAGGCAGCACGTTACGCTCGAGAAGCGAGGACATGAAAGCTTATATATTGTCTGAACTTTACAAAAATGTGTTCGGCAAAATAGAAAACGGCGAGATTATGCCGTCGATTTATAAGGTTTTGCCGATAGAGCAGGCAGATGCGGCTCAGCAAATCTTAAAAAACGGAGAAAACATAGGCAAGGTAGTGCTTGAAGTGAGAAAATAATTTTTTAAAACGCAGATAGGGCGTACGGAAAACAAATTGGTTTTACGTACGTCCTTTTGTGTTAAAATAAGGCATTGTAAATAAAGCCCGGTATGGTTTAAAATGCGGATTTTTTGTAGTATCGTGATAAAATGCTTGTTAAGGCGAAAATGAGCTGCAAGACTGATGAATCGGAAAAACGAAAATTTAACAAATCAGAGGCACGGTGCGTTTTACGCTCTGTTACCTATTGATTTGTGTGTAAAAATATGTTATGATATTTACAAATATAACATAAGGGGACGCGAGCTATGAGTTTTAAGGAGAAAACGGCAGCTGTGATACGTGAATATATTTTGATAACCTTAGGGGCAATTGCTATGGGAGCGGGAGTGTATTTTTTTAAAATACCGAATGGCTTTGCAACCGGCGGCGTGAGCGGTATAGGAACAATTTTAGGAAAAGTTGCGCCGTTTTTTACGGCGTCGATGTGGATTTTGATTATAAACTGCGCGCTTTTGGTTATAGGATTTATATTTCTCGGCAAAAACAACACGATCCGAACGGTTTATTGCAGTTTGGTGTTTTCATTTGTCACGCTGATATTTGAAAAAATTTTTCCGCTTTCCTCTCCGTTGACGGATCAGCCGCTGCTGGAGCTGATTTATGCGATGCTTTTAACATCTCTCGGTTCGGCGGTTATATTTAATAATTATGCATCGTCGGGCGGAACGGATATTGTTGCTTTGATACTTAAAAAATATTCTCATGTTAATGTTGGGCAGGCGCTTTTGCTGACAGATTTTGTTATTGCGTCGACATCGTTTTTTCTGTTTGGAATAAAAGCGGGGCTTTTTTCACTGCTCGGTCTTTTTGCAAAGGCGTTTTTGGTTGACTCGATTATTGAGAGCATAAACAGCTGTAAGTATTTTGTGATAATAACGACAAAACCCGATGAAATAAACGAATATATAATAAAAAATCTACATCACGGGACAACGTTTGCCGCTGCGCACGGCGGATATACAAATAACGACAAAACAATAATATATACCGTCTGCAAGAGGGCAGAGGCATTTAGGCTCAGAATATTTATAAAAAAGACTGATCCTAAGTCGTTTATTATTGTGACCACAACGAGCGAAATTATAGGCAGAGGATTCAGAGGCGTCGGCTGACGGGTGAGACTGTCTGATGCGTAAATAAAAAAGATACCGAAAAGGTATCTTTTTTATTTACGGCTGTTTTATCGTGCCGCCGCCTACGACATATTCATCTTTATAAAAGACAACTGCCTGACCGGGAGAGATTGCCCGGACGGGCTCGTCAAAGGTGACTAAGACATCACCGTTATCTTTCGGCGCTATTGTGCCGTCTGCTTCGGGCTGTTTGTAGCGTGCTTTTATTTTTACGCGCATAGGCTCTTTTAAAGAGTCGATTAAAATCCAGTTTAAATCGCATGCCGTGAGCGTGGATGAAAATAAATCTTCGTTATCGCCTAAGGTTACAGTGTTGTCTGAAGCGTTTTTTGAAACCACAAACTTAGGTTTTCCAAAGGTTATGCCAAGGCCTTTTCGCTGACCGATTGTGTAGTGAATAATGCCGTTGTGGCTGCCGAGGACGTTGCCGTTTTTATCTGTGAAGTTACCGGATTTTGCAGGCGATTTTTTGGAAAACTCAATAAATTTTGCATAGTCGCCGTCCGGAACAAAACAGATATCCTGGCTGTCGGGTTTTCTTGCGTTTATAAGTCCGTTTTCTTCGGCTATGTGCCGGATTTCGGACTTTTTATATTTTCCGAGCGGAAACAGGGTGTGCTTAAGCTGATTTTGAGTCATGTTATAGAGCACATAGGTTTGATCTTTTGTGTTGTCGGCGGCTTTTTTTAAAAGGTATCTGCCTGTTTTTTTGTCGTATTCGCTCGAAACATAGTGTCCGGTTGCGATATAGTCGCAGTCAAGAACGAGTGCGCGCTCAAGCATTTTTGAAAATTTTATATATTTATTGCAGTCTATGCACGGATTCGGTGTTTTGCCGTTTTCATAAGAAGAAATAAACTTTTTAATAACGCATCTGTCAAAAGCGGAGCGGAAATTGAAAACAAAATGGTCTATGCCGAGTTTGCGGCAAACCCATCTTGCGTCTTCAACATCGGACAGAGAGCAGCATGTGCGCATTTTTGAATTTATATCTATTTCGTCGTTTGAAAAGAGCTTGAGAGTTGCTCCGCAGACATCAAAACCTTCGTTTTGCAAAATAAGTGCTGCGGCGGAGCTGTCAACGCCTCCGCTCATGCCGACCATAACTTTCTTTTTCATCTGGTATCAATCCTTTGGTTTTAAATATATATTTGCATTTTAACACAAAAGCGCTCCTTTGTAAACCTGCAAAACAAAAAAAGATTGATTTTGTGCGGAAGATATGATAATATATTTTTGTGAAAAATTACATAATTTGCAAAGGAGATTAATGTGAACGAAACGTTTTTTAAAGATGGCGGCGCTGCCGTCAGCGAAAAGGCCAAGCTTAAGGGATTAAGAAGGACATCTTGCAATATAGGAATTGCTTTGTTTGTTTATAATTTGGTTTCATATGCGTCAATGCACTTGTTTGCGGTTTTGGCAAAGTGGTTTATTATAAGTTTTACAAAGCTTAATGCGCATGAGGTTTTAAACTCGTCGTCGTTTCGGTGGCTGGCGGTTTTGCTGTGTCAGGACGGGGCAGGCGTGCTGGCGTTTTGGATAGTATCGCGTTTTTCAAAACCGACGGTTTTAAAAAGTGCGCCTAAAAAACGCATAACGTTTGAGGGCGGCTGTGCGATTTTTGTTTTGTGCATAGCGATAATGCAGATAGGTTCATACATTAGTGCATTTTTATCCGATATAGCGGAAAACATAAGAGGAGTGCCGCTTGAAAATGAGCTGAGCTCGCTTGTTTTTGAGAGCAATATATTTTTGGTTTTGATAATGGCGGTTATAATAGGGCCGATAATTGAAGAATTTATATACAGAAAATTTATTATAACGCATCTTAGGGTGTACGGAGAAAAATTTGCGCTCGTGTGCTCGGCGGCGCTTTTTGCGTTGGCTCACGGCAATTTTTATCAGGTGTTTTATTCTTTCGGAGTCGGTTTGGTTTTCGGGTATTTATATATAAAAACAAACGACATAAAAATAAATATATTTTATCATATGGCGGTTAACTTCACGGGAACTGTCGTGCCGTTTTTGTTTATGCGCGTAGGTGTGACTGACGCGGGAGTTTCCGGCGTCAGAATGATTTTTAATTTAATGTATCTTTTTTTGCTTTTTATACTTACCGGAGCGGGAATTTTGTTTGCGTTTTTGTATGCAAAAAAGATAAGCTTTAAAAAAATGCCGTTTGACGATATAAGCGCGCGCAAAAGGATTTTTGCATTTGTGTTTAACATCGGCATGATATTGACATTTTTAACAATTGCGGTTAATTTTGCGATGAGTTTTTGATTAAAAGAACGAAAAACACAAAAAATAAAAAAATTTGAACAAAAAAATAAAAAAATATGAAAAAAACACTTGATTTTACACAGAAAATGTGGTATTCTATTATGGCGTTAAAATACACACATTTTATGAAAGGTCGGACGGTGCTGCCGAAAAGGCAAAGAAAATGCATGAAACGGCGGTTTTCGGGCTTGATGATTAAAGTGGAGGTATAATGCGGCATTGCGGTTTTGCCGCCGCTGTGCCAAAAATTATAATTTAAACCGGAGGTAATTTGAAAATGGCAAACGTAATTTCTATGAAACAGCTTTTGGAGGCAGGTGTTCATTTCGGACATCAGACAAGACGCTGGAACCCTAAAATGGCAGAGTATATCTTTACTGAAAGAAACGGTATCTACATTATCGATTTGCAGAAGACAGTAAAGAAAGTTGAAGAAGCTTACAACTTCATCCGTGAAGTTGCGGCAAACGGCGAAGACGTGCTTTTCGTTGGTACAAAGAAGCAGGCTCAGGAGTCTATAAAGGAAGAGGCTCAGAGAGTCGGAATGTATTATGTTAATGCAAGATGGCTCGGCGGAATGCTCACAAACTTTAAGACAATCAAAAAACGTATCGAAAGATTGGATCAGCTTACAAAGATGCAGGAAAACGGCACATTTGACTTGCTCCCGAAAAAAGAAGTAAGCAAACTTTTGGGCGAGATGGAAAAGCTTGAAAAGTATCTTGGCGGTATCAAAGATATGAAAAAGCTTCCCGGCGCACTCTTTATTGTTGACCCGAGAAAAGAAAAGATTGCAATTGCAGAGGCTAAAAAACTTGGTATTCCTGTTGTTGCAATAGTTGATACAAACTGCGATCCGGAAGAGGTTGACTATGTAATTCCGGGTAACGACGATGCAATCCGCGCTGTTAAGCTTATTGCAGGCGCTATGGCAAATGCTATAATCGAAGGCAGACAGGGCGAGCAGATGGATGCTGAAGAAGAAGGCAGCGAAGAAGCTAAAGCTGACGAAGAATAATTAAAAAATGATGCGGTCTTATAAATGTCTTTTTAAAAAGACCAAAGACCGCTTGTTTTTTGCATGATATACTATAGAATTTGAAAGGAAGATATATAAATGTTTACAGCAAAAGATGTAAAAGATTTGAGAGAAAAAACAGGCTGCGGTATGATGGACTGCAAAAAAGCTCTTACGGAAACAAACGGCGACATGGAGGCTGCTATTGACTTTTTAAGAGAAAAGGGTTTGGCTGCGGCTGCTAAAAAAGCAGGCAGAGTTGCGGCAGAAGGCTTAGTTAGCTCGTATGTATCCGATGACCGCAAGGTTGGCGCTATAATTGAAGTAAACTCCGAGACAGACTTTGTTGCAAAGAACGCTGAATTTAAGGCATTTGTTTCCGATTTGGCAAAGGTTGTTGCAGACGAAAATCCTGCTGATGTTGACGCATTGATGAAGCTTAAATATCCCGAAAGCGATTTGACGGTTGAAGAAATGCTTCGCGAAAAGATACTTACAATCGGCGAAAATCTTAAAATCAGAAGATTTGCAAGATATGAAGGCTGCGTTGTTTGCTATATCCACGGCGAGGGAAGAATCGGCGTTATGGTAAGCATTGAGGGCGGAGATTTTGACGCTGCAAAAGACGCTGCTATGCAGATTGCGGCAATCAATCCGCTTTACCTTTCAAAAGACGTTGTGCCCGAGGCAGACGTTGAAAAAGAAAAGCACTTTATTATTGCTCAGATTAAAGAAGATCCCAAAAACGCTAAGAAACCCGATAATATCATTGAAAAGATGGTTGGCGGAAAAATCAACAAATTCTTTGAGCAAAACTGCTTGTTACAGCAGGCATTTGTTAAAGATGATTCAATGAGCGTTGAAAAGTATCTTGCTTCGAAAGGCGTTAAGCTTTTAGACTTTGTTCGTTTTGAAAAGGGCGAAGGTCTTGAAAAGAGAGAAGACAACTTTGCAGATGAAGTTGCAAGCATGATAAAATAAATCTATAAAGGTTCGGAAAATGTTATTGTTTCCCGAAAATCCCAAAAGGGAACACAAAAAAGTGTTCCCTTTTTTTACGAAAATATATTAAGAAAGGCGGAAAAAAGATGGATACAAAATACAAAAGAGTGTTGTTAAAGCTTAGCGGTGAGGCGCTTGCGGGCGATAATAAAACGGGAATTAACCCGAAGGTGTTAAAAAAAATTACAGAAAAGATTAAAGTTGTTTCGGATGCGGGCGTTGAGGTTGCGATAGTTGTTGGCGGCGGAAACTTCTGGAGAGGAAGAACGAGCGAAGAAATGGACCGCACAAGAGCCGACCAGATGGGAATGCTTGCAACGGTTATAAATTCATTGGGAATTGCAGACGCACTTGAAAATGCGGGGATTAAAACGGCTGTTTATTCTGCGGTTGAGATGGGACCTATAGCCGAGAGATTTGTTAAAAGCAAAGCTGTAGAAAGCCTTAAAGAGGGCAAAATTGTTGTGTTCGGAGCGGGTACGGGAAATCCGTTTTTCTCAACGGATACAACAGCGGCGCTGCGCGCGGCGGAAATTGATGCAGACGTTATACTTTTGGCTAAAAATGTTGACGGAGTTTATGATTCGGATCCGAATATAAACAAAGATGCGGTTAAATTTGATTCGCTGAGTTATATGGAGGTTTTAAGCCGCGGACTGGGCGTTATGGATACGACGGCCACTTCTCTTTGCATGGACAATGATATTGTTATTCATGTTTTCGGGCTTGATGAGCCTGAAAATATTGTTCGCGCAGTGTGCGGAGAAAAAATAGGAACAATCGTAAAAAAATAATCTTAAAATATTTACCTTGCAAATTGAATAAATATATGGTAAAATATATTTGTATCAAATTCGAATTAAAAATGGTCGTTTACCGTTTAAAATCCCTGTCGGTAGATGGCTGATTATTAAAGCCGGAGCAGGGCGGCGGAACGGAGATTATTATGGCAGGTAAATATCCTGAAGTTTCAGGCAAAATGGAAAAAACAATTGATGTGTATGCGCAGGATTTAAAAACAATCCGCGCAGGACGCGCAAATCCGGCTATACTGGATAAAATAACGGTTGATTATTACGGAAGCGCAACACCTATTCCGCAGATCGGCAACGTATCGGTTCCGGAACCGAGAACGCTTCTTATTCAGCCTTGGGACAAGAGCATTTTAAAAGAGGTTGAAAAGGCAATCCAGAAAGCCGAGATCGGAATAAATCCGAATAACGACGGAAATGCAATACGTCTTAACTTCCCGCCTCTTACAGAGGAAAGAAGAAAAGAGCTTGCGCGCGATTTGAGAAAGCATGCGGAGGAGGCAAAGGTTGCAATACGCTCAATCAGACGCGATGCAATCGATACTTATAAGACGTCTAAGAAGAACGGCGAAATCACGGAAGATGATTTGAAGGATATCGAAAAGGATATTCAAAACCTCACAGATGAATATGTTAAAGAAATCGATAGCATGACAGATAAAAAAGAAAAGGAAATCATGTCTGTGTAATAGAGATATAAAAGTTGTGACAGGCGGGATTTTATCCCGCCTTGATTTTTGGGAGGGCAAAAGCCTTGATTTTTAAAAGAAAAAAGAAAAATACGCCGGAAATAGACAAGAGTCTTTTGCCTAAGCATGTTGCAATTATTATGGACGGCAACGGACGCTGGGCAAAAAAAAGAGGTGTGCCGAAAATTGTCGGGCACAGGGCCGGAGCGGAGGCGCTGAGGCGTGTTAGCCGTTTTGCCGGGCGCATGGGAATAGAATATATAACGGTGTATGCATTTTCGACGGAAAACTGGAAACGAAGCGAACAGGAGGTTTCAGACCTTATGTCGCTTTTGATGCAGTATTTGAAAAATGCCGAAAAAGAACTTGCCGGCGACGAGGTAAGAATAAGAGTAATAGGCGATAAAACAAGGTTTTCTTCTGAACTTCAAAAGGAAATGGACAGAGTTGAAAATGTGACTGCGAAAAACAAAGCATGTACGGTAAACATTGCTTTAAATTATGGCAGCAGAGATGAGATTACCTTGGCGGTTCGGAAAATTTCAGCTATGGTACGCGACGGAAAAATGAAATGTGAAGATATTTGTGAGAAAACAATTTCCGAAAATCTTTATACATATTATATGCCGGATCCGGATTTGGTTATAAGAAGCAGCGGAGAGCAGCGGCTGAGCAATTTTTTGATGTGGCAGTCGTCTTACAGCGAGCTTTATTTTACAGACACGCTCTGGCCGGATTTTGATGAAAATGAATTTATGAAAGCTATAGAGGCATATGTAAAAAGAGACAGGCGCTTCGGCGGCAGATAACGAAAAAAGAAAGAGTGTTTTGTATGGTTAAAAATACTATTATCAGGACAGCTTCCGCTGCGGTGGGGCTTGTGGTTTTTTTTATTGCGGTAAGTATGAAAAGCGCTGTGTTTGAAGCTATTGTTGCGGCGGTAAGCGTGTTTATGGCGTGCGAAGTGATTTGCGCAATAAAGATGGGAGCGCCGGGCGTTGCGGCGGGAGCTGTTCTGGCATCTGCGCTGAACATCGGGCTTTATTTTAAAAGCTATGACTTAATTTGCGCGCTTGTGCTTATATGTGTTGTTGTATTTGCTGCAATGGCGGTGATTTTTAACGAAAGATGTTCTTTTATGCATTGCGGGGCGGCAAGCTTTGCGGTGATATATATTGTTTTTTCGATGCACTATATAAGTTGTATACGCGATATGGATAAAGGCGTGCATTTGATGTTTATTGCGTTTATATGCGCATGGATAAGCGACACGGGGGCATATTTTTGCGGAATGCTTTTCGGAAAACACAAGCTTATAGAAAAAATAAGCCCTAAAAAAACGGTTGAGGGAGCTTGGGGCGGAATTTTGTTTTCGGGACTCGGCGGAGCGGTTTTCGGAATTATAGAAAAGGCTTTGTTTGCAAACGAGGCAAATATTTTGATGCTGTTTTTGGTGTGTGCGATAGGTTCTGTGATGGGGCAGCTCGGCGATTTGGTTGAATCGATGATGAAAAGATATTTTAAAGTGAAGGACTTCGGCAATATTATGCCGGGACACGGAGGACTTACAGACCGCTTTGACAGCGTTATGCTGACGGCGCCTTATGCGTATGCTGCGATTTTGTTTTGCATACATGCAGGCTTGCCGCTTTTGTCATAGAAGGCAACAACTAAAGAAGAAAAGATGTGAATCAAATGAAAGATATATGCGTTTTGGGTTCGACGGGTTCTATCGGAACTCAGACACTTGACGTTGCAGACAAAAGCCCCGATATAAATATATTGGGGCTTTCAACAAACAGAAACATAGAGCTTCTGGAGGCTCAGGCAAGAAAATTTAAACCAAAAGCCGTTTGCGTGTGTGATAAAGATGCGGCAAGCGAGCTTAAAATTAAGTTAGCCGATACAAATACAGAGGTTGTTTCGGGAAATGAGGGGCTTTGCTATATAGCCTGTATGCCGGAGGCTGAGTGTGTTGTTACGGCGGTTATGGGCATAGCAGGGCTTTTGCCTACTGTTGAGGCGATTAAAAACAAAAAAGACATTGCGCTTGCAAACAAGGAAACTTTGGTTGCAGCCGGCGAGATGGTTATGCGTCTTGCAAAGGAAAACGGCGTGAAAATTCTTCCGGTTGACAGCGAGCACAGCGCAGTTTTCCAGTCGCTTGCGGGAATGAGAAACAAAGATCAGGTTAAAAGCATAATTTTAACGGCGTCAGGCGGACCTTTTTTTGGAAAAACGAGAGATGAGCTTAAAAACGTCAGTATAGCACAGGCGCTAAAGCACCCGAGCTGGAGCATGGGCAAAAAAATAACCATAGATTCTGCTACACTTGTAAACAAGGGACTTGAAGTGATTGAAGCGAGATGGCTTTTTGATATGGAGCCCAAAAATATTGAGGTTTTGGTGCATCCGCAAAGCGTTATACATTCTATGGTGCGGTATATAGACGGTGCGGTTATTGCGCAGCTCGGCGCGGCGGATATGCGTATTCCGATTGCGTATGCACTTACATATCCCGAAAGAAAGAGTTATATAAACGCAGACATTGACTTTTTAAAGTATAACAATTTAACGTTTTACAAACCTGACACAAAAACATTTAAGGCATTGGATTTAGCATACCGCGCACTCTCGGAAGGCGGACTTTTAAGCTGCGTGTTTAACGGAGCCGATGAGGCGGCGGTTGAGTTGTTTTTGAAAGAAAAAATAGGTTTTTTGGATATTGCAGACGTTATAGCAGAGGCAATGAACGCATATAATAACAAAAGCGCCGCAAGCCTGGAGGATATATATGAAGCTGATTTGTGGGCGAGAGAATATGTGAGAAAATCGTTTAAAATTTAAATTGAGGTGAATGGTGAAAATGGGTATAGTTGTTGCGGTTATTGCGTTTGCGGTGATGGTTTTTATACATGAGCTGGGACACTTTAGTGCAGCTAAGCTGTTTAAAATAAAAGTGACGGAATTTGCAATCGGAATGGGTCCGGCAATTTTTAAAAAGCAAAAGGGCGAAACTCTTTATTCTCTTCGCTGTTTGCCGCTCGGCGGATTTTGCAGCATGGAGGGCGAAAGCGAACAAAGTGATGATGAGCGTTCGTTTTCAAAGGCAGCATGGTGGAAAAGATTTATAGTTGTGTTTGCGGGAGCGTTTTTAAATATTGTTTTGGGGTTTGTGCTTTTGATTATTGTTCAGAGCGCAAGCGCAAACGTTGTGACAACAACGATAGGCGGTCTGGAAGCAAATGCAAATATGGCGTCGGCGGGATTTTTGGAAGGCGACAGAATTATAAAGCTTGATAATACGAATATAAATGTGTTTGAAGATGTGTCGTTTTTTTTAAACCGCATTACGGATAAGGACGTTAAAGTAAAAGTTAAAAGAGGAAATGAAACCTTTGAAAATACGGTAAAGCCTGTTAAAAGAGAAATTAAATACACATACAAAGAAGACAAAACCGACGTTTCGGTTTACGTAAACGGCGTTTTGACAGATAATTATGAGGTTGGCGCAACTCAGGATAAAAGTCTTATAGGAACAAGCGATACCCAGAGCGGATATATTTTGGGATTTGAGGGAAAAAGCGAGAAAAATTCTGCTTTTAATGTTGTGAGCCGTTCGTTTTATTTAACGGGGTTTTATGTTAAAATGGTTTACGTTTCGCTTTATGAACTGATATGCGGAAGAGTTGCCGCAAATCAGATTGCGGGGCCTGTCGGCGTGGTCAGCATGATTGGTCAGGCATCTAAAATAAACTGGAAGTTTTTATTGGATATTTTGGCGCTTTTAACGGTTAATCTGGGAGTGATGAACCTTTTGCCCATTCCCGCACTTGACGGCTGCAAGCTTATAGTTGTGCTTTTTGAGGCGGTAACAAAAAAGAAAATTCCGCCCGAAAAGGAGGGAATTGTGAACCTTATAGGGTTTGCGATTTTGATAGGAATTATGATTTTTGCAACGTATAACGACATTGCAAGGCTGATTTTCAAAAGATAGAAAGCTTTTTTGATAACGGAGGAGCGCGTATGCTGAGAAAAATGACAAGACAGGTTAAAGTCGGAGATAAATTAATAGGCGGCGGCAGCGATATAACCGTTCAGTCTATGACAAACACAAAAACCGCAGATGTTTACAAAACGGTTGAACAGATAAAAGAGTTTGAACAGGCGGGCTGTGATATTGCGCGCGTTGCCGTGCCGGACGAGGCGGCGGCAAGGGCGGTTGGCGAAATAAAAAATAAAATAAACATACCGCTTGTTGCGGATATTCATTTTGATTACAGGTTAGCTTTAATATGCATGGAAAACGGCATAGACAAAATCAGAATTAATCCGGGAAATATAGGCTCAGACGACAGGGTTAAAAAAGTGAGCGATATGGCCAAAAAGCTTCATATTCCGATAAGAATAGGGGTAAACGGAGGCTCGCTTGAAAAAAACATATTAAAAAAATACGGCGGTGCAACGGCAGAGGCTTTGGTTGAAAGCGCGCTTTATCATGCGTCGCTTTTAGAAAAATTTGATTTTCATGATATTGTTATTTCGCTTAAAGCATCGGATGTTAAAACAATGATTGAGGCTTACACGCTGGCAAGCGAAAAAACAAATTATCCTTTGCATTTGGGCGTGACGGAAGCCGGTACATACGATATAGGAGTTATAAAATCAAGTGTTGGGATAGGTTCGCTCTTATCACAGGGAATAGGCGATACGATAAGGGTTTCGCTTACGGATAATCCGGTGCGCGAGGTTGAAAGCGGTATTGAAATTTTAAAATCGCTCGGTCTTAAAAAGGGCGGAGTGAGATTTGTTTCATGTCCGACATGCGGCAGATGCAAAATAAATCTTATTGACATTGCAAATAAGGTTTACAATATGGTGCGCGGTATGGACAAGGACATAAAGGTTGCGGTTATGGGATGTGCTGTGAACGGGCCGGGAGAGGCAAAAGACGCAGACATCGGCATTGCCGGCGGCGACGGAGCGGCGCTTTTGTTTAAAAAGGGCGAAATAATAAGAAAAGTTAAGGAAAGCGAAGTGCTTTTTGCGCTTAAAGAAGAAATAGAAAAACTTTAACAAAACGAAAGGAAAAACATATGACAAAACTGTCGGTGATTATGCCTGAAATAACGGGCGAAAATGCTGATATTGAACTGGAAAGAATAGATGTCAGCAAAAAGACGCGCAGTATGAAGCTGAAAACGGCAAAGGAAACCATACTGTCGTTTGAACAGGTAGAGCAGATAAAGGCGGCGCTGATGAGAAGTTATAATCTGAGAAGCGTTGTTATTGATATAGATGAAAAGTGTGTGGTGTCGCATGCGTACAAAAAAACTCTTGAGATAGAAAATGAAACAAAAAAGCGTTTTGAAAAAGAAATGGGTTCTAACACGGTAAGCGAGATTATTGTCGGTTCGAAAATAAAAGGCGAGCTTACAGAGCTTGACAAGATTACGCCGGAGATGGGAAGATGCAAAACCTCGGGGCAGATTTTTGCGGTTGAATATAAGCAGCGCCGCGACGGGGCGTGGATTGTGAGCGTTGATATAACAAATAAAAAGGATTCTATAACGCTTAAGCTTTTTTGCGATTTGCCGCCGAGAAAAAACGCCGACGGGAGCTTTGGCAAAGCGAGAGACAGCGCATCGAAAGAAAAGGTTGAAAAAAGGCTTAAAGCCGGCGTGTGCATTGCAGTTTACGGCGATTTGATTTATGATAAATACATGGGCGATTACGTTATAAGCGCTTATGATATTAACGAAATAGAAGCGCCGAAAATAAGAATGGACGAAAGCGAAACAAAACGCGTTGAGCTTCATATGCATACGCAGATGTCGACAATGGACGGAGTTTCTTCTGCAACGGATTTGATAAAACGCGCGGCAATGTGGGGACACAAGGCGATTGCCATAACCGACCACGGCGTGGTGCAGGCATATCCGGAGGCGGCGCTTGCGGCAAAGAAGCATAACATAAAGGTTATATACGGCGTTGAGGGGTATGTTGTTGACGACGGGGCAAAGATTGTGTTTAACGAAAAAAGCTATGACATAGACGGAACATATATTGTTTTTGACCTTGAAACAACGGGATTTTCGGCAACTAAAAACGAGATAATCGAAATCGGTGCGATTAAAGTTGAAAACGGAGAAATAGAGGACAGCTTTTCAACGTTTGTAAAGCCCAATAATTCAATTCCGCACAATATAACAGAGCTTACGCATATCACAAATTCCATGGTGGAAAATGCGCCGTGCGAGAGTGAGGCTGTGGAGAAATTTTTGCAGTTTTGCGGAGACGACTGCGTGCTTGTGGCGCACAATGCAAGCTTTGACACAAGTTTTATACGCGCTGCAATGAAAAGACTTAAAAAAGATTTTAACTACACTTATATAGATACTGTTGAGCTTTCGAGAAAGCTTTTAAAGGAGCTTAGAAGCCACAAGCTTAACTCGATTGCAAAGCATCTGAAAATTAAGCTTGACAATCATCACAGAGCGGTTGACGACGCGCTTGCGACTGCGCACATATTTATAAAATTCAGACAGATGCTTGAAGAACAGGGATTAAAGGATATTATAAATTTAAATTCGCACTTCGGAAACAAGATAGATGTTAAGGGTGCGCCTTCACATCATATAATAGTGATTGCGAAAAATCCGGTGGGACTTGAAAACCTGTACAGGCTGATTTCGGCATCGCATCTTGACTATTTTTACAGAACGCCGAGGATGCCCAAAAGCATTATAAACAAATTCAGAGAAGGACTTATTATCGGCTCGGCGTGTGAGGCGGGAGAGCTTTACCAGGCTGTGTTTATGGGAAAAAGCGAGGAAGAAATTGAAAAAATTGCTTCGTTTTATGATTATTATGAAATTCAGCCTCTCGGAAACAACGAGTTTATGTTGAGAAACGGAAGCGTTTCTTCAAAAGAACAGCTTCAGGATATTAACAAAGAAATAATCAATCTTGCAAGAAAGCACAATAAGCTTGTTGTTGCAACGGGCGATGTTCATTTTATGGACGCAAGCGATGAGGTGTACCGCAGAGTGCTTATGGCGGGAAAAGGATTTGATGACGCGGACTTTCAGGCGCCTTTGTATCTTCGTACAACCGAGGAAATGCTTAAAGAATTTGATTATCTTGATGAAAAGACGGCATATGAGGTTGTTGTTGAAAACACAAACAAAATTGCCGATATGACGGAGGTGCTCGCGCCGGTGCGCAGCGGTACATATCCGCCGAGCATTGAGGGCGCTCAGGAGGATATTATTCGTATGTCGCACGATAAGGCGATTGAGATTTACGGCGATCCGCTGCCCGCTATTGTTAAAGAGAGAATGGACAAGGAGCTAAAGTCGATTACAACATACGGATTTTCCGTTATGTATATTATTGCGCAAAAGCTTGTGAGCAAATCGCTTTCAGACGGGTATCTGGTTGGTTCGAGAGGATCGGTCGGTTCTTCGTTTGTTGCGTTTTTATCGGGGATAACGGAGGTTAATGCGCTTCCGGCACACTATGTGTGTCCGAATTGCAAAAACAGCGATTTTGTGTTAGACGGAAGCGGTGTGTCGGGCTGCGATATGGAGGATAAAATCTGTCCGAAATGCGGCACGCTTTATAAAAAAGACGGACATGACATACCGTTTGAAACGTTTTTGGGCTTTGCAGGCGATAAAGAGCCTGATATAGACTTAAACTTTTCGGGCGAGTATCAGAGTGTTGCGCACAAATACACAGAAGAACTTTTCGGCGAGGGGCATGTGTTTCGCGCGGGAACAATCGGCACAATTGCCGATAAAACGGCTTTCGGATATGTTAAAAAATATTTTTCGGAAAGAAACAAGGTTGTGCACAATGCGGAAATCAAGCGCATAACGCTTGGCTGCACAGGCGTTAAAAGAACAACCGGTCAGCATCCGGGCGGCGTTATAATTGTGCCGAAAGAAAACGACATTCATCAGTTCTGCCCGGTTCAGCACCCGGCAGACGATCCGGAAAGCACGATTATAACAACGCATTTCGATTATCATTCAATTCATGATAATCTTTTAAAACTTGACATACTCGGCCACGATGATCCGACGGTTATCCGTATGCTTGAGGATTTAACGGGGCTTGACGCAAAAACAATTTCGCTCGGCGATAAGGAAACATTAAGCCTGTTTTTAAACACCGACGCTTTGGGCGTTACGCCGGAGCAGATACACAGCCAGGTCGGAACATACGGCGTACCGGAGTTCGGAACGGAATTTGTGCGTCAGATGCTTATTGATACAAAGCCGAAAACATTTTCCGAATTGCTTCGAATTTCGGGTTTGTCGCACGGCACGGACGTTTGGCTCAATAATGCTCAGGACTATATCAGAAGCGGGGAAATCGTTCTTTCGGAGGCAATATGTACGCGTGATGATATTATGATTTATCTTATACACATGGGGCTTGAACCGAAAACCTCGTTTACCATTATGGAGAAGGTCAGAAAAGGAAAAGGACTTACGGCTGAGGACGAGGCGGAAATGAAAGCGCACGATGTGCCGCAGTGGTATATTGATTCGTGTAACAAGATAAAATATATGTTCCCTAAGGCACATGCCGTGGCATACGTTATGATGGCGTTTAGAATTGCATGGTTTAAGGTGCATATTCCGATTGCGTACTACTGCGCATATTTCACAATCCGCGCGCTCGGAGCGTTTGACGCTGAGAAGATGTGTTACGGAATTGAAAAGGTTGAAAAAACAATGAATGAAATTGATGCGCTTGAAAAGCCGACGCAAAAGGAAAAGGATTTAAAAACAACGCTTGAGCTTTGTCTGGAAATGTATGCAAGAGGATTTGAATTTTCGGAGGTTGACATTTATAAATCGCATGCGAAAAACTTTTTGCCGGACGGCGAAAAGAAAATAAGACCGCCGCTTTCATCGCTGCCGGGAATAAGCATTGCTATGGCAGAGAGCATTGTTGCCGAAAGAGAAAAGGGAAAATTCTTTTCTGTTGAAGATTTACATACAAGAACCAAAATAAGCAAAACGGCGCTTGAGACATTTGAAAATAACGGTTGCTTTGCCGGAATGGCGCAGAGCAGTCAGATGTCGCTGTTTGACTGATAAAAAGGGGTTAAAAAAACGAAGCGTAAAAAAGCAAAAAAAATGCTAATTACGGAAAACATTGCAGCTTGGTTTTGCCAAAAAGAGGCGGTTTAAAAAGTCAATTGACTTTTTAAACCGCCATTTTTGATTTTATTATGCAAAAAACTTTTCTTCGATTTTTGCGCAGAGATAGTGATATACGGGAAGGTGAAGCTCTTGGATGCGGTAGGTTTCATGTTCGGGAACTTTTATTGAAACATTGCATAACTCTGAAAGAGCGCTTTCGTTTTTGCCCGTGAGCGCAATTGTTTTTATGCCGAGCATTTTTGCCGTTTTTGCAGCATAGACAACATTTTTTGAATTGCCGGAGGTTGAAATGCAGATTAAGGCATCGTTTTTATCGGCAAAACCGTAAACAAGCTGGGCATAGACCATATCGGCGGCAACATCATTTGCAAAGGCGGAAATTAATGCGCTTTGGTGCGGCAAAGAGATTGCCGGGAGCGCGCCCTGGAGGTTGTGCGCCATGTAGGCGGCATCGTCATAGCCCAAGGCTTCAAATTTTTTTAAAAGTTCGGGCATTTTTCTTTTTAAAAGAAAGCCTTTCATAAGCTCGCCTGTTATATGGTCGCAGTCGGCGCTGCTGCCGCCGTTGCCGCATGAGAGAATTTTGCCTTTGTTTTCATAGGTTTCACACAAAAGGGAAAATGCGTTTTCAATATCTTTTTCGCAGATTTTTAAAGAGGGGTGGTTTTTATAAAGTTCTATCATAGTTTTACAGCCTTTCTTTTGGTTTAGTGTTTAATTTGGTGGTGTGAGTTTGCGGCAGGAGCAAGCCCATGCCCTACAGAGATGGTGTGAGTTTGTGGCAGGAGCAAGCCCCTGCCCTACGGGGTTGGTGTTATGCAATTATTTTAAATTTTTAATATATTCGTTTATTTCGGATATTGCAAGTTCATACTGCTCTTTATTCGGCGCTTTGCCGTGCCAGCCGACTTGGTTTTCCATAAATGACACACCTTTGCCTTTAACGCTTTTTGCTAAAATAAGGGTTGGTTTTTCTTTAACGGTTTCAGCTTCGCACACGGCTGCTTCTATTTCGTTAAAATCATGGGCATTTATAGAAATCACATGCCAGTTAAAGGCGGCAAATTTTTTATCAAGCGGTGTCGGGTTCATAACTTTTGTGACAGGGCCGTCGATTTGAAGACCGTTATAGTCTAAAAAAACTGTCAGATTGTCGAGCTTATAGTGTGCGGCAAACATGGCAGATTCCCAGATTTCGCCTTCTTCCGATTCGCCGTCGCCCATCATGACATATGTTCTGTAGGATTTTTTATCAATTTTTCCGCATAGCGCCATACCGCACGCCGCGCCGAGTCCCTGACCTAAAGAACCGCTTGACATATCGATTGATTTTATGCTTTTCATGTCGGGATGTCCCTGAAGCGGAGAGTTTAGATGTCTGAAAGATGAAATAAGGCTTTTGTCTATAAGGCCGCATTCGGCAAGGGCGGCGTAAAGAGCAGGGGAGCAGTGCCCCTTTGACAAAACAAATCTGTCGCGGTCGGGATCTTTTAAAAAGTTTGGATTTATATTTAATTTTTCCATATATAAATATGTTAAAATATCTGCCGCGGAAAGAGAGCCGCCCGGGTGACCGGAGGAAGCGGAGTAAACGGCGGTCAGTATCATTTTTCTTATGTTTGCGGCATGAAGTTTTAGCTTTAAAAGTTTGTTTTCGTCCACGTTCGTTTGCACCTTTCAAAAAATTATCGATTTTACAATAATAATTTTATAGCATTGAAAAAGGCTTGTAAATATCAAAAATCTATGATATGATTAAGAAAATCAATGATTTTTTAAGGAGGCAGAAAACATGAATAAAAAAATGCTTATGGATACATTTGATTTGTTTGATAAAAACGATGTTGTTGTTAAAAACAGATACATTAAGGCAAATAACGGCGTTGCACCGCACTGGCACGATTATTTCGAGCTTGAAATTATACTTGACGGCGAGGCAGAGCAGGTGTATAACGGGGAAAAAATAATGATGAAAAGAGGATACGCGTATTTATTATCATATTGCGATTTTCATGCGGTGAGAGCGGTTTGCGACACAAGGCTTATAAACATTCGTTTTAAAGAAAATCTTATAAATAAAGAGCTTTTAAAAATAATTACATCAAAAAAGCCGGGCAAGCTTTTATGCGTTTTTGATGAAAAGGAGATAAAAAGCGCGTTAGACAAAATTAAAATTATTGACAGCGAAATAAAAGGTGACAAAATGTTTAAAAATGTTGAAATTTCTTCTGTTATATCGCAGATGCTGATAATGATTTTAAGAAAGTCGCAGATTAAAAAAAGTGAGTTTACTCCGCAGATTATTCAAACGGCGGTTTCATACATAAATGCAAATTTCAGAGATAAACTCACGAAAAAAAAGCTTGCAACAAAGCTTTTGGTGTCGGAAAATTATTTGGGAACGCTTTTTAAAAAGCATTTAAAGATGACGTTTAACGAATATATAAATAATGTCAGACTTAAATATGCATGCAACTTACTTTTAAGCTCGCAGATGACTGCGGCGGAGATTGCATTTGCTTCGGGTTACAGTTCGGTTGAATATTTTTCTTATGTTTTTAAAAGAAAAATGCAAAAGACACCCGGTGAATACAGAAATTCATAAAAAATGCTTTGATATTGATATTAAACTAAAAACAAATAACATTAAAAAGATATCTAAAGCGAAAAAAACACGCGTTTTTACACAAAAAAAAGTTAGTATTGTACATGTACTTTTTTGGGATTTGTGATATAATATGCTTATAAATGTTGTATAGTGTGTTTTATATTTGGAAAACACAGAAACATAAATCAGTATCAAACAGTCGGAGGACTGTAAAAAATATATATAAAATGGAGGAGAAACAACATGACAAGAACAAAAAAACTTTTGTCGTTTATATTATCAATTGCGATGATATTAACGACACTCGGCGCACTGTCGCCGACGGCATTTGCAGCAACGGTTTATGACGGAAGTCAAAAGCTTGATTTTGCAAATGCGACAGATGCTGTTACGCTTGAGTACGGCTTAGCCGGAATAGGCGGAAAAGATGCAAGTGATTTGATTTACAAATTTTCGCGTCCGGAAACGGACAGTGCGTCTGACAGTCAGTTTATATCACCTTATATCTATGAAACAAGGGATAAAACAAAGAAAGGAAAAATTTCCTTTGACGTTATGTTCACGGGAGAAAACGCAGGACTTAATTTTGCTGCCGGAACATGGAGAGACGAAACTTACAGCAACTCAAACTTTGAAAACTGCGGTACGATAGTGCAGATAGGTACGTACGGAATAAGAAGAGGATATGCTTCCGAGTCCATTTGCGAAAATGCACCGACAGCCCTTTCGGCAAATGAGTGGCACAATGTTGCGGTTGTTCTTGAAAACAACGGCACAAAGGACGTTAGCATTTATATTGACGGCACGAAATACACAGCTTTGTTAAATGTTGCAAGCTATGGTATACGCCATATGAGAGTTGGTCTTAATGCCGGAACATGCTATATTGACAATTATGTTTGCGATACGGCAGACTACGATCCCACGCCTTACGTGATGGATGAAATAACTGCAAATGATACAGACAAAGTTGCATATGACGCAGAGACAAAGACATTTAACGTTACAGACAGCACAGTTACTGCGCTTGATATTAAAAATGCGATAACAACAAATGATACCGTTAAGGTTTTTGCAAATGCTCTTTGCAGCGCAGAACTTGCTGACACAGATACCGTTAACTCGGCAAGCAAGATTGTTGTTTTAAACGGAAACGGCGCATACAGATACTACAATATCAACTTAGATGTTGTAAACGACACTGATTTTGACTATGTGATAAACAGTGACGGAACAGCAACGATTACCGGCTTTAAAGAAGATAAAGCTCCGGAAAACGGCGCAAAAGCGGAGATTACAATTCCGCAGACAATTGCAGGGCTTTCGGTAACCGCTATAGGCAACAGCGCATTTGAAGAAGGAACAGATATAAATAAAATAGGAAAAGTTAACTTACCTTCTACAGTAAAGACAATAGGCGATAAAGCATTTTTTGATTGCTATGGTCTTACGGCTGTGAACTTTTCGGAGGCTGCAAGTCTTGAAACAATAGGCAGCAATGCATTTACTCATTCTAATTTAGAGACGGTTGAAACGCCTGCATCTCTTAAAACGATAGGTGATCGCGCATTTGCGTTTGTTGCTTCAATGTCTGTTCTTAAATTAAATGACGGTCTTGAAAGCATAGGAACCGATGCGTTTGTTTGGTGTGCAAACATTACCGAGGTTATTTTCCCCGACAGCGTTACAACAATTAAGAATGCAGCTTTTGAGATTGCATACGCTATAAAAAAACTGCGTTTCCCGAGAAACGAAAGCTACAGCGCAATAACAAACAATCTGCTTATTACCAGCGGCGCAGAACGCGCTTTCGGTGACATGGAAATTTACATTCCCGAAACTATTACAACAATTCCCGATGATTTGTTAAAATATTTCGGAAACGGCAAAACCGTAACGATTTATGCGGCAGAAGAGTCGGCAGCGCATGACTTTTATAACACATATAAAGACGCAGGATATACAAGCAACTACGGAACAGTAAACGTTAAATTTATTGAATATGATTTTGACAATAATATTGCAAATGTTATTAACGAAACAGACGTTAACACAGGTGACAAAGCGATATATATAGCAAATCCGCAATTGGCTTATCCTTATAACGAGGACAAGACAAAATATTTCTTTACAACAACGGCAACCGGCAACACAGCCGGAAATTACGGCAAAGCAGCAGATGACGTTACGGTTAAGATTAACACAAAGGGCGCTCATGCAGGTTACGGATTTTCCGAGGGCGTTGGCTTTACAGACGATCAGGTTGTTACAGAGTTTAGCATTATGATTCCGAAGGCGGCAACCATCGGTATGCAGTTTGCATATTTTTATAAAAAAGATGCAAACGGAAATGTTATGATGGGCGGCAATGATTATAAAAGCTTTGACATACTCAAAATATCCGAAGCGAAAATAAGAGTAAACGGCAAAGAAGTTATGGATACCGAGGCAGGAAAGTGGTATACGATTGCGGTTGTTTCGCCGAAAATCGGAGAAAAGGACGGCAAGGTTTATATTAACGGAACCGCTTATGACTATACTTTGGAGGAAACCTATTTAAAGGTTCGCCATCAGAGAATTTACTCAAATTGGGGAACGGTTATCGGAACAAAGACTGATGTTATAGACGGACAAGAATATACTTACACAGACCGCGAAACATTTGATTATTATATAGACAACTTCCGCAGCGCGACAATGTCTAAAACAAATTACAATCAGAAATGGGACGCTGCGGCAAGCGTTAGCGCAACAGACAGCGAGGTAAGAATAGCAGACGGCGCAATTTCTTACGATAATGAAAAAACGGTCGGCGAACTTAAAGAAAAGCTTTCGGTTAAACCGGCTGATACAAATATCAGAATTTACAAAGACAGAACATATTCCGAAGAGCTTGGTGATGATGAAACAGTTCCGGCTGAGGCAATTTTGGTTGCAGCAGCTAAAAACGGATTTTCATTTGAAAGAACATACAGCTACTATGTGGTAAATGATCCGCATGTTAACACAACAATCTTTAACTACAGCTTAAATGCTGCGGGCGAAGCTGTTGTTACGGGATTTAAAACAGAAAACATTGTTCCTACAGACGATTTAACGGCAATAAACATTCCTGAAACAATTGCAGGATATACTGTTACGGAAATCGGAGCAGGCGCATTTAAATCGGAAAATCTTGAAAGCATTAACCATCAGATTCAGAGCGTTGTTTTGCCGAATACTATTAAGAAAATAGGTCAGAGCGCATTTGCAGGTGCAAAATGGAGCGATGACGCATCCAATCTTGCAGGAAGCATTAAAAACGTTAAGTTAAACGAAGGCTTGGAAGAAATCGGCAGTTATGCATTTTCAACGCAGAAAAATCTTTCGGATGTAAGCTTGCCTGAGTCGCTTAAAAAGATAGGAAACGACGCTTTCTACTGGACGGGCGTTAATGAAATTTCAATTCCGGACAGCGTAACAAGCATTGGTTCGGGCGCATTTTCGCTTTGCAGCAATCTTACATATGTTAAGCTTCCGAGCGGCATAACAAAAATTCCGAGCGGAATTTTCAGAAACTCAAGAAGTATAAAAACATTTGTTATTCCGCAGAGCATAACCGGATTTGACGGAGTGAGCCCGTTTACTTATGATATAACAACGGAAGACAGCTTCAGACCTTCAAGCGCTATGGTATACGGTGCGGCAGGTTCATATGCACAGGATTTTGCAACAAAATACGGTTATGAATTTGTTGCTCTTACGGCTAATACAATCGTTGCAGAACCCACAATTTGGGGCGACGGCGTGAAGGAATTAAGCGGCACAAGCTATGATATAGATTACGGCTTTAAGTTTGCAACCTACAGCGCAAAGCTTACAAATGTCGGAACAGAAGATATTAATGCAAAAGTGATTTTAGCGCTTTACGACAAAAACGGAAAAATGCTTACAGCAGATGAAAAAACAGTAAGCGTGGAAGCGGCAAAATCCGTAAGTCTTTCTGGCGATAATGCACCGAAAATAACATTTGATAAAATAGAAGACGGCTATACTGTAAAAGCATTTGTTTGGAGAAGCGAAAACAATGAGCCTATCGCAAATGCAAAGGAAATTAATTTTGATAAAGACAATCAGGAAATTCATGTTCTCACAATTGCAAACAGCTTCTGCAACGACTCTTTCGGATTTATGCAGGATATTGCAAAGGCAGGCGGCGTTATAATAAAAACGCAGAACATGTATTCCGGAGGCGCTTCTCTTAAGCAACATTATACCAATTTGAAAAACAACGGCTTGTATTCAAATACGGTTGTTAATATGAAGTATCTTACATCTAAGCCCGTTTGGGAGGAAATTGCTTCCGACAAATGGAATGTTGTTGCACTTCAGCCGGCAACACACGGCTACAGCACAGATAAAGACTTTTTGGTATATGATAATGATGATACAAAAAAAATGTATAACTTTATAAAAGACAAGGTTATTGAGCTTGCTCCAAATGCAAAGAGAGTTATGCATATGTCATGGGGACCTGATGATTCGCAGTCAAGAGTTATGCTTAAGAGCGTGTTCGGACTTGATGTGACAGGCGATTATCCCGCAGGCAGACAAACGCTTTATGAAAAGCAGAAAGAAGCATTTAAGTTCGGTGCAGGCATATTCTCGTCGGACGGCACATCTATGGTACCGACGTCTGTTGCGGTTCAGTATGCTATAGAGCATTTTGGTTTTGCAGAACACGGCGTTAGAAACGGTACTGTGACACCGACAGGAAGTGAACCAAGATACACATCTGAAACAGAAGATGGAACACCGGCTCTTTACCGTGACGCTACATGCCATATGACAAGCGATTCGCCGTCTTACGGCAGAGTTTTGGTAGCTCTTACATGGTATGAGTTCTTAACGGGAAAAGACGTTCGCGAAAATCCGTATCAGAACAGCGGAATTTCTGCGGCGAACATGGCTAAATTGAAAGAAGCTGCACATTTTGCAAATCAAAATCCCGACTGGACGTTCGGCAAGTAAGAAGCGTTTTTAACAAATTTCTTTTCGGCAGACGGGCACGGCGAAAACAGTGCCCGCAGCCGAGAGTTTCGGGGCAAATAAGGAGGAACAAATTAAAAAAATCTCTTCCTCACATCTTTATTATATCCTCCTTATTTGCTTAAGTTTAAATTTTAAAAAATTCATAAAAAGAAATGGAGGAACATGACGTAATGAAAAAAGCAATCGGATCAATTATACTTGCGTTTTTAATAAGTGTTACGGTGTGTTTTGCAGCTGATATATCTGTTGATGTGAAATTAGGCGACACACAAATAGCAGACGGCGCGAGCATATCGCTTGCAGATGCAAAAACAAAAACGCTTTCGGTAAGCGGAACATATAACAGCGGCGCACGTGTGTCGATGGAGGTCAGAAACACAGATACAGGTTTAAATGTGCTTTCACAGCAGGGCGAATGTGACGCGAGCGGTGCGTATAGCATCGGAGCGATAATGTCTGATGATGCTGTTGCGGGACAGTATGTTTTAACTGTTGGCGCAAGCGGACTTGAAAGTGCAAAAACTTATAAATTTACTTTAACAGATGCAGTTAAACCTACTGCGCAGATAGTGATAGGAGTAACGGGAGGAAAGGCAAGCATTTCAAAGGACGGAAATGTTATTGCAACAAACGTTACAATGGAAACGGCAGCGTATGAAATCGGCACAAAGCTTACTTTAAAAGCTGAGCCTGACGATGATAACAAAACATTTTTATACTGGCAGAACAAAAACTCAAAGGTGATTATATCAACTTTGGAAACGGTTGATATAACAGTTGGTTCAAACGGCGAATATGCGGCAGTTTATGCAGATAAAGCAGCGGCTTATGTGACATTTAAGTCAAACGGTATGCTTATTGCGGCGGGAAGCGGAATTGTTGTTCCGAACGATCCTTATATAGCAGGATACACATTTGCGGGTTGGTATACAGGCGATGTGAAAACCGATCTTCGTGCAGGAGAGGCGGTTAATGTAAGCGAGAACACAACGTATGTTGCTGGATTTAATTTAAACGATGTTAAATACACAGTTAAGGCAGAAGGCGCTGAAAGTGCAGTTGACGGCAGCTACAGCTACAACGAAAAAATAAACGTTGCACCTGCTGCAAAGGACGGTATGGTATTTACACATTGGTCGCGTACAGACAAAGACGGAGCAAACGAGATTATAGTAAGCTATAATGAAAGATACAGCTTCTTTGTTGACGGTGACACATATATCAAAGCAAATTATGCGACTGCCGCTTTGGATAAGCAGATTGTTTTGGTTATGTCCAATCCTGTTATGGCGGATGCTACAAGAGTTGCATTTTATGCTGAGCGTGACATACCCGAAAATTATACGGTTATTGAAAACGGTATTTTAATCAGCAGCCAGGCAGACTTTGATTTAAGCACAAACGGCATTATTGTTGCAAAATCAAGAAGCACGGCTCTTAAAGGAAAATACACTGTAAGAAAAGCAAATGCAAGTGCGGGCGAGACATGGTATGCTAAAGCATATTTGATTTACTCTGACGGCACAAATGTTTACACAGTATATTCAAATCAGGTATCAAAGACTGTTGAGTAATTAAAAAATCAAAAACAGACAGCTGCAGCGCTTTTGCGCTGCGGCTGTTTTGCTGTTTGACAAAAATTTTTTTTTATGATAATATTAGCTTTAGATAAACGAAGGAGGCGAAAAAGTGAGTCAGTTTTTTAAAAGATGTGTGTACATGGCGGTTTTAATTTGTATTGCGGCTATGTTTTCGTTTATTTTTTCGTTTGCCGGGGTAAACTGTTTATGGTTTTATTTGTTTTTTTTAATAATCGGTATCTTTTTGGGAGGATTTAAAACTCTGTGGCTTGCGGTTTTGTGTTTAGCGGCAAATGCATATTTAAAGGGCGATGTTTTTTTGTATTTACAGGCAGGAGTGTTTTTAGCTTTCTTATGTTTATATAAAAACCGGTTTGCGGTTTGGCTTGCGCTTTTGGCAAGTTATTTGTCAGGCGTTTTACTTATGGGATTATATTTTTATTTTGCGGGCGAAAATGTATTTTTTGCGCTTGAAATGTGGAATATATATTTAATAGATGCGATTTTTGCAATGCCTTTTGTGTATGCGCTTATCCGCAGCGGAATTATTCCGCACAGATTAAAAAGAAAAAATAAGATACTATAAAAAGAAAGGATTAACCGTTATGGAAGTAAGATATAATGAAGATAAAGAAATTGTTAAAATGATACAGGAAGGGCTGAAGCAAAAAGACGGCTATTGTCCCTGCAAGGTTGGAAAATTAGAAGAAAATAAATGCATGTGCAAGGAGTTTCGCGATCAGATAAAAGATCCCGATTTTGAAGGTTATTGTCATTGCAGACTCTATTATAAAAGCAAATAGGAGGAAAAAATGAAAATTGCGTATTTCGGATATGATTTGTTTTATCCGTGCCTTGAAAAGCTGGCGGCGGCAAATGATGTTGAAGTAATGAAGGTGTTTTCATTTCCGGAAGATGAAGATGATAAAAATGCTAAAATACGAGCTGCTGCAAAAAAATACGGCATAGAGTATAGTGAAAAAAAGGTGAGCGAAGATGATATTTGTGCGCTGCGCAGTTTGGGGTGCAACCTTTTGGTCAGCGCCGGATATGCTTATAAAATACCGGTAATCAGCGATTTAAAGGGAATTAATCTGCATCCGGCATACTTGCCGGAGGGCAGGGGTGCGTGGCCTATGGCACAGACAATTCTGAAAGGATTAAAAAAAACAGGGCTTACGGTTCATATGCTTGAAAATAAGTTTGATGCGGGAGATATTTTATTGCAAAAAGAATATATTTTAAAAAAAGATGAAACGCTTGAGAGCCTGAATATGTGGTTTCAAAATAACAGTGCGGACATGGTGTATGCGTGTGTGAGCGATTTTTATAAGTTTTATATGAGCCGGATTCCGCAGAGCGGAGGAAGCTATTGGAAAATGCCTTCAAAGGATGATATGACGATTTATAAGCATACAACGGCAAAAAAAGCCGAACGCATACTTCGCGCATTTTACGGTTCAAGGTGCTTTTATAAAGACGGTAAAGAAGTTTTTAATATAAAAAAAGGTCATATTTCGTATAACGGCGAAAAAAAAGACGATGTTTTGGCATCATTTGAGCTTGAAGACGGGGCGTATGTGTGTGCAGAGCAGCTTTGCGGAAAATAAGATTGAAAAATACTTGACAAAAGTGTAAAACAGATGTATAATTTTAGGTAAATGTATTTGTGCTGCGAGGGTGCAAAATGCATATGCATTAAGGAGGATAATGTGAGATGGCAAAGGAAATTTTGATGACTGCCGAGGGTTTGCAGAAACTTGAAGCCGAACTTGAGGAGCTTAAGGTTGTTCGCAGAAAAGAGGTTTCCGAGAAAATAAAACAGGCTTTGGCGTTTGGAGATCTTTCGGAAAATTCCGAATATGACGAGGCTAAAAACGAACAGGCACAGGTTGAAGCAAGAATTGCGCAGATAGAGGGAATGCTTAAAATTGCCCGGGTGGTTGAAGACGACAGCGGCGATGTAGATGTTGTGGGCATAGGAAAAACAGTTAAGCTTTATGATATTGAATTTGAAGAAGAGGCTGTTTATTCAATAGTAGGCCCCACAGAAGCAGATCCTACGGAAAACAAGCTTTCATATGAATCACCGGTCGGAAAAGCGCTTTTGGGTAAAAAAGCGGGCGAGACGGTTGACGTTGATGCGCCGGGCGGTATGGTTTCGTTTAAAATTCTGGAAATAAACTAAAAAAATGTGATGAGCGTTTTGCTCATCATATTTTTTAAATAAAAAAGAAAAAATAAAAAGTGAGAAATAGAGAGCATACGAAAGAAAAAGCGAGAATTTAAAAGTTTTCAAAAAATAAATTAAAAAATTTAAAAAAAGCTCTTGACAAAACGGGAGTTTTGTATTAAAATATTTTAGGTAAGAAAAAGCGGCATGTTTAATTGCCGCATAATTGCAAGATTTTAAGGAGGTTAATTTTTATGGGTAGCTATATGGCAAAAGCTGACGCTAAAAAGAATTGGTACATTATAGATGCAACAGACAAGCCCCTCGGAAGAGTTGCTGCAGCAGCAGCTTCGATTTTAAGAGGAAAGCATCTTCCTACTTTTACACCGAATGTTGACTGCGGAGATCACGTAATTATTGTTAACACTGACAAAGCAGTTCTCACAGGTAAGAAACTTGATAATAAAATCCGTTATTATCACACAGGCTGGGTAGGCGGTCTTAAGGAGATTAAGTATAAAAACTTAATGGCTGAAAACAGTGACAAGGCTATGTATATGGCTGTTGAAGGAATGCTTCCGCATAACACTTTGGGCGCAAAGGCATTAAAGAGACTTCGCGTTTACAAGGGCGGCGAGCATAACAATGCAGCTCAGAAACCCCAGGCTTGGACAGGTAACATTAAATAAGAAGGAGGAAGACGAAAATGGCAGAGAAAACATTTTTTTACGGTACAGGCAGAAGAAAAAGCTCCGTTGCAAGAGTACGTTTGGTACCCGGCAAAGGAAATGTAACAATAAATAAAAGAGATATTGATGATTATTTCGGTTTGGAAACATTGAAAGTAATCGTTCGCCAGCCATTGACTATAACAGAAACAAATGCAAAGTTTGATGTTATTGCAAATGTGTCCGGCGGCGGATTTACAGGTCAGGCAGGTGCAATCCGTTTGGGTATTGCACGCGCTCTACTCGAGGCAGACGCAGAGTTGCGTCCTGCACTTAAGAAAGCAGGCTTCTTGACTCGTGACCCGAGAATGAAAGAAAGAAAGAAATACGGACTCAAAGCAGCAAGAAGAGCTCCGCAGTTCTCAAAGAGATAATTATTTTATCAAAGAGATCCCACAGCGTGGCTGTGGGATTTATTTGTTAAAGCGGTTTTATTTGATATAAAAGGGGGATTATAAAATGATAAACACATCAACGGTATGCATTATGCTAACGATTGTGGTGTATTTGGTTGGTATGCTGCTTGTGGGAGTGTATTTTACAAAAAAGAACAATTCAACGTCTGATTTTTACCTCGGTGGAAGAACTCTCGGCCCGCTTGTTACGGCGATGAGCGCCGAGGCTTCGGATATGTCGGGATATTTGCTTATGGGACTTCCCGGACTGGCATATTTGTCGGGACTGGCAGATGTGGGCTGGACGATTATCGGACTTGCGGCAGGTACATATCTTAACTGGCTGCTGACTTCAAAAAGACTGCGCCGATATACGCAGGAGATTGATGCGATTACAATTCCTGAATTTTTCTCTAAACGTTTTCACGATAAAAGAAGCATTTTATCAATGGTTGCGGCAATTATAATTATAGTGTTCTTTATTCCTTATACTGCTTCGGGATTTGCAGCATGCGGAAAGCTGTTTGCCTCGCTGTTCGGAGTGGATTATGTAGGCGCTATGATAGTTTCTGCTATCGTTATTGTCGGTTACACTGCTGCCGGAGGATTTTTGGCAGCCTCGATAACAGACTTTATACAGAGCATTATAATGACGGCGGCGATATTTGCAATTTTGATTTTTGCAACCGTTACAGCCGGCGGAGTCGGCGCTGTTGCCGATAATGTGAAGAATTTGCCGGGATTTTTGTCCATGACAAACACATACGTTGTAGACGAAGGAGCAAGCGCACCGTATAACCTTTTACACATAATAACAACTGTTTCGTGGGGCTTGGGATACTTTGGTATGCCGCATATTCTTTTGAGATTTATGGCAATTAACGATGAAAAGAATTTGAAGCTTTCAAGAAGAGTTGCATCCATTTGGGTTATTATTGCTATGGCTGTTGCTGTGTGCATAGGTGTTTCGGGAAAAGCGCTCAGTATGAACTCTGCAATTGAAAATCTTACAGGTTCGGCTACGGAAACGGTTATAATAAGAATTTCACACTTGCTTTCACAGTACGGAATTTTCCCGGCACTTGTGGCGGGACTGGTTTTATCGGGTATCCTGGCAAGCACAATGTCAACCGCAGATTCTCAGCTTTTGGCAGCGGCATCAAGTGGGTCGGAAAATATTTTACGAGAAAAGTGCAAGTTTAAGCTCAGCGAAAAACAGAGCATGTTAGCGGCAAGAATAACTGTTGTTGCGATTGCTGTTTTAGGTGTGTTTATTGCAAGAAACCCCGACAGCTCGGTGTTCGGTATTGTTTCATTTGCATGGGCAGGCTTCGGCGCAAGTTTCGGTCCGCTTGTTATATGTTCGCTTTATTGGAAGCGCACAACATTTGCCGGAGCGATATCAGGTATGGCAGCGGGCGGAATAATGGTTTTCGTCTGGAAATATTTGATTAAGCCTGTCGGCGGAGTGTTTGGCGTGTATGAGCTTTTGCCGGCGTTTATAGTAAGCATATTGGTGATTGTGATTGTAAGTCTTTTGACAAAGAAACCGAGTAAGGAGATAATCGGGGAATTTGAAAAGGTAAGCAAAGGTAAGTAATAAATATAAAAACGGCTTGGAGCAAATTGATTTTGGTTTGCTTCAAGCCGTTTTTTTAAATTTTGTCAATGTCTGCCGGCGTTTCGAGGGTTATTTTGCCTATCTTTGCGCCCCTGAATTCATCTAAAACAACATTTGCGCAGCGGTACGTGTCGATTTCGCCACCGGACACTACAAAACCGCGTTTTTTTCCGATATATTCCAAAAGCTCAAAACTTTCCATATCGTCGATCGGTTCGGTCAGCTTGTAGCGCGCACAAAGAAGGTCTTTGTAATGCTTTTTAAGATAGCTTAAAAGGTGGCAGCAAAGCTCCTCGGGATCAACTATTTCGTCGCGTATGGAGCCGACCATCGCAAGCTTTAAGCCTGTCAGGCGGTTTTCAAATTTCGGCCAGAGTATGCCGGGAGTGTCCAAAAGTTCAACGCCGTTTTTTAATCTTATCCATTGCTTGCCCTTTGTAACGCCGGGACGGTCACCGGTTTTTGCTCCGGCTTTGCCCGAAAGACGGTTTATTAAAGACGATTTTCCGACGTTCGGTATGCCGACGATCATGGCTTTGAGCTTTCTGCCGGTCATGCCCTTAGATTCGTATCTCT
>CAKSHP010000016.1 GCA_934457145.1 uncultured Clostridia bacterium | reverse complement strand
GCATATGACACAAACGGCACATTTATTACCGTTAAAATCATTGCAACACTCAAAATTACGCTGAGTAATTTTTTCATAATCCTTCTTCCTCCTTAGTTTTATATATTTTTTTAATCACATTTTTTTAATATTTAAAAATGCGATTTATTTACATAATTTTTTCCTTAATATCATTTTTTTGTTACATGTGCAAAAAATATATTAACTCTTGACAAATTTAATTATATAATATAGAATATAATTGTCAATATTAATTAACTATAATGATAAATTTTTAATATTTAATATTAACTTTTTTGCATTTTTTGAAAGGAGAAATAACTCATGTATGACACAAGCGGCGATTACGGAAAAGTGAGAATTGTGGATTCTTCGTGCAGCGAACTTGACAAGCAGTCGCTTTTTTGCTATATACGCACATTCTGGCACGAATGCAATGATTTATACGGTATTGTGCGCCCGGAAGGCTGCGACAATATTTTAGTTATTGTAACGCTTGAAGGCAGCGCCGTTTTGGAGCTTGAAAACAAAGTTTTTAAACTAAAATCCGGAGACGTTGCAATTATTAAGCCCTACACCTCCCACTCGTACTACTGCGAAAAAGGCTGCAACTGGACTTTTTACGGCATACATATCGAAAACAACTTTGCAAGCTTTATTGTAAACAGAATTATAAACAGCAACGGGGTTTGTTTTAAGCATCAGACTCCCCAGGTGATTTGCGATATACTCGAACGCATACTTATCGAAAACCACATAAGCACCGGCACGTATTCTTTTGAAACTTCGACTCTGGTGTCAAATTTTTTGCATCTGCTTTCAAAAAAGGAAGAAAGCGTAAACGCAAACACCAAAAGCGTTGGTATTTTTGAAAAATCCGTTAAGATTATAGAGGAAAACTATTCTTCGGATTTAACGGTTGACAAAATAAGCGCTGCGCTTTTTATTTCAACTCCGCACTTTATAAGAGAATTTAAAAAACATGCAAAAATAACTCCGCACCAATACATTGAAAACTACCGCCTCTTACAGGCAAGACATCTTTTAAGCAATACAAACATGATAATAAACGAAATTGCAAAAGCCGTCGGCTATAAAAACACAAGCAATTTTATTGCGCATTTTAAAAAATCAAAGGGAATAACGCCTAATGAATACCGCAAAAACCTTGATAAATATGAAAAAAGAAATGATAAAGATTTTTCATACTACACAAAAGACAATAAGCCGGCAATAATAAAATATAAAATTTATTAAATGTTTTAAAAATACATAAGCCGGCACTGTTTTCCAAATAAAAAATCCCGCTTTCAAAATTTTAAAGCGGGATTTTTATGTATATTTTTATCCGTTAACCGCGCAGCGCGCTTCAAATTCTTCTTCGCACGCACCGTTTAACAAGCACTCAAGCTCTTCCTCAGATTTTTCAGACGCCAAAATCAATTCGCTGAAAAGTATTTGCTTTGAATTGGTGAGCATTTTTCGCTCGCCCGTTGAAAGACCTTTTCTTTTATCACGCATGACCAAACTTTTTACAACTTCAAGCACCATGCATATATCGCCGGTTTTAAGCTTTGCCATGTTGTCACGGTAGCGCTTATTCCAATTGTGCTCCGTTTCTTCTTCAAAGCCGCCCTTGAAATTTTTTATAACTTCGCTTGCTTTTTTTGAATCGATTATATCTCTTACGCCGATTTCTTCAAGCTTAAGCGTCGGCACCATAACTTTCATGCCCCCGTTCGGAAGCTTTAAAATATAGTATGACTGTATTTGTCCTAAAATTTCTTTTTCTTCAACCGCAACAATTTCTCCTGCTCCATGCATCGGATATAAAACCTTGTCCCCTATATCGTATTGCATAAATTCTTCCTCCCCCGAAAACCGTCTTACCGATTATGTCTCGCAATAATATATTTCATATATATTGTAGCACATACGAAAAAAAATGTCAAATAATAAGTTTTGTTTTTTTTGTTTTAACGTTTTTTCTTTATCTTTAAAATTGTGCTAATTTACCTATCGGCTGCATTTTTTGCCGCATTTTCATAGTTATATTACTGATACTTTTAATTTAAAAGCAGATTTTATTAACACAAAAACTGCGCCAAAGCACCAAAGCATATTGACAAATCCAATTTTTCGGAATAAAATACACAGTATGCTGTATATATTTTGTTTTACGGAGGCGACACAGTTGAATTCAAAGGAATATCTTCTGTCAAGAAAGCTTGTGATGCTTGCCAACACAATAACAAAGGGCAGAAACGGCAGAATAAAGCATTTAGGGCTCACCGCAGTCCAGGCAGAGGCGATGATGTTTTTTAAAAACAACAAAAACAAAAGCGCGATAGACCTTAAAAATCATCTTGGCATAACGCATCAGACAGCAAGAGGAATAGTGGAAAGAATGGTGTCAAAAGGTTTTTTGAAACTTGAAGTTTCCAAAAGTGATGCAAGACGCAAAATCGTTACCGTAACACAAAAATGCAGCGCTCTGTGCGACAGACTTTCGCAAAACGGTCTTATTGTCGGCGACAGACTTTTTGCCGGCATGACAGACAGCGAAAAACAATGCTTTTCCGAGCTTGTGACAAAAGCGCTTTGCAATCTGTCGAAAGCAGAAAATATATAACTACTTTAGGTGAGGTGAGCTGTTATGGACAAAAAGAAACGCATAACTTATATGTGCGTATGGCTTGCTTTGGCAGCAGTGTTTTTAATATTATCAATTATATTTTCAAATACGGCGCCGAAAAGCGAAACCATAAAAGAAGTTATGCGAGACGCCGTGCTGCACGAATCAAACAAAGTGAGCCTGTTTGGGATTATAAACGTAAACCCCGCGCTTGCTTCGGCAATGACGGTCAGCGCTGTTTTATTAATTGCCGCAGCTTTAATACGGATATTTGCCATACCGCGTTTTAAAATGGTACCGGGCAGATTTCAGCTTGCGGTTGAGCAATTGGTCGGATTTTTTGACTCACTTGCAAAATCAAACAGCCCTAAAAGAAACAAATTTTTAGGCGCATATGTATTTGCCGCCGGGGTTTATATTTTCACCGGTACGCTGTTTGAGCTTTTCGGTTTTCAAATAACGGGCACAAACGGTCTGTCGCTTGCAATGCCTGCTCCGCTTTCCGATATTAACGCGGCAATCTCGCTGGGCTGTCTGTCATATCTTATAATTATGTCCGGCGGTTTGGTTTCAAACGGATTTAAAGGAGTTTTAAACACTTTAAAAGACTTTTCGCTCCCGATTTCAATGAGCTTTCGTCTTTTCGGCGCACTCCTTAGCGGACTTTTGGTTACAGAGCTTGTCTACTACTACATAAATTTAAGCTTTGTTTTGCCTGTGTTTGTGGGAATTATGTTCACACTGCTTCACGCACTTATTCAAACATACGTCCTCACAATGCTCACAGCGCTTTTCTACGGCGAGGTATCTCATTAAACCGCGAACGTGCGGCTTTTAAACATTAAAATATATAAAACGGAGGAGTTTAAAATGAAAAAATTAAGCAGATTTAAAAAGATTTTTGCAGTTATTGCAGTTGTTTGCATGGTATTTGCAATAGGCATGGTAACAGTAAGCGCGGCAGAAAGCGCACCGGCTCAGAGCACAGCCGCAGCAGACTCTACCGGCTCTAAAGCATTGGCAGCGGCAATATGCGTCGGACTTGCAGCCGCAGCAGGCGCAGTCGGCATGGGTATTGCAATTGCAAAGGCTTCCGAAGGAATTTCCCGCCAGCCCGAAGCCGACGGAAAAATCCGCACAAGCTTAATGCTTGGTTTGGTGTTTATAGAAACAGCTATTATTTACGCATTGATTATTGCAATTTTGATTATATTCGTTCTGTAAGGAGGCAGTAGACATGACTAATGTCCCTTTAAATATTGATTTTTCACAAATTCTTTTGCATCTTTTTAACTTTATAATATTAGCAGGCGGTTTGTATTTTTTGCTCTATAAGCCGACGAAATCCTTTATGGATAAAAGAGAAACGTACTATAAAGATATTGACAACAAAGCTAAAAAAACTCTTGCCGACTGCGAAAGTGAAAAACAAAAATATAAAAACCTTATATCCGAAGCTCAATCTCAGGCAGATGCCATAAAGGCAAACGCATTAAAAGAAGCCGATGTCATGGCAAAAGAACATATAAAGTCTGCCGAGGACGCTAAAGCAAAAATCATAAGCGACGCTAAAAAGTCTGCGGAAATTGAAAAAGATAAAATCCTTGCTCAGGCAAACTCGCAAATAGAACAAATGGTTTCCGAAGCGATTGACAAGGTTTTAATTCCCGCCGGGAAAAATTCTTTTGACGACTTTTTAGAGTCTGCGCGAAAGGAGTAAGCAATATATGACCAATCATGAAATCAGAAGAGTGGAAACCCTGGCATATATCTACAGCCACACTCCGCCGACCGATGAGCAAAAGCAAAAGCTTCAGGAATTTTTAGAGGGCAGCGCCTCCTCTCCCGTGAGCATTGTATGGAAAAAAGACGACACCGTTAAAGACGGTTTCCGCATAGAAACGGGCACAAGCGTTTATAACTGGAGCTTAGATAAAGTTTATGACTGGAGCGCCGAGGGAAGAAGCCGTCAGCTGAAAGAAAAAATATCCGCGGCAATTAAAAACCGCACAGACATTATGCCGCTTATAAAGCAAACCATTGACAGCTTTAAACCCGAACCTTCCGCAACCGAAGTCGGCAGCGTTTTAACCGTCGGCGACGGAATTGCCACCGTCAGCGGTCTTGCAAAAGCCGAATACGGAGAAATACTTATATTTGAAAACGGCATGACCGGCATGGTGCTTGATTTAAAAGAAGATGAAATCGGATGCGTAATTTTCGGCGACGACAGCGAAATCTGCGAAAATTCGCCCGTGCGCCGAAGCAAAAAAACCGCGGGTATTCCCGTTGGTGACGCTTTTATCGGACGCATAGTCGACGCACTTGGAAATCCGATTGACGGTTTGGGCGAGATAAAATCCGAAGGATATTATCCGATTGAAAACGAAGCGCCGAGCATTATCGACCGCCAAAGCGTAAACGAACCGCTTGAAACAGGTATTTTGGCGATAGACTCGATGTTTCCTATCGGCCGCGGTCAGAGAGAATTAATCATCGGCGACCGCCAGACCGGTAAAACGGCAATAGCCGTTGACACAATATTAAATCAAAAAGACACAGGCGTTATTTGCATATATGTTGCAATCGGACAAAAGGCGTCATCTGTGGCACAGCTTGCGCAGACACTTCGCAGCCGCGGCGCAATGGATTATTCAATAATTGTGAGCGCAACCGCATCGGACGCTGCCCCTCTTCAGTATATTGCTCCTTATGCCGGCTGTGCTTTGGGCGAATACTTTATGCATTTGGGAAAAGATGTGCTTATTATTTATGACGATCTTTCAAAACACGCTATTGCATACAGAACATTAAGCCTTCTTTTGGAGCGTTCTCCCGGACGTGAGGCGTATCCCGGAGACGTATTTTATCTTCATTCTCGTCTTTTGGAGAGAAGCGCAAAGCTTTGCGACCGTCTCGGCGGCGGCTCGATGAGCGCACTTCCGATTGTTGAAACGCAGGCAGGCGATGTCAGCGCATATATTCCGACAAATATTATATCAATTACCGACGGACAGATATTTTTGGAAAGCGAACTGTTCTTTGCAGGTCAGAGGCCTGCTGTAAACATAGGTTTGTCGGTATCGCGTGTCGGCGGTGCGGCGCAGACAAAAGCTATAAAAAAGGCTGCCGGCTCTATAAGGCTTGATTTGGCGCAATACCGCGAAATGGAGGTATTCACCCAGTTTTCAAGCGACTTAGATGAGCTTACCAAAAACCGTCTTGACTACGGCTTGGGACTTATGCAGCTGTTAAAACAAGAGCAGTACCATCCGCTTAAGCAATATGAACAGGTAATTTTGCTTGTTGCGGCGCTTTCGCATACATTTACGGGGCTTGACGCAAAGCAAATTCCGCAGATCAGCCGCAGTCTTCTGGAGCATATAAAATCCACACTGCCCGATATCTGCACTCAAATAGAAAACACAAAACAGCTTTCAGACGAAAATAAAGAAAAAATCATCAGCAGCGCCAAAGAATTTATTTCACATAAATAAAAGGCAGGTGGATCGTTTTGGCAAACACAAAGGAAATAAAAATGCGTATCAAAAGCGTGCGTGACACTCAGAAAATCACAAATGCAATGTATATGATTGCTTCAACAAAAATGCGCAAAGCAAAAGCCGAGCTTGACAAGACGCGCCCGTATTTTAATGCGCTTCAGGCGGAAATAAAAAGAATTTTCCGAACCGCAGAAAAATCCGAAAGCAAATATTTTTATCCGGAGAAGGGCTCTGCCGCTCTTGATAAAACATATGCCTGTCTGGTAATAACGGCAGACAAAGGTCTTGCCGGCGCATATAATTTAAACGTTATAAAAGAAGCCGAAAAGATGCTTAAAGACCACAGCGACACAAAGCTTTTTGTTGTCGGCGAATACGGCAGACAATATTTTTACCATCATAACATAGCTGTTGAAAAAACTTTTTTATACACTGCTCAAAATCCGACAATAGACCGCGCAAGAGAAATAAGCACGATTTTGCTTGATATGTTTAACTCAAAAAAGGCAGACAAAATATTTGTTATATATACGGATTTTAAAAACGGTCTTGATTCAAACACAAAATCCGTCAGAATACTTCCGTTCCACAGACAGCAGTTTTTTTCAAAAGAAAAAGAAAAGGAAGTTACCACGCCTTTTGAGTTTTTCCCGTCTATCGAAAAGGTTTTAAACAATATGATTGAAAGCTATGTTTCCGGTTTTATCTACAGCGCCTTGGTAGACAGCTTTTGCAGCGAGCAGAACGCCCGCATGACAGCAATGGACAGCGCAAACCGAAACGCGGAAAAAATCTTAGCCGACTTGTCTGTTCAGTACAACCGAATTCGCCAAAGCGCAATCACGCAGGAAATAACGGAAGTTTCCTCCGGCGCTAAAGCACAAAAGCGAAAACGGCAAAAAAGAAAAGAAACACAAAACGCATAAAAGGAGGATGACAGCATATGAATATCGGAAAAATCGTTGAAATATCAGGCCCTGTCATAGACTGCCGTTTTGACAACGGCTCCTTGCCCAAAATAAAAGAAGCACTTTCGGTGAACGTGGCGGGAAAGGAAAAAATAATGGAGGTTGTTTCGCATATCGGCCATGATAAGGTAAGATGCGTGCTTCTTTCCGGCAGTGAGCATATGTACCGCGGTATGGAGGTTGTTTGCCTCGGCCACGGCATAGAGGTTCCCGTCGGCGACTGCACTTTGGGCAGAATGTTTAACGTGCTCGGAAAGCCTATCGACGGCGGCGCCGATATTGACAAATCCGCTCCGAGGCGCCCTATTCATGCAAAGGCTCCAAGCTTTGACAAACAGCGCCCCGCTGCTGAAATTCTTGAAACCGGCATAAAGGTAATCGACCTTTTAGAGCCGTATCCAAAGGGCGGAAAAATAGGTTTGTTCGGCGGTGCAGGTGTTGGAAAAACCGTTCTTATCCAGGAGCTTATCCATAACGTTGCCATGCAGCACGGCGGCTACAGCGTGTTTACAGGAGTCGGCGAAAGAAGCCGCGAGGGTAACGACTTGTGGCAGGAAATGCAGCAGAGCGGCGTTTCGGACAAAACTGCGCTCGTGTTCGGACAGATGAACGAATCTCCCGGCGTCCGCATGAGAGTGGCTCTTTCCGGACTGACGATGGCAGAGTATTTTCGTGATGAACAAAATAAAGATGTGCTTTTATTTATAGATAACATATTCCGTTTTGTACAGGCCGGAAGCGAAGTTTCCACGCTTTTGGGAAGAATGCCCTCCGCAGTTGGATATCAGCCGACTTTGGCAAGCGAAATGGGCGCACTTCAGGAAAGAATAACATCTACTCTCGACGGTTCTGTAACGTCTGTTCAGGCTGTGTATGTTCCTGCCGATGACTTAACAGACCCTGCTCCGGCAACAACATTTACTCACCTGGACGCAACAACGGTTCTCAGCCGTAAAGTTTCCGAACAGGGCATATACCCCGCCGTTGATCCGCTTGCTTCAACTTCAAGAATTCTGGAGGCGGACATCGTCGGTAAAGCGCATTACGAAACTGCCCGCAAGGTGCAGGAATTTTTGCAAAAATATAACGAGCTTCAGGATATTATCGCTATTTTGGGTATGGACGAACTCGGTGACGAGGATAAACAAATCGTTAACCGTGCAAGAAAAATTCAGCGTTTTCTGTCGCAGCCGATGTATGTTGCAGAAAAGTTTACCGGTATTTCGGGAAAATATGTTCCCATAGAAGAAACCGTCAAGGGCTTTGGCGCAATAATAGACGGCAGCATGGATTCCTACCCCGAAGCTGCTTTTTACAATGTCGGCACGATTGACGATGTTATCAAAAAGGCAAAAGAGCTTGAAAGCGAACTTTAACATTTTTAAGGAGCTGAGCGCATGAAAACTTTTGAAATAAATATTCTTGCAGAAGACCACGTTATATATACCGGCGAGTGCGAGTCGGTTATTGTTCCGACAATCCGCGGACAATACGGTATTTTGGCAGATCACAGCAACGTTATAAGCGCAATTGTTCCAGGAGAATTAAAATGGCGCGCACCGGGCGGCGAAAACTGTGTTGCCGCTGTTTCAAACGGTCTTGTAAAGGTTGAAAATAACGAAGTTTTAATACTTATAAACACTGCCGAGCTTCCCGAGCAAATCGACGCTAAACGCGCCGAACGCGCAGCGGCTCAGGCAAAAGAAGAACTTTTGCAAAAGAAAAGCATTATGGAATACAGAAGCGCTCAGGCGCACCTTGCAAGAGCGCTTAGCAGACTCCGCGTTAAAAAATATTCGCAAAAGTAGAAAATGACATTTTTATAAAAAGGCAATGCCGCAAAACAAAAATAGTTTTGCAGCATTGCCTTTTTGATATTAAAAAACTGTGCGTTCTGCATTTTATCAGGCATTATCGCCCATGCGCAAAAGCCTTGAGCCGTTTTCTTTAAGCCATATGTGACACTCTTTATAATTTGGCATAACTTTAAAAACCTCGCTGTAAAACGCCTTTGAGTGGTTCATATGCTTTATATGGCAAAGCTCATGCACCGCAACAGAATCAATAACATCCGGCGGCGCAAGCATCAAAAGGCAGTTAAAACTTAAATTTTTGTTTGCAGAGCAACTCCCCCACCTTGTTTTTTGCTTTCTGACAGTTATCTTGCCATAGCTTACTCCAATGAGCGGCGCATAATAGGCAACTCTTTCTTTAAACACCGCCTCAGCTTTTTTGTAAAGCATTTTTATCTCATTTTCCGACAGCTTTTTTACAGGCTTTTCGATATTTTTCATCTTGTCTATGTGGTTTACAATCCATTTTTCATGAGATAGCAAAAATGCCGAAATATCTTTATCGGAAGAAAAAAGCGGTGCACGCACCAGAATGCTCAGGTCGGGCTTTATTTCCACCGAAAGCGTTTTTCTTTTGCTTTTTATAATTTTTATTTTATCCGTAAGCAAGCTTTTCACATATCCTTTTTATTTCACTTTTCTGCATTCAAGATAAAATCTTTTGTCGCAGGCTTCGCCCATTGAAAAGGTTTTTCTCGGCAAAACCGAGTCGTTTAAAATGGTTTTAAACAAATCCGATTTATCCATGGCCGGCAAAATAAATCCTATATTTTTATCATGCGACAGTTTTTTTACAACATCGCTGCCGTGTATGTAGTCAATTTTTTTGTCTTTTAGGTTTTCATCTATATATTTTTGCAGCGTGCCGACGCAAAGGTAAGCCGTCGGGTTTTTAATATACATATCAAAAACCTCTCCGTCAATAACATAGCTTATTTTTTGCCCCTCGCGGTTATCGTCGGTCACATTAAAATATTTTTTCATATCCGAAATAATTTTTTTCGGCTCGCAGTCAAAAATAACTCTGTGTATCGGTTCAAACTCAAGCGCTTCATCATGAATATTTACAACCTCAACTAAGCTGTAGCGTGCCGGGTTTGTGAGCATTTCTTCTTTTGTAAGCCCGTTTTTTATGTTTTCCCAGCATTTTTTTGCCGTTGCCAGAGAGTGGTTTCCGTCGCCAACGGCAAACATAAGCGGATTTTCTTTATCGCACTTTTCATAAAGCGACAAAAATGCATTATATATATTTAAATCAGGCTCGATTTTATACCCCTGTATATGTCCGCCGCCCTCCATTAAATCAAAATCGTAAATTGCCTTTTCTTTGGGGCTTATGCTTTTAAACACTTCGTTTTCTTTATCGTCAATCAAAATCATAATATGCGGAATTTCAAGCGAAGCGTTTTTTCTTATTTCAACTCTTGGCGGTATTCTTTCTATAACGGTTCCTTCGGTTGCTCTTATAAGCGCTTTTGACTCTTTTGAAAAATCATACTTTTCCAAATCAATCATTCCGACAAGACCGTGACGGATTTTATTTGTTGAAATCTGTCTTTTAACATATACAAATGAGTTTTCAAGCTGCAAAAACACATCTTCATTTAAATAGTTATCCATTGTATCGTTAATGTTTTTTATTCTTTCCGACTTATCTTCATTTTCCAAAAATATCTCCGGAAAAATCATGTGATATGTTGATTTTGCGCCGTCCGTTCTTTTTTTGACTCTTTGCCAGTATTCCGGCTCGGACGTGTACTGATCGCAAGCCACCACGCTCCATTTTTGCATATCTTCATTTTTAGGAATAAGTATATTTGCCGGCATAAATCCGAATTTTTCAAAATCCATAATAACTTTCGTCCTTCCGATATTTATTTTGCTTAGGCATCACTCTTTTCTAATGCTTATCTGTATCACCTTTCATGATATCATCTATAAGAATTTCAAGATATTCCGCGTCCGTTTGATTAAGACATTTTTCGCAGTTGTCGCAAATTTTTTCGGGGTTTAAATCGCATTTGCAGTCGCCGCAATTGTCGCATATTTTATTTTCTTCGAAAATGCATTTTTTCTCAGACATATAGCTACCTCCGTACAGTTTAATTCGTTTACATATAGTTTAACATATTTTTTTACAAATTTCAATATATTTTAAAAACATTTGTTTGCTTTTTTGAAAAAAATGTGTTATAATATAAATACATGTATATTTTAAAGCAGCCGCGCCGTTTTTTTGCGCATATGCTTTTTAAACTTTTTATCTGTCTGCGGTAAAAAGTTTGGTATGTTTATTAAATTTTGCAGACAGAAAGGTTAGAAATTTTATGTCACGAACATCAAACAAGGGGCCTAAAATTTTAAAATTTATTGACAGACAAAATCAGATAAACGGTTATCCCCCGTCGGTGAGAGAAATCGGCGAAGCTGTCGGTTTAAGCTCAACTTCAAGCGTTCATGCTCAGCTTGCTGCGCTGAAAGACCAGGGTTATCTTGAAAAACACGATTTAAAAACAAGAGCGTTAAAGCTTACGGAAAAGTATTATAAAGATTTTGCAAACGAAGCTTCGGACGCTCTTTCGGAAAATTCTTTTAACACATTTTATCAAAACAACTCGGCAGAATATCTGACGGTTCCGGTTCTCGGCAAAGTTGCAGCAGGTACTCCGATTTTGGCCGTTGAAGAGGCAACAGACTCAATTCCGCTTCCAATGTCATATGCAAAAAACAAAGACCTTTTTATTTTAACGGTCAGCGGTGAATCCATGATAGAGGCGGCTATTCTGGACGGCGATATGGTAATCGTTCAAAAACAAAACACAGCCGTAAACGGCGATATTGTTGTTGCGCTGATTGACGATTCCGCAACAGTGAAAACATTTTATAAAGAAAATGGGCATTTTCGCCTTCAGCCGGAAAATTCATCAATGGATCCGATAATTGTAGACGAAGTTATGATACTCGGCAAAGTTGTCGGACTTTTCAGACCTCATATGTAATTTTACATATAAAATCTGCCATACGATATATCTGCCCGCAGGTATATTGTGCAGACACATTACTTTTGCGGGCAGAAAGGTACTGAAATATTATGAAAAAAATTATCAGCGGTATACTTGTGTGTTTTATGCTTTTTAGCATGGTTGTCCCTGCTATGGCAGACGATTTTCAAACCGAACCCACAATAACATTTTACAGCAAAAACATAAAAACAAATCCTTCCGAGGATTTTATGTTTGAAGTAAACATAAAAGACAATCCCGGAATAAGCAACTTTTTTGTTATCCTTGAATATGATAACAATCTTTTGGATTTAACCTCAGAGTCGGAGGGCGGACGCTGCAGTTTTTCGCCGGAATTTTCCGGTTCGTCTTTTGCAAATGAAAATTATGACACAAATCAGGCATGCGCCTTATTTGCCGCCGGCGACAACATACCGGGCGACAAAACGCTTTTTAAATTCAGATTTACCGCAAAGCAAACAAATGCAGATACAAAAATCAAGGTTATTTTAAAAGAAGTGGGTCATTTTGAAGAAACCTATGAGCTTTATGACTGCTACGATTTGTTTAACTATTCAGCCCCGTCCTACGAGGCAGACGTTTCCATAGGAACAAACACCGAACTAAAAGAGGAAAGCTCAGTTTCGCTTACATATATGGACGATAAAAAGTTTGCCGATCAGTACGAAGAAATGATGGAAGCCAGAAACACTCCAAAGCCGACACCGAAGTGGATAGGCGCTGATCCTTCGCCGTCTCCGAGTGCACCTGCGTCTGACAAACCTGATGATAATAAAGGTGATGACAGCAAAGGCGGCGACACAGAGCTTGAAAAGGCTGTTGCCGTTTTAAACGAAAATGTGAGCGCATATATGCCTCTTGTCAAAGACAATCTCTTTGAGCCTGACAGATACGCTACACGCTATGAAATTGTTTTAGCGCTTTCAAAAATTTTCACAGTTAAAAACGCTGTTGACACAGATGATTTTACCGATGTTTCACCCGAATACAAAAAAATCGTGAACGATTTTGCCCAAACCGGCATCATTTCCGGTTACGGCGAAACAAACAACGAAAAACAGCGTTTGTTTAAAGGTGATTTAAACATAACTCGCGCGGAATTTGTTAAACTTATGACGGATGCTTTTTCCATAAAAGCTTCAGACAAAGAAGTTTCGGGATTTTCCGATATAGAAAACCACTGGGCAAAGGATTATATAACGGCTTTTGCAAGCGTTAACGCAGTAAGCGGTTATCCGGACGGAACATTTAAGCCCGACAACAATATAACCCGCAGCGAGGCGGTGTCTGTGATAAACAGGCTGCTTAAAATTGAGCCTTTAGACAGCTCTGCGCTTCAAAATCCGCCCAAAACTTTTGACGATTTAAATTCAACGCACTGGGCATACAGCATAATTATGGCATCTTTTAAATAACATATCAGGCTTTATAAAAATATTCAGACTGTATAAATCAAGTTATTTTTTCAAAACTTCAAAGGGCGCGCAGCAATTTTAAAGCTACGCGCCCTCTCTTTTTAATAAATAAAAACTTTATTTCACATTTTTAGTCCACATACGAAGATTTGCAAACTCATTTCCCAAAACCGTTTTTTCGCCGCACCCGAGCATATTGTTTGCAATAAGCGCATCGCATCCGAAATACAGGCAAACTACCGGCATTTTTTCTGCCAGACAGTCGGAAAGCTGTTCAAAAACGGCGGTTGTCTGTTCCCTGCCGACTGCGCTCTTTTTCTTTGCGGCAGCGCTTTCAAGCTCATCCGAGGTATACACGCTGTATTTTGCATTTGCTCCGAAAAGCAGATCAGTGCTGTAGGAACTGTCCATATACACCTCACCTATATACATATCATACTTTTGACTTTCAATTCTTGATTTATAGGTTTCAAAATTTGCACTCACAACATTTACCTTAATGCCTGCTTGTTTTAAACTTTCGGCAATTTTTCCCGCAATCTGCACTCTTGCTTCATTCTCGCTGTTTACCAAAAGCGAAACCTCTGCTCTTACTTTTTTCTTATCTGCTCCGACATAGTACATAACAGAATCCGTATCCGCCGTCCACCCGGCATCTTTTAAAGCGCTTTCCGCCTCGGACGCATGTTTTGAAACGTCTTTATATTTTTGCGGATACATAAATCCTTGTGTTGAAAACGGCAAAAGCGTCGGCTCTCCTATTCCGAACAGAACGGAATTAATAATATCGTTTCTATCTATTGCATAGCTTACCGCACGGCGCAGCGCGTCGTTTGAAAGCGCGGCATTTGAAGCGTTTATGCCTATAAACGTAAGGCGTCTGTTATTATAATAAATCGTTTTAACGGCACCCTTTGGATTATAGTTTGCAAGTTCCGCCGCCGTTACGCACGCCGCATCTGCCTGGTGCGCCTCAAGCGCATAGGTTTGCGTTTCCTTGTCGGGAACAAAAGTAACAACAGCGTTTTTCATTTTGTTTTCCGTCGGGCGTTTTCCGGCATAATTTTTGTTTTCTTCAAAATACATTGCCCGCACAAGCGTTGTTTTAACAAATTTATACGGCCCCGTTCCTATCGGAAATTCAACCTTTGTGTCAGACGGAGTTTGGTTTTTCACAATCGGAAAGCTAAGATTGTTTATAAAAAGCGGCTCAGGCGATATAATCTTTATAATAAGTATGTCGCTTCCTCCTGCCGAGACTGATTCAATATTTGAAACGTTTTCGAAAAACAGCGATTTTTGGTTAAGCCTTTTTATTTCATTTATTGTGTACACCGCGTCGGCTGCGGAAAACGAAGTACCGTCATGAAATTTAAAGCTTGTGTCAAGCGTTATCGTATATGTTTTTTTATCGTCAGACACCGCATACTGTTTTGCCAAAACGCCTTGCGCGCAAAGATTTTCATCAAGATAAAACAAACTGTCGTACACAAGACGGCTGCAATCTGCAACAGCTCTTGAAGCTGTGGCTATCGGATTAAACGTGTCAAATCCCCATGCTGTGAGCCACAGGGTGTCCTCGCCTAAGTTTTTGTAAACTGATTCATCATCAATACTGTTCAGCGCAGGAACCGCATTTTCGTTTTCATTTTTTTTGCAGCCTTGCAAAAACACCAGTAAAAACGCGATAAAAACACAAAAAAAACGTTTAAACCCTTTCAAATCAAGCCGCCCTCCTTTTAGTTTATTTTCACAAAAGCGCCCATAAGCCCTATTTTTCCCTTATGCGCACGGTTTGAAAAAAATTCTTCATTATTGCAGCACGTGCATATCCCGCAGTCGGAAATTTTAAAAACTCCCGCATCGTTAAGGTCATCTTTTATTAGTCTTTGCAAATCTATAAAATACTTGCCGTTTTTCTTTTCATAATACTTTTCGTCAAACTGCTCTGCGGCATCAAAATCCGTTTCAAAGCAGCACTTTTGTATTGAAGGACCTATTGCCGCTTCAATATCCAATGGGTTTACGCCAAAATTTTCTTTCATTGCAAGAACCGCTTTTTTCACGATATGCATGGCGCTTGACCGCCATCCGGAATGAACCGCCGCCGCGGATTTCGTTTTTTTGTCCGCCAAAATTATCGGCACGCAGTCTGCATAAAACACACAAAAACAGCTGCCTTTTATGTTACTTGCCAAAGCATCGGCGCGGATTCGGTCTTCGGTGTTATAAATTTTGCTTTCGTCATTTGGCAAAACAATATGCACCGTATCGGTATGGATTTGCTTTAATGCAATCAAATCGTCCGGCACTGCGCCGAGTTTTCTTGTTACGATTTCAAAATTTTTAACAACGTTTTCTTTTTTATCGTTTTTATTAATTCCCAAATTCAGCAACGCAGTTTCTCCGCTGCTCACTCCGCCGAGACGTGTCGTGAACATATGCTTTAAAAATCCGGTATTTTCTATGTTCTGCGCAATATAATACACAAATCCGTTATCGTCTATTCGTTTAAAACCGTTCATCTTTTCTCCTTTAATACAGGCATTAGAAAGTAACGCACAATATGCCTTCCCTATTTAAAATAGCGCAAAACGTTTTGTGCGCTTTTTTTATCAAGTCCGGCATCTGTAAGTTCGCTTTCGCTTGCTTTTTGAATATTTTCAATGCTTTTAAACTTTGCTAAAAGCATGTTTCTGCGTTTCGGGCCGATACCCGCTATATTGTCAAGCTCCGATTTAAACGCGCTCTTGCTTCTTAACTTTCTGTGATACTCGATTGCGCTTTTATGCACCCGTTCGGATATTGTGTAGGCAAGTTTATAAACCTCGGAATTCTTTGAAGGATACACATTGTTTTGAGCGTCTGTAAAGAAGCTGAACGTGTGTTTATCATCTTTTGCCATTCCCCATATGCTTATATTTTCGCCAAGATCCGAAACCGTTTTTTTAATCGTACTGACATGAGATGAGCCGCCGTCTAACAATATAAGATCCGGCAGCGGCAAAAATGCGGCTTTATTTAAAGGCACATTATTTTTTATTTCCTCTTTTGCTCTGTTTATTCTTCTTGTTATAACCTCGCTCATGCAGGCATAATCGTCCTGACCTGAGACATATTTAATTTTAAAGTATCTGCTTTTTTTTGCGCTGTATATTCCGTTTTCAAACACACACATCACACCGACGCGGTCGCTGTCGCCCGTGTTTGAAATGTCATAACTTTCAATTCTTATTGGGACTTTGGGCAAACTAAGCTTTTCTTTCATCGCCTCAAGCCGGATTTTTTCTTTCTTTTCTTTTAAGTTTTCCTCTTTATAGCGGTTTATGCTTTGCATAACGTTTGCGCCTGCCATCGTTATAAGCGCAAGCTTTTCGCCGCGCTGCGGCGCAGTTATTAAAACCTTTTTACCCTTTCTTTCAGAGAGCCATTCGGCTAAAAGCAAAGAATCGTCCGGGGAGGTTTTAATAATAATTTCGTCGGGCAAATCGTCTGTCTGTGAGTAAAAGCTTTTTAAAAACTCGCATGCAATTTCTGCATCGTCAAAATCGCCGTACCCGGCCGCACTCATGTTTTTGTGTGCCACAACTCTGCCGTTTCGCACGAACAGCACCGCAAAAAACGCTCTGTTTGCGCAGCAGTCAAAACTTATAACATCTCTGTTTACCCATTTTTCGCTCACAACTTTCTGCCTTGCCTCAAACCGCTTTACGCTGTTTATTTTATCTCTTTCATGCGCAGCTTTTTCAAACTCCAGATTTTTTGAGTATTCCTGCATTTTTCTTTCCATATCTGCCAAAAGCTCGCCATGGTCGCCGGAAAGAAATTTACAAACGTTTAAAAACACATCATAATACTCCTCCTGCGATACTCCGCCTCCGCACGGCGCAAAGCATTTGCCTATCTGCGCATTTATGCACGGACGGTATTTTCCGATATCTTTCGGAAAACTTAACCTGCACGTTGGTATCATAAATATGTTTTTTACAATTTCGTTCATATCCTTTACCACGCCCATACCCGAAAACGGCCCGAAATATTTTGCCTTGTCTTTTTCTTTTTTCCTTACGGCATACATTTTAGGATATTTTTCGTTCATCGTGACTTTTATATAAGGATAGGTTTTATCGTCTTTTAATAAAATATTATAAAAGGGCATGTGCTTTTTTATAAGCGTACATTCCAAAATAAGTGCCTCAAGCTCGGTTGTTGTTATAATATATTCAAACCACGCCACACTTTTAACCATTTTTTCAACCTTCGGCGTGTGGCTTTTATTTTTTATAAAATAGCTGCGAACCCTGTTTTTAAGGTTTTTCGCCTTGCCGACATATATAATTGTATCGTCTTTATCGTGCATAAGATACACGCCCGGCAAATCCGGAAGCAGTTTCAAGCTGCTCTTTAAATCAAACATATTTTTCAATGCCTTTCCGCTTTTTTAATCGCTTTCTGTATCTTCCTTCGTGTGGATTATAAGCGCTCTGCCGCTGAATTTTAATGAAACCTTTTTGTCTGAAAACACATTGCTTATACCGGTATACGGCAAGTCTTTATCTTTAAGCGCATATTTTAAGTTTTCGGTTGTAAACTTTTTTGCGCAAAAAAACTCAAACACCGAAAGTATGTCGCCCTTTTCGCCGGTAGTTTCAAAGTAGTCATCGGCAACATATATCTGCGTGGTTTTAGTGTATATATAGCAAAAAACGCCGCGATCGGCGCCGCGGCGCAAAGCATAAATATTGCCTAAAAAATGATCTTCTCTGCCGCCTGTCGCACACAAAAGAACAATTTCATCCGCACCTTTTTCGCATGCATAATCAACAGCTATTTCGCAATCGGTAAAATCTTTTTCCGACGGAAACACCTTAACGCCTTTAAAGTCAACATCTTTTATATCGCACGAATCAAAATCCCCCAAAACGGCATTAATATGAACACCGAGCCGCTTTGCATATTTATATCCTTTATCTGCGCATATCACAAAATCATCATCTTTAACAAAGCCCGAAAGCTCGTCCGTGTCGGCTTTGGGCGAACCTAAAAATATAACGGCGCGCATAACTTTATCTCCCCATCTTTTCTTCCGTTTTTTTTGCAAGATCGCAAAACATCTGCGTTCGTTTTTTTATATCGTCTGCGGCAAACACCGCACTTCCCGCCACAACAACATCGCAGCCTCTTAAAATAACATTTTCCATATTCGAAAGTTTTATTCCTCCGTCCACTGAAATGTGCATTTTGGGATTAATTTTTTCTTTTAAATCTTTAAGGGCGGTTATTTTTTCATCTGCGCACTGCAAATATCCCTGACCGCCAAACCCGGGTTCAACACTCATTACCAAAACCAAATCCAAATCCTTTATATATTTTTCAATTTCGCTGACCGGCGTTTTCGGCTTTATTGAAAGCCCCGCCTTTTTGCCGAGAGATTTTATCTTTCTTATGCACGATAAAACATCGGAACCCGCCTCTTTATGAACTGTTATGATATCTGCGCCGGCATCGGCAAAATCTTTAATATATCTTAGCGGCTCATTTATCATTAAATGAACATCAAACACAGCATCCGTATCTTTTCTTATGCTTTTTATAACGCATCCTCCAAACGAAATATTCGGAACAAATGCCCCGTCCATAACGTCGATATGAATAAAATCAGCTCCGCCCCCGCAAACAGCCTTTACCTGCTCGCCGAGCTTTGAAAAATCTGCCGATAAAATAGATGGTGCAATATGTATCATCTTTATCCCCTCACATTGTATTTACCATTTTTTGACGTTTTTCAGTTCGTTATACATGGCTCTATAGTTTTCGTATCTGTCTTTGTCGATTTCGTTTTTTAAAACCGCATTTTTCACTGCACAGTCCGGCTCATTAATATGTGCACAGCCTTTAAATCTGCAATTTGGTATATATTTTTTGAACTCTTCATAGTAACTTTGCAAATCGGACGCTTCAATATCCGGAAGCTCAAAGCTTGAAAAGCCGGGCGTGTCAAGCACATAGCTGTTTTTCCCCAGTTCTATAAGTTCTGTGTGTCGGGTGGTGTGTCTGCCGCGGTTAAGCTTTTTGCTTATATCGCCCGTCGGAAGGTTTAACCTTTGGCATACCATGTTTAATATGCTCGACTTTCCGACGCCCGAATTGCCCGCAAGCGCAGTGATTTTTCCTAAAAACAAACTGGAAATTTCATCTTTTCCTTCGCCTGTTTTTATGCTTGAAAAAATAACTCTGTAGCCTATTTTCCGATACACACCGGCAAGCGCGTTTTGATCTTTTAAATCCGATTTACTTATAACTATCACCGTTTCAATGCCGCTTTTTTTGCCGAGTATCAAAAAGTTATCTATAAGCGTCTTATTCGGTTCGGGTTCATCTGCCGACGCTACAACCACCAGACAATCTATATTTGCAACCGGCGGACGTATGAGCATATTTTTTCTTTCGTGGATTTTTTCTATACTGCCTTTTCCGTTTTTAACATCAATTGAAACAAAATCACCCGCCAGAGGGGTTATTTCGCTTTTGCGAAATTTTCCCCTCGCGCGGCACTCATAAACTTCATCGCCGCATCTTACATAGTAAAATCCGCCGATTCCCTTAACTATCGTTCCGTCAATCATAAACGCTCCTTAATACGTTACTTCTTCCGTTTTGTAAAGCTTTTCATTTATATAAAACTCAACCTGTTTGGTTTCGCCCTCTCTTATATTCACATTCACGCTCACGTTTTGTCCCGCACTGTATGTTTTATTAAGCACATCGGAACCGTTTACCTTAACGCGCACCCACTTTTCTGCCTCGCCGTCCGACGGAACCGAAACAGACACCTCCTGCGTACGCTCTTTTGTCTGGTGAGACGGATTTGCCGACGCTGAAGGCTCGGGCTGTTTTTCTTTATATCTGCCGACAACAAGCTCTATTGTGTTTCCTTTTTTAAGCTTTTGTCCCGGCGAAGGCTTCTGGCTTATAACCGTGCCGTCTTTGTCTTTATCTTCTTCGGATAAATCCTCATATTCAATATTTACTTTAAACAGATTTTCAAAAAGCACGCTTGCTTCGGCTTCCGTCATGCCGGTAACCTTGCTAACACTTATTTCATCGGAATTTTCTTTCTTTGTTCCGATATAAATCGTTACAGTGCTGTTTGTTTTTGCTTTATCGCCGGCAGACGGATTTTGCTCAACAACCGTTCCGATTTCGTTTGCATCATCGGTTTGTTTTATTTCAATCTTAACCTTAAAGCCCGCATCCGAAAGAGTTTTTCTGGCAGCGTCCTCTTTATTATGCAAAACATCGGGAACATCTTTTTCTTCTGCGTCCTCATCGCCGTTGTCGTCAGAATTATCGTTATTATCGCCGTTTTCATCCGTATTTTCCACGGCAGCGCCCGAAGAATCTGTGCTATCCTTTGAGTTTCTTCCCCACGATACAACCGAGCTTATTGTGAGAGTAATTATTATAACCGCAACAATTGCAATAACCGTTATGCATATTGTGTTTATAAGCCTGGTGTTTTTTGTGTCTGCCGCTCCGGCTATTTTATTTTCTCTTTTTTTCTTTGAATCAGCGTATACAGGCGGCATACCCTTTAAAATGCTTTTTATATCCGAAAGCATTTCTTCTGCCGAAGAATATCTGTCTAATCTGTTTTTGCTCATCGCTTTGTACACAACTTTTTTCAAATCCTCCGGCACGCCCTGCGTGTAGTTTTCAATCGGAGGAACAGGCGACTGCGAATGCATAACCGACAAACTTATCGGATTTGTACTGTCGAACGGAACAACGCCCGTAAGCATTTCAAAAAGCACAACGCCCAAAGAATATATATCCGTTGTTTTATCAACATCGCCCCCGACAGCCTGTTCGGGCGAAAAATAATGCGCCGAACCTATTATGCTGCGGTTATCGGCTTTAACAATTGTGGAATGGCTTGCAATTCTTGCGATACCAAAGTCTGCAACTTTTGCAATGCCCGTTTTCGTAAGTATAATATTTTGAGGCTTTATGTCGCGGTGAATTATTCCGCTTTTATGCGCACAGGCAAGTCCCGAGCAAATCTGTCCGGCAACGCTTGCCGCCTCGCGCCACGTAAGCTTTCCGTGATGCGCGATATACTCTTTAAGCGTTATTCCCTCAACATACTCCATCACTATATATTTTCTGCCGTCGCTTTCGCCGAAATCATAAACCGACACAATATTTGCATGAGTTATCCCGGCAGACGCTCTTGCCTCTGCTTCAAAGCGGTCAACAAATTCGCGGTCGGCAGCAAATTCCTCTTTTAAAAACTTAATTGCCACATATCTTCCGAGTTTGTTGCAGCGTGCTTTATAAACATCCGCCATGCCGCCGCTGCCTATTTTTTGAGTTATTTCATATCTTCCGTTTATAATAGTTCCGTTTTTTATTTCGTTTCCCATCTTTTTGCCTAAACCTCCTTAAAAAAAGCCGCAACAGCGGTTATATTGTCTTTTCCGCCGGCATCATCTGCCGCCTTCGTCAGCATTTTCATGCTTTCCCCGGGCGAGGTATGCTTTATAATTTCAAATATTTTTTCATCATCAATTTCATTTGTGAGCCCGTCGCTGCAAAGAAGTATAACGTCTTCGCACTTTCCTTTGTAAACATCGGGATTTATAACATCTCCGACGCCCACAGCCTGCAAAATTATGCTCTTTCCGGGATAGTTTTTTGCTTCCTCAGCCGTTATTTCGCCCTTTTGAACAAGCGACTGCACATAGCTTTGATCAATCGTTATCTGATTTATCTTTTCGCCAATCAAATAAGCACGGCTGTCGCCTATGTTAATCACTATATATGTATCGCCGCGCACAAGCGCCATAACAATGGTCGTGCCCATTCCGCGGTTTTCCGGTTCTTTAACGGAGTAGTGCCATATAGTTGCGTTTGCTTCGTTAAAACATTCGCGCATAAGCTGTTCGGCTTCATCATCGGTAAAACTGCTTTTATATTCGCTTTTCATTCTTTTTTCGATAACGTCGCATGCCAGAGCGCTTGCCCTTTTTCCGCCCTTGTGGCCGCCCATACCGTCGGCAACAAGCAAAACCGTGTCGTTATCTGCTTCAAAACAGACATATGAATCCTGGTTTTCTTCTCTGACAGAACCTATTACACTGTTTGAAAATATCTGCATTTATATCACATCCTTTTTACAGACTGCATTTTTCAGCTGCCGTTTTTGGCATTTTTGTTTTTATTTCTGAGCTGTCCGCACGATGCGTTTATATCGCTGCCAAGCTCGCGGCGGACAGTTGCCGTGATTTTATTTTTTTCTATCACATCTATAAACTTTTTAATTTTTGCTTGCGCAGGTTTTTCAAATCCGCGCTCCGTAACGGCATTTACGGGAATTAAATTAATATGGCACATCACGCCGTCTACTGTTTTCACAAGCGCGGCTGCCGCCTTTTCATTATCGTTTACGTCTTTGATAAGCGCATATTCAAAAGATATTCTTCTGCCCGTAACGCTTTGATAATACCGCACCGCCTCCATAAGCTTTTCTATCGGAAACTTTTTGTTTACCGGCATTATAGACGAACGCGTTTTGTTATCCGAGGCATGAAGCGATACCGACAGTGTGATCGGTATGTTCATTTTTGCAAGCTCGTATATTTTATCTGCAAGACCGCAGGTTGAAAGCGAAATATGTCTGTAGCCTATATTAAGCCCGCGCTTGTCATTTACATTTATCAAAAATTTTTTCACATTTTCAAAATTGTCCAAAGGCTCGCCTATTCCCATCATAACGATATTTGAAATGTGAACTTTGCTGTCCTTGGCGGCACACATAATCTGAGAAATTATCTCCCCTGACGTGAGATTTCTTTTTTTGCCGCCGATTGTTGAGGCGCAGAAAGCACACCCCATCGCACACCCCGCCTGCGACGATATACATATTGTGTAGCCATGATTATATTTCATAACAACGCTTTCGATGCATTCTCCGTCTGCGGTGGAAAACAAATATTTAACCGTGCCGTCAATTTTTGAAACAAGCTTTTTTTCATTATTTAAACTGTCTATCTTATAATCGTTTGCAAGGCGCTCTCTTAAGCTTTTTGAAATATTTGTTATATCGTTAATATCCTGTATGCCTTTATTAAACACTGCATCGTATATCTGCGATGCGCGGAATTTCTTCTCGCCCATATCAACCAAATGATTTTCAAGCTCGTCATATGTAAGGCTTCTCAAATCCGTTTTTAATTTTAAACCGCTTTCCATTAAAGATTTTCTCCAATCGTGCATCCTATTTTTTTACCATTCTGCAAATAAAAAATCCGTCAAAACCGTTATGCGGCAAAATATTTATATATCCTTTACCGGAAGTTTCACTCTTTAAGTCATCGGGCAAACAATCGCTGATGCTTTCGCACTCAAAATCCGAATTTTTTAAAAACTCTTTTATATTATTTATGTTCTCGGTGCTGCCCATGCTGCATGTGCTGTAGACCAGGGTGCCTCCCTTTTTAACATATTTTGAGCAGTTTTTTAAAATCTCAAGCTGCAATTTTGCAAGCTCTTTTTGCCCCTCTTTTAAATATGAATATTTTATATCCGGTTTTTTTGATATAATTCCAAGCCCTGCGCACGGAACATCTGCCAAAACGGCGTCTGCCCGGTTTAAAAGGTTTCCGTCATACTCTGCGGAATTTTTCAAAAACGCTTTAATGTTTGAAAGACCCATTCGCTGCGCATTTTTATTTATAAGCCGAACTTTATGCTCGTGTATATCAAAAGAAAAAACCTCTCCGCCGGTTCCTGTTTTTTCCGCAATATAGGCGCTTTTTCCGCCCGGCGCAGCGCACATGTCAAACACACACATTCCCTTTTTTATTTTCATCGCGTCCACCGCAAGCATGCTCGACAATCCCTGAACCGTAAAATATCCGTCTTTATACAAATCAAGGTTTGTTATGTCCGCTCCGCTTATAAAGAGCGCATTTGAAAGCGGCGCATCTTCGCTTTTTATACCGCGCATTTCAAGCAAATTCTTTAAATCATTTACAGTTGTTTTATTTAAATTCGCTCTTATTGATATTTTGCTTTCGCAGTTTAAAGCTTTTAACACGTTTTCGCAGTTTTCTTTAAATTCAGCTGCAAAAAAGTCTGTAAGCTCTTTGGGATATGAATAATAAACCGATAAAAAATCCTCTTTGGGATAGGTTATATTGCCGATTTCGTTTGAAGCTTTTCTTAACAGCGCATTAACAAACGCCTTCGATTTATATGCAACTTTAGCGCATATTTTAACGCTTTCGTTAACTGCGGCGCTTGCCGGTATGCGCTCTAAAAACATCATCTGATATATTCCCATGCGCAAAATCAGCAAGACTTTATCGGATATTTTTTTTATTTTAACCGATGAAAAAAGCGAAATAACATAGTCAAGCCGGATTTTATATCTCACGCAGCCGTATATGATGTTGGAAATAAGCCTTTTATCCGCAGGTGAAAACCTGTTTTTCAAAAGTGTTTCCTTAAGCTCAATATTTACATACGAATTTTCATATTCAATTTTGTGCAGCGCCAAAAATGCCGCATACCTCGGGTTTATCTGATTTGTGTTCATAAAAAACCTATGCTTTCTTTTTAATTAATCACGGTCTTTAAATCTGCTTATCCAGTAGAGCAGCTGTCCCAAAGACGCAAGCGCAGATGCAACATATGTCATTGCTGCCGCACCGAGCACTTTTCTTGCCATGTCGTTTTCTTCTGGCGAAAGAATATTATATGCAATAAGGTTTTTTAAAGCTCTGCTGCTTGCATTAAATTCAACCGGAAGCGTTACTATTGAAAATAAAACCACTCCGGCAAAAAGTATAACGCCGAGCCATGCAAGACCTGTCATTCCCAAAACCAGACCGAGTATAAACATCGGCACTGCCAGACGCGACGAAATATTAACAACCGGAACAATGGCGCTTCTTATTCTTATCGGCATATAGCCCTGTGCATGCTGAATTGCATGCCCCGCCTCATGTGCCGCAACGCCAAGCGCCGCAACAGAGTTTGACGAATACACGCTGTCCGACAAACGAAGCACATTATCTCTCGGATCAAAATGGTCTGTTAAATCTCCCGGCACGCGCTCGATTCTCACATTATAAACTCCGGCGCTCTGCAATATTCTTTCTGCAACCTGCGCCGCCGTGTAACCCTTGCGGTTTGCAATCTGCGAATATTTTGAAAAAGTTATTTTAACTTTCATCGATGCCCAGATTGAAATAATCAGCGGAATAATTATATAAACAAAATACTCCGCCATTGAAGAATAATCCATCATATAATAATTTCCATACATAAAAAACTCCGTTCCGCCGTTCTGCACCGGCAAAATATTAATTTCTTCTGTCCGCAGAAAAAAATGACAGAAGATTTTATTAATCAGCCCAATATAACATTTGTATCTATTTTATGGCCCATAAGATAATCTCTTGAACTCATCATTTTCTTTTTTTCAAAACGGCAGGTTTGTATTGTTACAATACCGTCCGCTGCCGTAACGCCTATTCCGCGTTTAACATCGGCAAACAAAATTTTGCCGAAAGGCTCGTTTATTTCGCATTTCTCAATTGAAACGCTGCCTATTTTAACTGTTTCTCCGTTATAGACAGTGTATGCCAAAGGCCAGCTGTTCATTGCGCGCACAAGATTTTTTATGTTTTCCGCGCTGTCGCTCCAGTCAATTTTCCCGGACTCCTTTGTTATAAGCGGCGCATAAGAGCTTTCCTCTTCGTTTTGCGGTGTTGGCGAAAGCTCGTTTTTCTGCGCTTTTTCTATAGTTTCCAAAATTGCTTTGCCGCCAAGCTGCGCAAGGCGGTCAAAAAGCTGTTCGGCAGTTTCGTCGTCTCCGATTGATATTTGCTTTTTTAAAAGCATATCCCCGGTGTCTAACCCCTGAGCCATATACATCGTTGTAACTCCCGTTACTTTGCATCCGTCTTTTATGCATTGCTGTATGGGAGATGCGCCTCTGTATTTCGGAAGAAGAGATGCGTGAACATTGATGCAGCCGTATTTCGGATAATCCAAAATATATTTCGGCAAAATTTTTCCGTATGCCGCAACAACAATCATCTGCGGCTCAAGCTGCTCTAAAACAGGTAAAATGGCGTTGTCTTTAAGCGTTTCCGGTGCATAAAAGCCGATATTTTTTTCATTTGCATACTCATGCACAGGCGTTAAGGCAAGTTTTTGCCCTCTGCCCTTTTTCTTGTCCGGCTGGCTTATTACGCCTGCAACTTCATGGCCCGCTTCATATATATATTTTAAAATCACTGCCGCAAAGTCCGGCGTTCCCATAAACAGTATTCTCATTTTCTATCTCCTTATATAAGCCAATATATGCCTACTCGTCATCATCCAAATAGCGGATAACTTTATCAGTAAAAAGCTTTCCGTCCAAGTGCTCGCATTCGTGGCACATTGCCTGCGCCAAAAGTTCCTCTCCTATATATTCATGCGTTTTTCCGTATCTGTCAAATGCGCGGACAATAACCTTTTTAGGTCTTTTAACAACTCCTCTGACGCCCGGCACGCTAAGACATCCCTCAACCGTTTCATGCTCGCCTTTTTTATAAACTATAACCGGATTTACAAGCTCGAGTCTTTCGCCTTCTTCTCTTGTGTCGATAACAACAACCCTTTTTAAAATTCCAACCTGAGGCGCCGCAAGTCCAACACCGCCCGCATCATACATTGTGTCAAACATATCGTCTATAAGCATGGCAAGCTTTTTGTCAAACATCTCCACCTTGCGGCACTGTTTTCTTAAAACATCGTCGCCCTCTTGCCTTATAATTCTGATTGCCATTTTCATCTATCCCCTTTGCAGTCTCTTTTATGATAAGTTAACCGGATTTTTGTCAAGTGCAAGCGTCATTGTTTTATTATATCCCGCCTTTAAAAATCCGTTTTGAATTTCATGAAATATTTCGTCTGCGCCGCCCTGATATTTCATTATAATACGGTAACGGTATTTATCCATAATTTTTCCTATCGCCGACGGTGCCGGTCCCAAAATAACAACATCTTTTCTCTCGTTCGTGCGCCTCTTAAGCCATGCTGCCATTCTTTCTATACAGCTTTTAACCTCGCCCTCGTCAGTGCCTGAAAGCAAAATCGAACCTATCTGGCAAAACGGCGGATAGTACATAATCCTGCGCATTTTTATTTCTTCGCTGTAAAAGCCCTTGTAGTCGTGTTTTGCCGCATAAGATATCACATTGTTTTCCGGGCTGTACGTTTGTATTACGGCTCTGCCCTCCAAATCCTTTCTTCCGGCTCTGCCGATAACCTGCTCCAAAAGCGAAAACGTTTTTTCGCCGCTTCGGTAATCGTCTATATAAAGCGAAGCGTCCGCCGCCATAACGCCTACAAGCGTTACCTTCGGAAAATCATGTCCCTTAGACACCATCTGCGTTCCCATCAAAACATCAGCATCGCCTCTTTCAAAAGCGCCGAGAATTTTTTCATGAGAGTTCTTTTTAGCCGTTGTGTCAACATCCATTCTGATAGTTTTTATGTCTTCAAAGCGGGTGTTCATTTCCTCTTCAAGCCGCTGAGTGCCCGCCCCGAAATATTTTATATATTTGCTGTTGCAGCTCGGACACACACTGTAGTTTTTTATCGTGTAGCCGCAGTAGTGGCATGTGAGGCGGTTTTCCTTTTTGTGATACGTTAAAGATATGTTGCAGTGCGGACAACTTGCCACAAAGCCGCATTCGCGGCACGAAACAAACGTTGAAAAACCGCGTCTGTTTAAAAGCAAAATAGTTTGTTCGCCGTGTGCCTTATTATACAAAATTTCATCTGCCAACCGGTTTGAAAACATTGACTTGTTACCGTTTTCAAGCTCTTTTCGCATATCTGCCACATACACCTGCGGCATGGGATTTTTGTTAAACCGATTAGTCATTTCAAGCAAAACATACTCGCCTTTTTCAGCCTTGTAATAGCTTTCCACCGACGGAGTTGCCGAAGCCATAACCACGCATGCATTATGTTGGTTTGCCTTAAAAAAAGCAATGTCGCGCGCGTGGTATCGCGGCGCGCTTTCCGATTTATAACTCAGCTCGTGTTCTTCATCAATTATAATTGCGCCTATATTGTCTGCCGGAGCAAACACTGCGCTTCGCGCCCCTAAAACAACATTTGCCTCGCCGTTTTTTATTCTTTCCCATTCGTCAAGGCGTTCGCCGGCCGAGAGTCTGCTGTGCAGTATGGCGATATTTTTGGAAAAGCGCTGTGCAAACCGCCTTGTCATAAGCGGTGTGAGCGAAATTTCCGGCACAAGCACAATTGCCGTTTTTCCAAGCTGCAAACATTTTCTCACAACATGGATAAAAACCTCTGTTTTTCCCGAACCTGTAACGCCGTGCAGCAAAAATTTTTCGTTTTTTTGATCTGTCAGCGCTTTTTTGATTTTTTCATAAGCGTTTTTCTGCTGCGGTGTGAAATCAAAGTCTTTTTCGCTTTCAAAGTCTTTTGAAACGGGACTCCGCCATATTCTTTCTTCGGTAATTTCTATAATATCTTTCTTTTTAAGCGCCGCCACTGCCGCAGCTGATGCGCCCGTTTCTTCATACACCTGAAAAGCCGGAGCGCAAAGCGAATTTGCCAAAAGATAAAGCACTATATCCGTTTGTTTTTTTGATCTTTTTAAAAGCGTTTCAATTGAATCTTCTGCCGCTTTTTTATCTCTTATTTTTAAAATCCTCTGCGTTTTTTCGCTTGTTTTTTCAAAAGCGCCCGTGCGCTTTATTATAATGCCTTCGCGCAAAAGGTCGTTTGCTGCGCCAACTCCTTCTTTTCCGAATTGTTTTTCTATTTTCGAAAGCGAACATCCCTTAGCGCCGCAAGCTTCTATAACGCGCCTGTATGCCGGCATCTGTTCATATTTTTCGGTGTCGCTGTCTTTTTTAACAAACAGCCGCTCTTTAAACACCGTTTTATATCCGGGAGGAATTATAAGCCCTATCGCCTCCGCATATGTACAGACGGTTGTCCTTCTTATATATTCTATAAGCTCGGCGCCTTTTTTGTCAAACAAAACATCGCCCGTAAGCTGCAATATATCTTTAAGCTTAATATTGTTTTCCGAAAAATCCTTTAAATATAAAACATAGCCCTCGTTTGAAGAATTTGATTTTCCGAAAGGCACAATAACTCTGCTGCCGACACGTATATCTTCTTTAAAAGCATCCGGCACACTGTAGTCAAATATTCTGTCAACCGCTCTTGAATTTTTCAAAATCGCAACTCCGGCAGTCAGACTCATTTTACCTTTCCTTTCCTATTCTTGTTTATCTTTAAGCTTTACTGCTTCGTTTAGTATAATATGAGCAAGCTTTTCCTTTGCCATATTTTCGGGCTTAAGCATTTGACCGTCTTTGAAAAGTATTGTAACGGTATTGTTATCTGCTGCAAAACCCGCGTTTTTATCAAATAAATTATTTGCCACTATAAAGTCGCAGTTTTTTTCTTTAAGTTTTTTTTCGGCGCTTTCCAAAAGGCTTTGCGTTTCCATGCAAAATCCAACCAAAACCTGATCTTCTCTTTTTGTTTTTCCGAGATTGAAAAGTATGTCGTCGGTCTTTTTAAGTTTTATTTCAAGGCTGTCTTCGCCGGATTTTTTAATTTTGTTGTCACTTGCGCACACAGGCGTAAAATCCGCCACAGCTGCTGCTTTTATTATTATGTCGCAATCAGGTGCAATTTTTAAAACAGCGTCATACATATCTTTTGCGCTTTTAACATATATATTCTCCGCTCCGAAAACAGGCTCAAGCGCGGTTTTTCCGCTTACCAAATAAACAAAAGCGCCCCGCATACGCGCCGCTTTTGCTATTGCATAGCCCATTTTCCCTGTGGAATGATTGGTTATATAACGAACTGGATCAATATCCTCCTGCGTCGGTCCGGCAGTTACCAAAACCTTTTTGCCCAAAAGATCTTTTTGGCAGGCAATTTCATCTAAAACAGCTTCAACTATTTTTTCCGGCTCTGCCATTCTGCCTTTTCCGACATCTCCGCAGGCAAGCATTCCGCTCTCCGGCAAAACAAACTTAAACCCGCGTTTTTTTAATATACGCATGTTTTCCGTTGTTGCTTCGTTTTCATACATGCCCGTATTCATTGCCGGACAGATAAGCTTTTGCGCGCGCGAAGCAAGACACACTGCGCCCAGCGGATCATCTGCCATGCCATAGGCAAGTTTTGCAATTGTGTTTGCCGTTGCCGGGCATATAACTATCAAATCAGCTTTTTTTGCAAGCTCAACATGCTCAACCTCCCAGCGCTCGGGCCGGCCGAACATATCGTCATACACAGGGTTTTTGGAAAGCGTGCGAAACGTCAGCTCGCCGACAAACTCCTCTGCCGCCTTTGTCATAACCACATGGACATCGCATTTTAGCTTTGAAAGCGCGCTCACAACGCTGCATGCCTTATATGCCGCAATTCCGCCGCACACTCCCACAACAACGCATTTTCCTTTAAGCATGAATAAACCCTCCACACTTTTTATTTTTCTTCATCGTGATTATAATGGCTCACAACCTTAATTTTTCCTTTGTTGATTTCGTCTATTGCCTCAAGCATTGCCTCGTCATAATCACCGCTGAGTGCGCTGTTTTCGTCGTTTCCGAGTTCTCTTGCGCGTTTTGAAACAATAATTGCCAGAGAATATCTCGTTGCCGGAATTATGTTTCCGCTTTCGTCTTTAGTTCCTATCTTTTCAAGTAAATCTGCAATTGGTGGATAAATCATTTTTAAAATCTCCTTTAATTAGTTTTCTATTATTTCATCAATTTCCGACACAGCGTCTGATACAGTTGCGTTTATCACCCTGTAGTCATAACGGTCGGCCATTGAAATTTCCCATTTTGCCGCGTCAAGTCTTTTTTCTATAACGTCTTTTTCCTCTGTGCCTCTGCCCGAAAGGCGTTCTCTTAATTCTTCTATCGACGGCGGCAGCACAAATATCAAAACCGCCTGCGGAAAACTTTTTTTAACCTGCATAGCGCCGTTTACTTCAATTTCAAGTATAACGTTTATGCCGTTTTCCATTTTTTCTTTAACATATTTTTTCGGAGTTCCGTAATAATTGTCGCAAAACTTTGCATACTCCAAAAATGCCTGTTCATCAATTTTTCTTTCAAATTCATCTTTCGAAAGAAAAAAATAATTAACCCCGTCTGCCTCGCCTTCGCGCGGCATTCTCGAAGTTGCCGAAACGCTTATCCATAAATCGTTTCGTTTTTTCAAAAGCTCTTTTAAAACAGTTCCCTTTCCTGTTCCGGACGGCCCGGAAATCACAAAAAGTCTGCCCCTTTTTTTCATATGTATCCTCCTTCGGATATTTTCTAACGCTCTTCTTCCGCGTCACCGTCATAAAGCGGCTGTTCCTGAGCAAGGCGGTTTGAAATTGTTTCGGGCAAAAGCGCCGAAAGCACAACATGGTCGCTGTCCATTATAACAACTGCCCGCGTTCTTCTTCCGCAGGTGGCATCGATTAACATCGCTCTGTCTCTTGCCTCCTGAACCATTCTCTTTATCGGTGCGGATTCCGGGCTGACAATTGCAATAAGCCTTCCCGAAGCAATAATATTTCCGTACCCTATGTTTATAAGTTTCATTATTTTACCTTTCCTTTCAGCAAAGCGCATTTTTATTCAACATTTTGCACCTGCTCGCGCATTTTTTCAAGCTCCGCTTTAAACGCAACAACCGTCTTTGAAATTTCCAGATCGTTTGCCTTTGAGCCTATAGTGTTAATTTCTCTGTTTATTTCCTGAATAAGAAAATCAAGCTTTCTGCCTGCCGGTTCAGCGGCGTTTATTATTTTGTCAAATTCTTCAAAGTGGCTTTCGAGTCTGACGGTTTCTTCATCTATTGCAACTTTATCGGCAAAAATCGCAGCCTCCGTTAAAATCCTTGATTCATCTATATTTGTGTCATTTAAAACCTCTTTAAGCTTTTCATACAAACGATTGCAGTATGCCTCAAGTCTTTCCGGAGCACATGCAGCAATTCGCTGCTCCATTTCATACATATTGTTTCTCTTTTCAACAAGGTCTTTATAGAGTCTTTCGCCCTCGCGCTCTCTCATGGAAACAAAGTCGTCTGCCGCACTCTCAAGCGCAACCTTAACGCATGCCCAGATTTTTTCGCTGTCCTCGTCTTTTCTTTGCATATTAAAGATTTCGCTCCAGCGCGCAACCGAGCTTACACTTATATCATCTTTCAAAGAAAACTTATCGCGAAGTTCCTTTAATGCATTTATGTAACTTTCGGCAAGCGGCTCATTTAATATAACGTCTTTGTCTGCCTGCTCAAAGCTTTCAACCGATACATACACGTCCACCTTACCGCGGTTAATTTTTCCCGATAAAAATTTTCTTATCTTTTCTTCCAAAAAGCCATAATTTCTCGGCGTTTTTATATTATAGTCGGCAAATCTGTGATTAACGCTGCGAATTTCAGCCAAAATCTTTTTGTCTTCCACAATACCTTCGTATCTGCCGTATCCTGTCATACTTTTTATCAAACCAACATCACTCCTGCTTGTTAATATACCTAATATATAGTATAACACAACTTTTATCAATTTAACATACTTTTTTTAATTTTTTTGAGTTTTTCGTCATAAAATATAACTTTCGCATGATTTTTTACTTGTTTTATACAAATTCACCACCCCAAATTGCACAAATTTTAAAAATTTTTCACTTAAAGCCGATTTTTTTTCAAAAAACACTTGCCAAATTTTTATTTTGTGGTATAATAATTAAGCGTTGTGTTATTTGATATAAATATGCAGTTTGTTTTTATTGCTTTTAAAAATATTTTAGCTGTGTATTTTTGCAGCTTTTTCATTTACACAATTAATAAATTTGACTACAAGAGGATTTTAAGGAGGTTTTTTCCGAAATGGAAACTTTGAAAAACATTTTATTGGTGTGCCACGTTATCGTATGTATTATTTTAACTGTTATTGTTTTGATGCAGTCGGGTAAAGCAGAAGGTCTTTCCGGTTCAATCGCCGGCGGTGCCGAAACATTTTTCGGCAAGAACAAAGGCAGAACAATGGATGCAATTTTAGAAAAGTTCACTGTTGTTTTTGCGGTATTGTTCCTTGCTTTGTCAATAGCTTTAACAGTAACAAGCAATAAAATTTCCGCAAACAAAGCAAAACAGCTTCAGGATCAGCTTTTAGCTCAGCAGCAGCAAACTCAGCAGACTGAAGAAGCTTCAGCAGAATCGGGCGCTGAAAACAGCGAAGCAATCCCGGCTGAAGGCGAAAACGGCGATGCAGCGGCTCCCGCTCAGGACGCTCAGGCAACCGAAGCACCCGCTGAAGCTAACGCTCAGTAATAAAAAAACGTTAAATCTGCCATGCAGAAACGAAGAATTCGTTTTTGCATGGCTTTTTATTTTATACAAATCTGAGTTTTTAACTAAAATTATAACCGGGTCTTTTAATCTAACGGCAGCAAAACCCGTATTTTTTATAACCGCTTTTTCAGGCAAGCAAATTATTTTTTCAAAACAAAAAAAGCTTTCAAAACCATTTTTTTGATTTTGAAAGCTTTTATACATCTTTTAATCTTCAACCGTCCAGCTGTCGATCGGAATTTTTTCATAACCGCAATCCGCGCCGTCGCCGCTTATCTGATAGAACACCACGCTTGTATTAAAGCTTGTAACATCTTTTGCGTGAATATAAAGCTTGGTAAAGTTTGTGCGCGAGTTTTCGCCTTCACCGGTATATGTAGTATCTAAAAACGGCTTCTCCGGCGCACTTTCAAACACAAGCGAATCATCGTCTGAAATAAGCTTTGCGCAAACCGAAACGTTTCCTTTTGTTATAACGGCTGATTTGCCGTCGGCTGAAATTTCTATCTTGCCTTTCGTGTGTGCAAGCCAGTACAGCTCCGTCGGCGAAGTAAATCTGATTTCATCCTGTACCACGGTCTGCGTGCGGTCGTTGCAAAGCATCACGCCCCTTTTTGCACTTTCAACTTTAGAACCGAGCGCCGGGAGCATATCGGCAACAGCTATCGCCACGGACTTATTTGTTTCAAATCTGTTTATTTCAACTCTTGCAACGGGGTTTTGTCCATGTTCTACAGAGGAATCATCGGCAATCATTATGCTGTTTTGTCCCTCTGCGTTCTTTTTGTAGTACTGCCATCTTTTTCCTGAAGCTCCGCTGTTAAAATATGAATCAAGTGCATAGTTGTCAGAACCGAGTTCATCGATAATTCTTTCTCCGTCGACATCTAAGATAAAGCTTCCTGCATCCAGATCGCCGTGATTTGCGCTGTTATATCCTCCGTGAAGTCCGGTAAACATTGAATTTCTGTCGATAAAACTCTTTCTCATAACAGCGGTTTCAATTTTCGGATAATAAAAATCAAGATCCAAATCATCAAGCGAAAAATTATCGTTTATCAAATCCGGGTTGTAGAAAAGCAGGTCTTTGCAATCCGGATTGATACTTTTGGTATACATTCCGTTTTTCAAAATGTTATATCTCATTCCGGCAAGATTTTTATCATCAAATTTTGCCGCAAAGAAATTCGAAAGCGAAGTGTCTAAATATCCTGTACCGCCGTCGTGATAGTTCCAGTTGCCGCAAGGTCCCGAGATATATGCCGGAAAATATCCCGTTGTTTTAATACCGGGCGCTTTTGAGATGCTGTAGTCCTTGCCGCAAAGCGAGTCAAGCGTTGATATACACCACATAAGATATGTTGTACCGTATGTCCAATACGTCGGACTTTCGGAGTAACCTCCGAGCGGAGCATAATCCGTAAGACATCTTTCAAGTGCCGTTGTGCTGTAGGCTATAAGACGGCTCGCTTCTTTTGGATATTTATGAAATATTGCCGCGGCTGCGCATATTGAACCGCCGTTGCAAACAGGATTCCAGTTGGTTGCGGCTTTCAGTCCGCTGTAGCCGTATTTTCCTTCAAACACTCCAAGCGATATAGATACTATGTTATCATACAAAGCGGTTTCCATTATCTGCTTTCGCTCATCTGTCCAGTAATCATAACACCAATCGTATGCCAAAGCGACCGCAAATCCCATCTCACCCGTGTCAAGATAATGGTGCTGTGCGTTCCAGTCGGGGAATTTTTCCTTATCGCACACAACTCCTGCAAAACGCCACACGCCTTCGGCATATGTATCATCGCCTGTCATCTGATACATAAATGCAAGGGTCAAAATGTTATTCATCGCAAGTCTTGACTGCGACAAAATTGTGTTTCGTACATCATATGTATATGTCGGCAGCGCTGCGGTCAGCGCAGACGAAGCGTTTTTCTTTATCTGCTCAAACCAAAGCGCATAATTTTCATCGGTCTCGACATAGCCTCTTAATTTATCAAAATCGCTTTTTGTGCGCACAACTCTCGGATGCGACGTTTCATCCGGATGATTTTTATAAGCATCGTCTAAAATCTCTGCCGCCAGCGGCCGTTCGTAAGTATTTCCCGTTTCAAATTCAAACACCTGTGCAAGCGGCTTTATATTGTTTAAATCCTCCACTATAAACGTTTTTACCAAGTCGCCCTCATCCGGCGTTGTCACGTTCATGTTTGCTCTCAAAGTAACGGTTTGTCCGTATTCTATCAATGCGTTTTCCGAAACGCTGCAATTTTTTAATTTTCCGTTTTTATCATATAGCGCAAAAACCGCCGACGCAGTTTTTGCCTCCTCTTCCATGTTTGTAATGTCTGTTGAAAACGAAAGTGCGCCTCCTCTCAGCGAAGATATTTCATAATCTGTGCCGTCTATATTTTTATATGCTCTCACAGGCGATACAAACATGTCCGACAAAAGAGAATAGTCGCCGGCAACTCCGAAATCGTCTAAATATGCTTCACCCGTACTTTTCATAAGTCCGAAACGCATATTTGTGTTTTCTTTTGTGTGGTTTTCAAATCTTGTGCCGAAAAGTTTTGAAAACGACGTCTCCGCCACTAATTTCTCGCCGTTATAATCCGAATCTATATTGCTGTAATAGTCTATATAATCCTCACTCATATTTATTACTATTTTCACGCTTATCCATTTTGACCTGTCGTATTTTTGGACTGTGCCAACACAGGATATCTGATCGTTTTTCAGCTTAAATAATGTCATATTATTAGCCGTGCTGACAGAGTCTCTGAAATAAATTGAAAACTCACCGCTTTCGGGGCAGTAAATTTTAAATCTGATTATTGTCCGGTCAGAAAAATCTCCGTTAATGCTCATATATCGGTCAGCCGAAGAATCGTTTGTAATTTTCAGCACTTTATTTTCTTCATCAAGCGGATCTTTAACCACTTCAAACGATGCGCCGTTTTTGCTTTCCCCGCTGTTAAAAATCACAACCTTTTCGCCCGGTTCATACTTTTCAAAATCCTCGTTTTCCGAAGGCAGCGCCGCACTTACCGAGGTTAATGCAAAAGCAAAACAAATAAAAACACACATAAATTTTTTTAACATATTTTTCAAACCTTCCTTGCCGTTTCTCAAATACCAACACATTTTTCTACACAATTTTATCACACGCTTTAAAAAAAGTAAACCCTTTTTATTAAAATAATTATGCGCAAAACAGCCGGCAGATCCGAAAATCGAATCTGCCGGCTGTTTTATTTTTAAAATACCGTTTTTATTAATACTTATCTCTTTTAATATAATGCGTGTGCAAAAGCTCATGCGCTTTATGAGAATTCGGCTCGCCGAAAAACTCTTTATAAAGCATATCAACATCTGCATTTTTATGACTCTGACGGATCGTGGAATTAATATCTTCACTATAAAGAGCTTTCGCTCTTTCGGCTTTAAGATTTATATCCATCCGGCATTTAGCCGATACAATCGGCTGACCTCCGCCCGTTACGCATCCGCCGGGACAAGCCATAATTTCAATAAAGTGATAATTTTTCTTTCCTGATTTAATGTCCTCCAAAAGCTTTCTTGCATTTCCAAGCCCGTGAACAACAGCAACGTTAATATCGCTTCCGCCCAGGTTTAATGTTGCTTCTTTTATTCCGTCCGTTCCTCTCACGCACTCAAACTCAAGCTTGTCTAACGGTTTTTTGTTCATTATTTCAGCCACCGTACGCAGCGCAGCCTCCATAACACCGCCCGTTGCACCGAAAATAACGCCCGCACCGCTGTCGGTTCCGAACGGAGCGTCAAACTTTTCATCGGGAAGCTTATCGAAAATTATGCCCGACTGCTTAATCATTCTTGCAAGCTCTCTTGTTGATATAACAAAATCAACATCATCTTTCATTTCTTCTCTCTGAGCCTCGAATTTCTTTGCAACGCAGGGCATAACCGAAACAACGACCATCTTTTCGGGATCTATGTTGTTTTTATTCGCATAATACGATTTCAAAACCGCACCGAACATTTCATGCGGTGATTTGCATGATGAAAGATTTGGCAAAAATTCCGGAAAATTGTGCTCGCAAAACTTTATCCATCCGGGACTGCATGAAGTTATCATCGGAAGCACGCCGCCGTTTTTAATTCTGTCTAAAAGCTCTGTTCCCTCTTCCATGATTGTAAGGTCTGCGCCGGTGTCCGTGTCAAAAACTTTATCAAATCCCATTCTTCTGAGCGCCGCTGCCATTTTACCCGTTACAGGAGTGCCGATTTCGTAGCCGAATTCTTCGCCGAGCGCCGCGCGCACTGCCGGTGCAGTCTGCACGATAACATATTTATCGGGATCGGCAATCGCATCCCAAACATCTTTTGTGTTATCCTTTTCATAAAGCGCACCGACGGGACAGGCAGCAATGCACTGACCGCAGTTTACACATGCAACCTCGCCCAAAGATTTATCAAATGCACACGCAATCTTTGTTTTAAAGCCTCTCTCCGTAACATCTATAACGCCGACCGTCTGAATATTTTTGCACACATTTATACATCTGCGGCAAAGTACACATTTATTGTTATCGCGAATAATCGACGGCGACAAATCGTCTATTTCAAAGCGGCTCTGCTCACCCTGATATGTAATATCCGTAACGCCGAGTTCTTCGGAAAGCTGCTGAAGCTCGCAGTTTCTGTTGCGCACGCACGTTAAGCAATTACGGTCGTGATTGGAAAGCAAAAGCTCAAGAGTGATTTTTCTTGCGTCTCTGACCTTTTGTGTGTTTGTTTTAACTTCAAGACCTTCTGAAACCGGATAAACACACGCAGCCTGAAGCGCCCTTGCAGTCGACACCTCAACCACGCACATGCGGCATGAACCACTCTGACTGACTCCCTTCATATAACAAAGGGTTGGAATATCGATATTTGCCATACGGGCAGCTTCCAGTACAGTATAATTAGCAGGCACGCTGATTTCCTGTCCGTTAATTTTTATGTTTACATTTTCCACTGATATACACACCCTTTCTTATTTCTTTACTATTGCATTAAATTTACAGGTATCAAGACATACTCCGCACTTAACGCATTTTTCTTTATCAATTGTGTGAGCAACCTTAACCGCGCCGTTAATGGCTCCCATGGGACATTTTCTTGCGCAAGCCGTGCATCCTTTACATTTGTCGGCATCAATTGAATAGCTTACAAGCTTTTTGCAAACGCCTGCCGGACACCGCTTATCTCTTACATGGGCAATATATTCATCCCTGAAATATCTTAGTGTGCTGAGCACGGGGTTCGGCGCTGTCTGACCGAGCCCGCAAAGAGAAGAGCCTTTAATGGCTCCGCACAAATGCTCAAGACGGTCTAAATCCTCCATTTCACCCTTGCCGGAAGTAATCTTTTCAAGTATTTCATACAAACGCTTTGTACCTATTCGGCACGGCGAACATTTGCCGCACGATTCGTCAACTGTAAACTCCAAAAAGAATTTCGCAATATCAACCATACAGTTGTCCTCGTCCATAACGATAAGTCCGCCCGAACCCATCATTGAACCGATTGCAATAAGCGAATCATAGTCTATCGGTGTATCAAGATGAGTTGCCGGGATACATCCGCCCGAAGGACCGCCCGTTTGAGCCGCTTTGAATTTCTTTCCGTTCGGTATACCGCCGCCTATTTCTTCAACAATTTCGCGAAGCGTTGTACCCATAGGTATTTCAACCAAACCGGTATTATGAATTTTTCCGCCCAAAGCAAAAACTTTAGTGCCCTTGCTCTTTTTAGTACCGATTGAGCTAAACCACTCGGCACCGTTTAAAATAATCTGCGGAATGTTTGCATATGTTTCAACATTGTTTAATATTGTCGGCTTTTGCCACAAACCTTTAACTGCCGGGAAAGGCGGACGCGGTCTTGGCTCGCCTCTGTGACCTTCGATAGAAGTCATAAGCGCTGTTTCCTCGCCGCAAACAAACGCACCGGCTCCCAAACGGATTTCAACATCGAAGCTAAAGTCTGTGCCGAAAATATTTTCTCCCAGAAGTCCCATTTCTCTCGCCTGATCGATTGCCTTTTGCAAACGCTCAACGGCAATCGGATATTCTGCACGTATGTACACATAACCTTTGTCCGCGCCTATCGCATAGCCCGCAATTGCCATAGCCTCTATAACAACGTGCGGATCGCCTTCAAGCACGCTTCTGTCCATGAATGCGCCGGGATCGCCTTCGTCTGCATTACAGCCTACATACTTTTGTCCTTTAGGCTGTTTTGCCGCAAATCCCCACTTAACCCCTGTCGGAAATCCTCCGCCGCCTCTGCCGCGAAGCCCCGATTTTTTCATTGTGTCAATAACTTCTTCGGGAGTCATTTCGCTAAGCACCTTGCCGAGCGCGCGGTAACCGTCGCGTGCAATATATTCTTCTATATTTTCAGGATCTATAACGCCACAGTTTCTGAGCGCCACGCGCATCTGTTTAGCATAAAACGTTGTTTCGTTAAGCGATTTAATGTTATCGCCGTCAACCGTTTCGCTGTATAACAATCTTTTTACTATGCGTCCTTTAAGCAAATGTTCTTCAACAATTTCCTTAACGTCTTCACTTGCAACTCTGCTGTAGAATGCGCCCTCGGGATAAACAACAACAACCGGTCCGAGCGCACAAAGTCCAAAACATCCTGTCTGAACAATTTTAACTTCATTTTCAAGATCGTTTGCTTTAAGCTGATGTGCAAATTCAGCCTGAAGTGTTTTTGATCCGGAGGAGGTACAACCGGTACCGCCGCAAATCAATACATGTGATCTGTATATACTCATTTATAACCCTCCCAATTCATTTATGCGTCTGCCAGATATTCGCAAACCGGCTGATTTTTAATTATATGTTCGCAAACAACTTTTTCGGCTTTGTCTGCCGTCATATTAATATAAGTAACTTCCCTGCTGCCCGGAACGCAAACCGAAACAGTAGGCTCCACGCGGCAAAGTCCCATACAGTCCGACTGCAAAACAACCACGTTTTCAAGTTTTTTTTCATTAATAATGCGCACGAAAGCGTGTAAAACATCTCTCGCACCTGCCGCTATTCCGCACTCGCCCATACCAACAATTATTTTTATTGCGTTTTCATGCTCCTGTCTTAAATTGACGTCCGCAAAAACGCGTTCGCGAATTTTCTGCAATTCTGCCAAGCTTTTCATGGTTTTCCTCCTTATACCGATAATCCTTTATAAGACTAATTTTTATATTTTTCAATTATTCCGTAAACATCATCTGCCACCAATCGGCCGTAAACATCGCCGTTAACTGTCATAACCGGCGCAAGACCGCAAGCGCCTATGCAGCGTGTTGCATCAATTGAAAACATACCGTCAGCCGTACATTCCCCAACGTCAATTCCCAGTATTTCTTTAACTTTTTCCAAAATTTCGCCCGAACCTTTAACATAACATGCTGTACCAAGACAGACGCCTATCTGATATCTGCCCTTAGGATTAATCGAAAACTGTGCATAGAACGTTACAATTCCGTAAACCTCCGCAAGCGGCACGTTTAAACCTTCGGCTATCATGGTCTGCACTTCAATAGGAAGATATCCATATATCTCCTGAGCCTTATGAAGCACCGGAATAACTGCTCCCGCCTGATCTTTATGCTGTGCAATCACTTCTTTGAGAGCATTTGCCTGTTCTTCAGTTCCGTTAAAAGGTATAGCCTTTTTTTCCATTAACAAAAACCTCCCATATAAAAATTTTATACATTGATAAATTATTAACAATAACATTCATCTGCTCTATTATATCAGACAGTTTTTTAAATTTCAATAGTTTTTTAGAAATATTTTTATAAATATTATATAAATGTTATAAATTTTTGTTGTTTTTCACCATGTACACACATTTTGCACATATCATTATGCTTTCGGATATGTAAAAAAAAAGAAGCTGCGGCAAAATAAAATTACTTTGCCGCAGCTTCTTTTATATCTTTTTAATTATAAGGATTTTTCATGATCTTCCTGAATATCTTTAAACGCCGAAAGCATAGGACGAACATCCTTTTTGCCGTAAAACTTTCTTGAACTGTAGTTTTTGGTTATTTCAAAAACAGTTTTCGAAAGCGCAAGCACACCAATAAGGTTTGGTATTGCCATAAGTCCGTTTAAGGTGTCCGATATATCCCACGCAAGGCTTAAATCCATTGTTGCGCCTATTATAATGAAAAGCACAAACACAACCCTGTACAAAACCGTTGACTTTGTTCCGAACAAATACTCCCAGGCCTTTGTACCGTAATAAGACCATCCGAGGACGGTTGAAAAGGCAAACAATAAAATTGCTACTGCCAAAAGCATTCCCGCCCAGCTGCCGAATCTTTGTGAAAATGCATATGTAACAAGCGGCACTCCTGAAATCTGTTCAATCGAAACAGCATTTACAGGTGCGTTTTCGTCTTTGATTTCGTTTCCGTTTTCATCAACGCTTATGCCTTTTATTGACATAACGTTTGTATAAATATAATTTGAATCATCGCTTTCATCATCTTTTTTAAGCGATATTTCAAACGGTTCGCCGTTTTCGGGAATAACCTTATAAGTATCTGAAACCTCATCTCCGGGCTGTGCAATCTCCAAAAGCGGATTTGTCGTCACATCCATAAGCGGAACCGCCTGTTCGTTTTTAAACTCGTCAATATCATATATTCTCACATATTTTTCTTCTTTTGTCACATTTTTTACCGCTTCCGACAATGAAACCGACGTACATGTGGAAGACAGTAAAACAAACGCTGTGAGCGTGCAGACAATTATAGTATCAACAAACACCTCAAATATTCCCCAGATTCCCTGAGTTACAGGCTCTTTAACGTTTGAAGCCGAGTGAACCATAACCGAAGAACCAAGACCTGCCTCATTTGAAAACACGCCTCTTTTAAATCCCATCGTAACCGCTTTTTTTATAACAAGTCCGCTTCCCGCACCGGCTATCGAACCGAAGTTAAACGCATTTTTAAATATGCTTGAAAAAATATACGGAATCTGATGAAAATTCATCACAAAAATTATAAGCGCGCCTATAATATAAAACAATGCCATAAACGGAACAAGCTTTTCAGCCGTCTGACCTATTCTTTTTATTCCGCCCACTATAACAAGCGCAGCTATAATTGCAAGCGCTATACCGACTGCTATTGCCGGCATGCCGAAGTTTGATTTCATGGCTGATGCAATCGAGTTCACCTGCGTCATATTTCCTATACCGAACGATGCGCAAACGCAGAATATCGAAAATAAAACCGCCAAAATCTTACCTAAGTGCTTGCAGCCTTTTTTGCTACCAAGACCGTCTCTTAAATAATACATGGCGCCTCCGCACCATTCACCCTCTTTGTTTCTTCTGCGGTAGTAAATTCCCAAAACATTTTCGGAATAGTTAGTCATCATTCCGAAGAACGCCGAAACCCACATCCAAAACACAGCTCCGGGACCGCCGATAGCAATAGCCGTTGCAACACCTGCTATGTTTCCTGTACCTATAGTTGCCGCCAAAGCCGTGCAGAGCGCCTGAAACTGAGAAATTGACTTTTGCTCCGTACTTTTTCTGACGTCCTTTTTAGTAAACATTCCTCCGATCGTTTCCTTGGTTACATGCTTTGCGCGGGTAACCTGGAAAAACTTCGTTCCGACTGTCATTATTATGCCTGTGCCGACAATTAAAATCAGCATCGGCACTCCCCAGACAACGCCGTTAATCGATGAATTAATCTTTTCAATTATTGCTAAAAAGTTATCCATCAAACTCACCCCTTTTTTTATTTTTTTCCCCTTAAAATTTAAAAGGCTCTGCCCTTGCAAAGCCTCGCGAAAATACGTTTTTGCATTTGATTAAAAACGGCGGTTAAACTAAAATGCGCCGCACAAAACCGCACACAAATTTTTATTCTCGTCTTTTACACAAAGGTTTAAACTATCGCAGCCGCCACACAAGCTGTCTGCATAAATTAAACCAACTTTTTATTATACTACCATAGTTTTTCTGTCTTGTCAATGTTTTTACATTAACTTGCACAAATGCTTAATTTTTTAAAATTTTTGCCGCGCTTTGCCTAATTATTTTAATTACATATCAATTTCCCAATATGTATCGGCTTTTACAAAGCTGTAAAATTTCTATTCGATTTCACCATACGCAGTCAAACGGCTCCACGCAGAAAAATTTTAAAAATTGTATTGACAACCTACCGTTCGGTAGGTATAATATAAATATAACATCTTTAAAAAACAATACCCGGTAAGGAGGACATATTATGATTTTTGAAACGCAAAGACTTATTTTGCGCCCATGGAAACTTTCGGACGCCGAAAACCTGTATAAATACGCGCGTGATCCGAAAGTCGGCCCTGTTGCCGGATGGCCTGTTCACACAAGCGTTGAAAACAGCCGCGAAATTATAAAAACTGTTTTGTCAGAACCTGAAACCTATGCCGTTGTGTTAAAAGAAACAAGCGAACCTGTCGGAAGCGCAGGTTTGATGATCGGAACCAAGAGCAACATTAAACTTCCCGACACTGAATGTGAGATAGGATATTGGTTAGGCGTTCCGTATTGGGGACGAGGATTTATCCCCGAGGCAGTCAAGTGTCTTATGGAATATGCGTTTACAGACTTAAAAATGCACAAACTGTGGTGCGGTTATTTTGACGGCAATTCACGCTCAAAGCGTGCTATGGAAAAATGCGGTTTTACATATCATCACACCAATGAAAAAGTTTCTTGCGCGATTGAAGGCGTTTTCAGAACTGAACATGTAACTTGTATCACAAAAAAAGAATGGGAAAATTTCAAAGAAAGCCAAAAAACGGAAGACAAAAAATAGTTATCACGCTCAAAACAGTTGCCGGTTATAAACGTGCGCCAAACCGGCAGATTTTCTGCCGCAGATAACTAAAAACCGGGAGTGATTAAAAGCTATGGACAACCAAAGCACAAAACAAAAAATACTGAATACCGCACTTGATTTGTTTTCAACGCAAGGTTTTGACGCAACATCTGTTTCACAGATTGCAGATGAGGTTGGTATCCGCAAAGCATCTGTGTACAGTCATTTTAAAAGCAAACAGGAAATTTTGGAAAGTTTAATGCAGGAAGTTATGAAACAATACGAGTGGCATTCGATTTTTTCAAAATCCAACAGAGATAAATCTTCGTTTTTAACGGACGAAAAAGATTTAAATGTAAGCTCTGTTACGCAAGCGATAATCGGACAGATTCGTTATATTATTCATGAACCGCAGATGGCCAAAGCCAGAAAATTTTTAACTATTGAACAGTTTCGAAATCCGGCTCTTGCAAAAGTGCAGACAAAACAGAACTACACCAATGTTATGGATTATTTTGTCGCTCTTATTGAATTTTTAATTTGGCAAAAAAAGTTATCGGACGGCGACTTTCAAATCATGGCAGCTCAGCTTTGCCTGCCTGTCTCCGTTTGGCTGAATCTTTGCGACCGCGAGCCGGAACGCGAAGACGAAGTGATAAATCTGATAGAAAGACATGTACGGCAGTTTTTCAAGATGTACGCAGCAGACAGCATTACAGTCAGCGATATTAAGCCCTAATACAAAGTTAAAAACCGCACTTTATTGCAAATAAATGTTCTTTGGAATTTAATCGTGCGGTTGACGGCTTTCTTAAAAAAACTGACAAAGCAGTCCCAAATTGAAACAATTTAAAAACAAATTACGGAGGCATACATTATGAAAAACAGCGCACTGGTCGTAATCGACCTTCAAAATGATATCACGAAAAACTACAGGGAAATCATAGAAAAAGTCAATATGGCAATTGACCGGGCAGCCGAAAAGAAACTGACAGTTATTTATATTCAGCACAACAACCTGTCGGCGGGAACAAGAACTTTCAAGCCCGGCACACGCGGCGCAGAGTTTGTAGCCGAAATGAAAATTGTATCCGACTATATTTTTACGAAATCAAAAAGCAACACCCTGACAAGTGAGGCATTCGCCGCATTTATTCAAAAGCACGAAATTTCCGAGTTTTATATTGCCGGCGCAGATGCAGCGGCATGTATCAAATCCACCTGTTTCAATATGAGAAAATGCGGATATAGCGTTCATGTACTGTCGGACTGCATAACAAGCTATGATAAAAAGAAACTGCCTGAAATGCTTGCATATTATGAAAGCAAAGGCTGCTCAGTTATGACTCTTCAGAAATTTATCGAAAGTTAAAAACCGTATTGGCATTAAAAAATTTTTTACAGTTTAAAAAAATATTATCCGGGAGAAAAAGATGAATACACTTTTAAATTTTATCCATGCCGCAGAAAACGTATTTTCACGCTCTGTCCGCACAGCCGCATTTTACTCTGTGGCAGCAGGTTTAGTAATTGCAATCTTAATTGTCCGCGGCGTTAAAAGAAAAAAGAAAGATAAAAAATCCGATACAAACTACAGCGCAGAGGGAATGTGCCTTGGAATGTGCTTTGGTTTGCTTATCGGCACAATGCTTGAAAGCTTCATCGGCATCGGCATATCGCTCGGTATGATCACCGGGCTTGTAATCGGTATGCTTATTCCGAAAAATCAAAGAAAAAATACAAATGAAGAAAATGAGAAATAAAAATGAATAATCAACTGATCGGCTGCTGCGGCCTGGACTGCAAAACATGCGACGCCAGAATCGCAACAATTACAAACGATAACGCTTTGCGCGAAAAGACCGCTGCACTGTGGACAAAGCTTAACAACGTAACAATCACACCTGAAATGATTAACTGCACGGGCTGTCGCATTGAAGGCGCAAAAACACCTTTTTGCGACAAACTCTGTCCCGTACATAACTGCGTCCGCGAAAAAAATCTGGATACTTGCGCAGACTGCAATCAAATGAACAGCTGCCCTGCTTTGGGAAGCATCGCGGCAAACAATCCATCTGTTTTAAAAAGACTAAATCAGCTCAAAACAAAGTAAAGCGCGAATTTTTACGAAAAGGCAAAACAGAATAAAAACAGTAAGAAAAGTCGAGAAAAAATCCGTTTTGTACAGTATAATATTACCGGTAAGGAGTTTAAATGCAAGAAAGAACAGGTTTTAGCTGTCCAGCGGATGCAAGACTACATAGAAAAGAACAAAACGGAGGAAATCACCTTGTCCGATCTTGCGCGGGCATCGCTGTTTTCTCCGTGGTATTCCTATAGGCTGTTTCAAGACTGCCTCGGACTGACACCGACTGAGTATATCAGAAAATACCGGCTCACGCAAGCAGCAAAGCAGCTGCAAAACGGAAAAACCAAAGTCATCGATGCGGCTCTTGACGCCGGATTTTCCAACGCAGACACTTTCACGCGGGCGTTTTACCGGGAGTTTGGTCTGAATCCGAGCGACTACCTGAAAAATCCCGTTCCCGTTCGTTTCTTCATTCCTTACGGTGTAAAATATCGTGAACTGAGAAAGGAGAATATCGACGTGTCTAACATTCAACCGATTTTTATACAAGTCATTCGAAAATCAGAACGCCTTTGCATCATCAAACGCGGCACACATGCAGATAACTACTTCCCCTAGAGCGACCGTCCGTAAAAGAAAGCTTGGAGTTATAGCCTGAAGTGTTCGGCGCAAGGTCAAAAACCTTATCTTTTACTTCAAGATCGTGGTCAAGTTCAATATCTTCATAAAAACGTACCTCGTAGCTATATTGATCTTCATAGTAAACTACGTCGTCAACAACGTAGGACGAAACAAAAGCTTCATCAAATTCAGGCACGGCAGCCATCGCCTCGTCTATGGTTTCATAGTATTCATCAGGAAATGATATTGACCAGTCTGTCACATCGTATTTTGTAAGCCGCACCATCGTCTTGCCGCATACGCTGCATTCGCAAATCCCGTTACGTTCATCATCTTTTATGTCAGGATGGCTGCACGCATCATCTGCAAATACAGTATATTCCTCGCCGGCAACTTCGGCGCCGCTTATGTCATCGGCAAATGCTGCTTGCGAAAATACTGAAACAAGCATCATCACCGACAGTAAAATGCTAATCAGTCTGTTTGTTTTTTCATATTTGGCTTTTCCTCCCCAAAAAAAGTTTTTTTCGCAATAAATTTTCGCTGCCGGCTTGTGATTGCTGGCTTTTTTTCCCAAATAAAAAAACACTCCTTTTCCTTTTAAATAAACTTATCTTAATATATATTTTTACCTATGCCGCGCTCATCAATGCCGACGGCTGATAATATTTATTTCGGTTTTATGTTAAATGCTTTTTATATTGTATCACCCGTTTTTTCCAGAAGTATCTGATCGGTTTTTGTGCGCAGCAAAAGAAGCAGGTCAAACTCTTTTAAAGTAAGTTCAAGCCCTTCTTTTCTAAACAGCAACAATATTTTTGACAAATACTCTGTCCTTGTTATATCATTTCTGCATAATGCAAGTTTTTTTAATTCTTCCTGTAACTCTTCATTTGTGTCCAGCTCATAATTAAATTTTGCCGCCTTGTCAAATGTCACTTTTTTCTTTTTAAAAAACAATATTTTCACCTCCGGGTAAGTGATTACATTGTAATTATATCAAAAAAGCAGCCTCTGCGGACGGTTTTATGCGTAATTGGTCGATTTTGAAACCTAATTGGTCCCATTATATTTAAGAATTTAATATAATGCACACGGTTAATATCCCGCTGCTATAACTGTATTTGATGTCTCCGCCGTATTTTCGTATTGCCGAAAGCATACTGGTTATTCCTATACCGCGGTTTTTAATCATATCGTTTTCTATAAAAATATCTTGTCTGCACGGATTGGAACATACAATAACGGTTTTATCCGCAACCGTTCGGATATTAACTTTTATCTCACCGCCCGATTTACATTCAATACAACCGTTTATGGCATTTTCCAGAAGATTTGATAAAACGGCAACAAAATCCATATCGGATATTGCTGTATTTTCCCCCGTATCCGCCTCAACAAAAATCGAAATACCGTTCTTTTGCGCTTTTGTGTAAAAACTGTTTAAAATAGCGTTCACCGTAATATTCGGGCAAAAATCGCTTAGCTTTGCTGCCTCTAAGCTGTCGTTGTATTGCTTCAGATAACTCAAAGCCTCGCTTATTTCACCTTTTTTCAGCATAGACTCAATGTTTTGACTATGGTGTCTGAAATCGTGGCGAATGGTCTTTGCCGCAAGTTCATTTTCATTTGCGGTTTTAAGCCTTTCTTGCAAAAAAGCTATGTTTTGGTTAATCAACTCTGTGTTGCTCTCTGTTATCATGGCTTGAATCGTGCCGAAAATAACCCATAAAATCGATACATAGATTAAAACGGAAATTGTAAAAAACGGAATATATTTGTCTATATTTTTGTATTCGGAATTGAAAATTACAACAAATAATGCGAAGATTATCAAAAACAAAAGCGAAACCACAGATATGGAATACCATGTTTTACGGCGTTTGCCGGAAACGGCGCTTACCGAAGAACGCAAAAAGCGTATATATATGAAAGCCACGGGAATAAACAAAACGGTTCTTATAATATTTCTTGCGTAATACACAACTATTTCCGCTGCGTCTTTAAAAAACACATGGCATATTATAAGCGAAATACACACAAATATACTAAACACATTTGCATAGCTGATAAACAGAAATATCTTTTTACACAGCGGATCGGCAGAGTTTAATATAAAAATAAAAAGCGCAACAACAATCGTGCTTGTAAATGCGGCCGCATAATAAACGGGGCTGTCTCCGAACATTGCATAAGACAGCATTACAAAACACACAAACATAACAAAAAAGCCAAAATAAATCAACGCAGTTTTCCGCCCGGAATATTTTGGCTCCGTCATTACCCAAAAGGAAACAAGATGTGAAATTCCGAACAAAACCATAGCCGTAAATATATGAATCATTTTTTCATTGCCTCCTTGCTGTAAAAATCAAAATACTGCTCCCGTACATCATTTCGAAGGCGTCTCGGAACAGGTATGCTTTGTCCGTTTATCATAATAAGTTCGGTTTGCAAAACACCCTGCACACACCTTAAATTCACAACATATGAAGCTCCGATCGATATAAAGCCTTTAACATTATAAAACATATCTTTCATATCGGCAAGCGCCGCATGCGTTTTTATACTCTTTCCCGATTTTAAATATATTTCAACGTTATGGTTTTTCGATTCCATATACAGCACCTGATATAAATCAACACGGTGTATCTCACGGCCGCATGTCACCGGCACAAACAGACGTTTTTTTCTTTTTTCAATTATTCTGTCAAGCGTGTCTGCAAGTCTTTTTTTCGAAAACGGTTTTATCAGATAGTCATTTACATGCAGCGAAAACGCTTCAACGGCAAAATCAGAGCTTGTTGTCAGAAAAATAATGTCTGTATTATCCTCGCTTTTGCTTTTAAGCTCCTTTGCAATTTCGGTTCCCAGAACGCCCGGCATACAAATGTCAAGAAGTGCAATATCAGGAACACCGTTTTTATTTATATAGTCTAACATATCAAGAGGTGTTGAAAAACAATCGATTTTAAAAAGCAGCTCTGTGTGCTCTTTTGCATATTCCGACACAATCTGTTTAATGTTTTCAAGTTCGTTTTTCTGATCGTCGCATATTGCAACATTCATTTCAAAAACCCCCTTTCATTTTCGGCACATTCTTTTGCAATTGTTTATAATTATATCACATATTTGCAAATTTGTCATCATACCAAAGTATGATTTTATAAAAATTCATGTCTGTAATTGAAATTTTATGTCTGATACTGTATAATATATGTATCAGCTTTAGCAAAACATGGCAGGTATTTGATAAATAATTAAAACAATGCAACTTTACGGGCCGAAAAACTGTATTATATGCTACTTTACACTACCACAAATTTCATTCATTTTACGAATATTATACCACAAAAGCATAAAAAAACAATCGTTTTCGACTGCTTTCTCATTGTTGCAAATATAAAAATTGCGCTGATAAAACATAAAAACCCAAAAAAATTTCTTGTGCAAAATGACGATTTTTTAAAAGCACTTGACTATATATATATATAATTATATAAAAATTGTTGGGAACGGGGTAATAGCGTGATTATTTTCTTTTCATTAGATGGTTTATAGAGGATTAACAACCATCATTGTATTGCTATTACAATAATGACATTAGCAATACAGCAAAATAAATAATTTATATGTTTGATTTAATTACAATATATACATTCTATACAAAAATATATTGGGTAATGTAAAATTAGGTTTTAGTATTAACATACTAAACTTTGTGTGATATAATACTATCATAGACTAAGGATGTATCCCATATGAATAGTCGTGCATCATGCGATAAAGAAATTTATAATGCTATTGATATTTTAAGAAGTTATGGTTTTGACAATCAACAAGCTTTGATCGATATCATGTGCAGAGTTATAAGAACCAAGAATGCTCTGTCGAGCTCGGGAGCTGATAGCTTCACTTTATATCATACCATGCAAAAGGAAACTTCTTCGTTGCCGCGATTTCCCTGAGATGCTGATCTGTTTTATAAACTTTACAATATCTTATCTTCGGTTGACGGCCGAGCAATTCTTTCCTATCTAAACATATCTAGCGAAGACCGCGAGCTCACCGTACCGGAAGTACTGGTGGACAAATTCGCAGAATACATCACAGATAAAGTTGAAAGCATTCTCGTTCCTGAATGTGAACAGTATGGTCCCCGTCTATTAAACATCATTGAAAGCCATCCTAATGTCACGTTTACCCTAGGTTGACGGCTAGATACGCATTAGAGATGTCTCCATCCAAATGCTGTTCTAGCAAGGGATTTTTCCCTTGAACCCATCATTTATGATATATGGTGGCGCTTTTCGCCCCCAAATAGTGAAAGTGGGGGCACTTTCTGCCCCCACTCAGGAAATGTTGCTAAAATAC
>CAKSHP010000015.1 GCA_934457145.1 uncultured Clostridia bacterium | reverse complement strand
CGTAAACCGTTTTTGGTATATAATATTATATTACAAAGGCGGTGTTTAAATGAATGTTTGTGATTTTGGAACAATATTAAAACAACTACGCAAAAGCCATAACTTAACACAGAAAGAATTAGGCTTTCAATTAGGTTTATCAAAAGCTGTTGTAAGTAAATATGAAAATGGTATGGGCTATCCTACATTTGATACGCTAATTCTAATAGCTGATTATTTCAAGGTAACAACCGATTATTTGCTTGGAGTGGAAAAAAGCAAAACACTTGATGTATCTACACTTAACGAAACACAAATTGATACTGTTCGCAGAGTAATAGCAGAATTTAATAAATCCAACAGAACATAATAACCGCCGTATGCAGTATGATATTTGCTATGGTGGTTATTTTATTTTAGATACAAAGAAAGAGCGGTTTTCCGCTCCTTGCTTCGTGTGGTTGTTTGTGGTTGTTTCAAAATAAAAGAATTAGGGTAGTGATTATGTTTCACTACATACAGTATAACATAAATAAATCTACTTGCACACTTCAAAAGATATTATGAGATACTTCAATTATTTTTAAAGTACCACGCCATATTTTTGAAAAGTACACATCAAAATATTTAATAAAACAGGACATTGAAAAAGCACTATCCGTAAAAGATAGTGCCTTTTGGTTACTATATCGAGTGCTTTTAAATAAATTTTTTGGTAAATAATTTGGTAAATTCATATTCCCTTTACTCCAAAAACACAATATATTGTTACAGATAGCTCTAATGTAGCTATATATAGCGGTTTATTTATCAAGCGGCTTCATTGTCGGGAACAGAAGCACATCGCGGATTGCGGCAGAGTCGGTCAAAAGCATGCACATTCTGTCGATACCGAATCCGATACCGCCGGTCGGTGCCATACCGATTTCCAAAGCGCGCATAAAGTCTTCATCGGTGGTGTTTGCTTCTTCGTCACCGTGTGCCAAAAGCTCTTCCTGAGCTTTAAATCTTTCGCGCTGATCGATAGGATCGTTAAGCTCGGAATATGCGTTTGCCATTTCCCAGCCGTTCATAAAGAACTCAAAACGCTCAACATAGTCCGGGTTTTCGGGCTTTTTCTTTGTGAGCGGCGAAATTTCAACCGGATGATCCATAACAAACGTTGGCTGAAGGAGATGTTCTTCAACATATTCTTCAAAGAAAAGATTTAAAATATCGCCCTTTTTGTGGTGCTGTTCATATTCAATGTGATGCTCATCGGCAGCTTTTCTTGCTTCTTCGAGCGTTGCAATTTCATTAAAATCAACGTTTGCATATTTTTTAACAGCATCGACCATTGTGATTCTTTCAAAAGGCTTGCCGAGATCCATTTCAATTCCGTTGTAGACGATTTTTGTTGTGCCTAAAACTTCGTTTGCAACATGGCGGTATAAGTTTTCCGTTAAATCCATCATACCGTGATAATCGGTGTATGCCTGATAAAGCTCCATAAGCGTAAATTCCGGGTTATGGCGCGTGTCAAGACCTTCGTTTCTGAAAACTCTGCCGATTTCATATACCTTTTCAAGTCCGCCGACGATAAGACGTTTTAAATAAAGCTCAAGAGAAATACGCAGCTTAAAGTCTTCATCGAGCGCATTAAAATGCGTTTCAAACGGACGGGCCGCCGCACCGCCTGCATTTGATACAAGCATAGGCGTTTCAACTTCCAGAAAGCCCTGACCGTCGAGATATCTTCTGATTGACGAGATTATTTTCGAACGCTTTACAAATGTGTCTTTAACATCGCTGTTCATTATAAGGTCGATATAACGCTGACGGTAACGCATATCGGTGTTTGTCATGCCGTGAAACTTTTCGGGGAGCGGCAAAAGCGATTTTGAAAGAAGAGTGATTTTAGATGCTCTTATTGAAATTTCGCCTGTCTGCGTTGTGAACACTTCGCCCTCCGCACCGATTATATCGCCTGTATCAAGCTTTTTAAAATGGTTATACTCGTCTTCGCCGAGAATATCTTTTTTAACAAATATCTGAATTTGACCGTGCAAATCGGCAATGTGAACAAAACCGACTTTGCCCATGCCGCGCTTGGACATAATGCGTCCGGCAACGATAACGTTTTGTCCGTCAAGAGGAGAAATCTTTGCCTTTATAATTTCAACTTCGTCACTGCCTCTTTTTTTGAGTTCACGATCTTCTTCTGTGTAATTTTCTTTGATGTCTTTAGAGGTGTGCGTTCTGTTAAACTTTGTGATTTTAAAGGGATCGCGGCCTTCGTTTTGAAGTTCTGTGAGCTTATCGCGTCGTATTTGCAAAAGTTCGGACAATTCCTTTTCGTCTGTATAGTTGTTTTTCGTTTCTTCCATAGTATATCAATGCCTTTCCACCCGCAAATTAAAAGCGCGGGCAATTTAAATTTTAGTATTTTAATTTAAACATATATTAAACATTATACACCAGATTTGCCATTTTGACAATACTTTTTTTTATTTATTGAAAATATTTAAAAATAACTGCCGCAGCGATTATTTTTTGCTGCGGCAGTTGTGTGGTTTAGTTTAAAGCTTTAAATTTAATATTGTGTTGATTTGCAGTTATATATTAAAAAATCGGGCGGCAATGCGCAAAGGCACCGCCGCCGAAAAGTTTATTATTTAAATTCGCCCTCGGAAAAACCGTAAGCTACACTGGATTTTGTTTGCCCTTTGCTGTAGGCTACTTCTATTTTCATTTGAAGAGCACCGTTTAACGGTACGGTTACTTTTTTTGCAACATCGTCATATTTAAGTTCGGTGGTATATGCGATTATGCCGTCTAAATAAATGTTTAATGTTGCATTAACATTTTTCTTTCCGTCTATATGCCCTACAGTAAATGACAGTGATTTGTACTGAGAATTTAAGTTATACAGTGCTTCAATTTTGCTGAATCCGCGTCCCTCAAGAACATAGCCGTTGGTGTATTTTTTACCGGACATGGTAAAGTATTTATTATCTGTTAAACGGTATTCTGTGCCTTGTGTGTACTGATACGGACCGCACACATCAAGCCAGTTTTCGCTGCTGCCCGGTTTTGCGCCGAGGTAAACAACCTTTTCAACGCCGTCCCAGCTTACGTCTTTTCCGATAGCATTGCTTACCGCGCGCACCGGAAGATATGTTGTGCCGTTGTAAACAAACGGTTCAACGGTTTGTCCGTTTGCGTCCTTTGGTTCAACAAGCTCGCCGTCCATATAGATTTTAATGTTGTCGAACATAACGTCAATCGAACGCATGCCCGTTGCAGCCCAAACAGAGCCGCCTGCTACGGTGGTGCCTATTAAAAGCCCTGCCACCAAGCCTTTCAGTTTTTCTCTCATCTTAAATCCCTCTTTTTTTAAAATTTACCGCAAAGCAAATTTGCGCATCCGAAAAAAGGCAGCATTTGTCCTTAAACAACATATTTAAGGACAGCAGGCATATTGCGGTTTTGCTTTATATTTTACAAATCATAAACGCAGATTGCGCCGTTTGTCGTGTTTAAAACAACTTCATATCTTCCGTCGCCGTCTATGTCTTTAACCTGCGGTGCGCTTTTAACGCCGTTGTGTTTATTTTGAGCCTCTTTTGCCGGAGGAAGCGGCGTTTTGCTTATTAGGCGCCCCTCATAGTTTAAAATATAAAGGCTTGCCTGCATAACAGAGGGCAGAGCCTGTGTTTCGTCATATGACGAAGCAAAGATGATTTCCTGTTTTCCGTCAAAATCAATATCAACACACACAGGGGGCGAAGCATATTCAAAAAGCGGGCTTGTGCGCCTTGTTAAACTGTACGGCCAGGCATAAGGCTCGGTTTTGTTTAATGAAAAGCAATGCAGTTTTCCGTTATAGGAATTAAAAAGAATTTCATTTTTGCCGTCGCCGTCGATATCGCTCACGACCGGCGTCTGGCACACGCCCGACGCAATCGACACAGTGTTTTGGACAAGCGGTTTTCCGAGGTCTGTCGGGATTGTTGTCCAGTCGGCGTCTAAAAATTCGTTTTTAAATCTTGTGCGGTCGGCATTGAGGATACATATGCTCATGTATTCCGTCGGAGGATACACCGGCGCATATTTTCTGTTGCACATGATAAGCGAACTGATAATTTCTTTTTTACCGTCGCCGTCGATATCGCAGACAGTTGTCATTGCATGGCCGAACTCGCCTTTGTATAATTCTTCGCGAAGCTCGCTGCCCGTGACGGGAAGCCCCCAGCCGCTGTTATCGCCGCGGATTTCGGAGCTGTAGTCTTCGTAAAATGCAATCTGGGACCAGTATCTTCCGCCGAACACCTCGCGGTTTGCAACATACTGTGTGCCGTCGGCATTGTATACGCTTATAAACGACGTGTCGGTCGGAACGATAATTTCTTTGTAGCCGTTGTTATCGATATCCGCTATTGTTATGCCGTTCATAAACACGCCGTAGCTCCAGCCGCTGTTTCCGCTTGCGTCGGCAAGCTGCGGCCAGCCGGGGCGGATTGTGCCGTCACAGTTTAAAACATAAACGCTGGCGGCATTTCCGGTTCCGTAGCCAACGGCGATTTCGCATTTTCCGTCTAAATCGAGATCCTCTGCCTTAACGCTCCTTGCCGTAACGTTTAAAGGGGTTTGCGGCCAGCCGGGTTTAAAATATCCGTTTGAATCGAGAACGGATATAAGACCGCTGCCGTGAACGGTTATAATTTCTTTTTTGCCGTCGGCGTCGATATCTTTTACAACCGCGTCGCACCATGTGTGACCGACGCTTTTGCCGAATTCAAAAAAATTCTCGCTGCGGTCGTGTCCCGAATTAACTTTCCATTTAACATTTCCCGTTTTTGCATCAAGTACGGTTATTGAATAGTTTGAAAAAATAATTTCATCATTTCCGTCGCCGTCTATATCGCATATAACCGGCGAATTATAATAAGACTCCTCCGTCCATGACGAAAGCGTGCCGGCATTATAATATTTTAGAGAGGGCGCCGCGGAAACGGCAGTGGATGCAAAAAGGAAAAAAACAATAAGCGATTTAAAAAATTTCACGTCAGACTCCTTTCTTTTACTTATAAAGATATTATGTTTGTTTTTCCCGAAAAGCTGTAGGAGGCGCCTTCGCTCGTTGTTTTAACAACAATAATCTTTGAGCCGCCACCGCCGGGAAAATTGTGAATTGTAAGCTCGTTTATATATCCCGCGCTGCCTCCGTTTATATACGAGATTTTGCCCTTTGTGTAATATGTGCCGGAGCCGTTTAACGGCGCTTCGGCAACTGCGGGACTTGACGGAGATATAAAAAACACTCTTATTCCGTAGTGTTCAACGGGAGATGAAAATTTGACTGTTATTGTGTTGCCGGTTTTCAGCGCTTTTATATCGGGAAGATTGTTTTCAATATGGGTAAAATATGCGCCGAGGGCGTCCGGAGTTGAAACGTTTAAAAGCTCCAGCGCCTGTTTTGAAATTGCTTTTTCATCGCAAAGCTTTTGGGATAAAAGCCGTCTGGAGTTTTTTACAGGCAGCTTAAGCGCCTTTAAACAGATTTTAACCATATCGGACCGCACAAGTTCATATTTATAAATATCCGACTGCTCTGTAAGACCGATGCTTATTGCAAAATTAACTGCGTTTTCATATTCGAAATCGCCCTCCGACTCAAAGTATCCGAGAGCGCGCAGCATCATTGCCGAAAACTGCTGAAGCGTTGCATAGTCGTTTGCGCCGTAGTAAGTGTCGGAGTAGCCATGGGCAAGATAGTTTTCATAAAGCCAGCCGACATAAGGCGACGCCCATGAAGGAACATCCGAAAACGGATGCGGATTTTGCTGATAACATGCCTTGTCGTCCTTGCCGAGCATTCTTGTTATAACAACCGCGAGCTGCGCGCGCGTTGCAAAGCTGTCCAGATCCATTGACTCTGCGCTGAAAGTTTCGCTGCTTCCGCTCATAAGCCCGATGTCAAAAAGGGTTTTTGCAGCTGCGAGCGATTCGCTGTCATAAGCGTTTGCCGCCGGAACACACAAAAGCGCTGCCGCGCAGACGGCGGCAATAAATTTTTTGAAATATTTACGCATAAAAATTTCTCCCTGTCTGAAAATTTAAGATTTTTTAAAAATCATAACCTTGCTGAAAAGATAGTTAAAAATAACCACGAACACGCCCGAGGCAAGCTTAACGGCAAGGTCGTTTAAATTCATTTTCTGAATAAATATGTAGACCGCAACGGTTTCCATAAAGCCCGAAACAAAGCGCACGGCAAAAAAAGACGCACACTGCTTTAACTTTTTTGAAAATTCGTTTCCGCCCGCACCGAACACAAGGCGGCTGCTTGTCATATATGCAAAAAGCGTGCAGCAAAACCATCCGCAAACATTGCTTGCCGCAGGCGGTATAAATTTTAAACATTCAAAATAAACAATCAGGTTTACAGCAGTTGTAAATATGCCGGTGAGTGCATAGAGTGTAAGTTCTTTTTTCAGACTGCAATGTTTTTTTCGCATGTATAAAACCTCCGAAAAATAAATAAAAAATATGCGGCCAAAAAACTATGCCGCAAAACGGTCGGCTTTTGAACAAATTATATAATATTTAGCTGAAAAAGTCAATACATTTAGTTTTTTTGACTATGAAATACCGAAAAGAAAAGTAAAATGTGCGGCGGTGTTGATTTTTGGCTGAATTTTTGATATACTATAGATACAAACAAATGAAGGGGAGATACATATGAAAAAAATATATAAAACAATGTGCGTTTTGATTTCGGCAATGCTTTTGTTTTCGGGATGCGCAGATAAAAAAGATGCGGACGGCGCAAAACAGGCATCGGCGCCCGTGAGCACGCCTGAGCCGGCGGAGGAAAGAGTTTCGTTTTACGGTGCGGGCGACAATCTTATACACAACTGCGTTTACTGGCAGGCAGACAAAAACGCCCCCGGCGACGATTTTGACTTTAAGCCTATGTATTCTCTTGTGGCAGATGATATTAAAAATGCCGATATTGCTTATATAAATCAGGAAACGATACTCGGCGGAACGCAGATGGGGCTTTCGTCTTATCCTTTGTTTAATTCGCCGCAGGAGCTTGGGCGCGATATGATAGATCTGGGGTTTGATGTGTTTTCCCATGCTACAAACCATGTGTTTGACAAGTGGGAAAAAGGAATAAAAAACACATATGAGTTTTATCAAAACCACCCCGAGGCAACATGTATAGGAATTTACAAAAAGGGAGAGGACAATATAAAAATAGTTGAAAGAAACGGCATAAAAATTGCGTTTATGAATTTTACATATCACACAAACGGACTTTCGCTTCCGGCAGACAGCGAGTATTATGTTCCGCTTGCGGATTATGAAAACGGCTGCGAAAATATGGTTGAAACGCTTAAAAGAGCAAAGGAAGAGGCAGACTTTACGGTTTGCTGTTTGCATTGGGGCGATGAAGACCAGACAAGACCGAACCAAATCCAGCAGGAAAGCGCAAAAATCTTAAGTGAAAACGGATGCGATGTTATAATAGGAACCCATCCGCACGCAATTCAGCCTGTGGAATATGTAGGAAACACTTTGGTTGTGTATTCTTTGGGAAACTATATTTCAGCTCAGGTTTCGCCGGTTAATCTTCTGGGACTGACGGTTAAGTTTGACTTTGTTAAAAAGGGCGATGAAAAAAGGATTGAAAATGTTTATGTAAGGCCGGTTGTAAATCAATATGAAAACCGCTTTTCAAATATAAGAATTATTCCGTTTGACAAATATACCGACGCTCTTGCCAAAGCGCACGGGGCAGACGTTAGCTATAAATATTTTGAAAACCTTATTGCAAGCACAATAGACGAAAAGTATCTTAAATAGATAAAACAATCTTAAAAAAGACGAAATTAAAAAAACTTGACAATTTTTAAAATTTGATATACCATATATAGTAGATTTTTTGAAAAGTCATAAAACGGTCTAGGCTGCGCGAGGCTTGGCTGTTTATTTCGGAAGGGGCGAAAAATTTGGCAAAAAACAAATATAACAACGAAAGCATAACTTCGCTTAAAGGCGCCGACAGGGTGAGAAAACGCCCTGCCGTTATTTTCGGTTCGGACGGACTTGAAGGCTGCTTTCATTCGTTTTTTGAAATTCTTTCAAATTCAATAGACGAGGCGCGTGAGGGCTTCGGAAATGCGATAGAAATAACCCGCTTTAAGGACAACACGATTGAAGTGTGCGACCATGGACGCGGAATACCGGTCGACTTTAACACAAAGGAAAACAGATACAACTGGGAGCTTGTTTTTTGCGAGATGTATGCCGGGGGAAAATATAAAAACGATTCCGGCGGCGACTATGAATACAGCTTAGGTCTTAACGGACTCGGTCTTTGTGCAACGCAGTATTCGTCGGAATTTATGGACGTTACGATAATCCGCGACGGTTATAAATACACTCTTCATTTTGAAAAAGGCTCAAACGTCGGCGGACTTACAAAGGAGCCGACGCGTTTTAAACAAACAGGCACGAAAATCCGCTGGAAGCCCGATATCGAAGTGTTTACAGATATAAACGTTACAAAAGAGATGTTTTTGGAGGTTATAAAAAAACAGGCAATCGTCAATCCGAATGTTGTGTTCACTTTTTATAACGAAACACCGGACGGAATGGAAATGTTTGAATTTTCATACCCGAACGGCATATGCGACTATATGGCGGAAGTGGCACAGGAAAAGAATTTTACCGACATACACTATGCCCAGACGGAAAGAAAAGGCCGCGACCGCGAGGATAAGCCCGAATATAAGCTTAAAATTCAGGCTGCATTTTGCTTTTCAAACGAAACGCCGCTTTTGGAATATTATCACAATTCCAGCTTTCTTGAACACGGCGGCGCGCCGGACAAAGCTGTGCGCGGTGCGTTTGTGTATGCTGTAGATCAGTATTTAAAGCAAAACGGAAAGTATCAGAAAAACGAAAGCCGCGTGACATTTGTTGACATTTCGGATTCGCTGATGTTTATTTCAAGCTCGTTTTCAACTCAGACAAGCTATGAAAACCAAACGAAAAAGGCGATAACTAATAAATTTATTCAAGAAGCGATGACGGATTTTCTGCGCCGCGAACTTGACATTTATTTTATAGAAAACAAAGCCGAGGCCGAAAAAATTGCCGAGCAGGTGCTTGTAAACAAAAGAAGCCGCGAGTCTGCCGAAAAGGCGAGAGTGAGCATAAAAAAGAAGCTCACAGGCTCTATGGATGTTACAAGCAAGGTGCAAAAATTTGTTGACTGCCGAAGCCGCGACGTTAACCGCAGAGAAGTGTATATAGTGGAGGGTGATTCGGCGCTCGGCGCCTGCAAACAGGGGCGCGACAGTGAGTTTCAGGCAATTATCCCTGTGCGCGGAAAAATATTAAACTGCCTTAAAGCCGACTACGACAAAATATTTAAAAGCGACATAATAGTTGACCTTTTAAAGGTGCTGGGCTGCGGAGTTGAAATAAAAACAAAGCATAACAAGGATTTTAATTCCTTTGATATAGAAAATCTGCGCTGGAACAAGGTTATAATATGCACCGATGCCGATGTTGACGGATTTCAGATACGAACGCTTATTTTAACTATGATCTACAGGCTTGTCCCGTCTTTGATAGATATGGGAAAAGTGTATATCGCAGAGTCGCCGCTGTTTGAAATAACGCATAAGAAGGACACGTTTTTTGCATACACGGAGGCTGAAAAAGCAGAGATTTTATCGAAATTTAAAGACGATAACTATAAGATACAGCGCTCGAAAGGTCTTGGTGAAAACGAGCCGGAAATGATGTGGCTTACAACCATGAACCCCGAAACGAGACGGCTTATAAAAGTGGAGTCTGAAGATGCCGAAAAGATGGAGGCTATGTTTGATTTGCTTTTGGGCGACAACCTTTCCGGAAGAAAGGACTATATTGCCTCCGAGGGCGCAAAATATGCCGAAATGCTCGACTTGAGCTGAGAAGCGGAAAGGAGAAAGCTTAGGTGGAAAATAAAAAGTATTATGATAATCAGCCGATTACAAAAACGCTTACCGAAAACTATATGCCGTATGCGATGAGCGTTATAATATCAAGAGCAATCCCCGAGATAGACGGATTTAAACCGTCGCACAGAAAACTTTTATACACGATGTATAAAATGGGGCTTTTAACCGGCGCGAGGACAAAATCGTCAAACGTTGTCGGTCAGACAATGAAACTGAATCCGCACGGCGATATGGCAATATATGAAACAATGGTTCGTCTCACAAGAGGCAATCAGGCGCTTTTGCATCCGCTTGTCGATTCTAAGGGAAACTTCGGTAAACAGTATTCAAGAGATATGGCATTTGCGGCAGCGAGATACACGGAAGTCAAGCTTGATTCGATATGTAACGACATTTTTGCAGATATCGATAAAAACACGGTTGATTTTGTTGACAACTTTGACGCAACAATGAAAGAGCCTCAGCTTTTGCCGACGGCATTTCCGAATATTCTGATAAATCCCAATCAGGGTATTGCGGTCGGTATGGCGTCAAACATTGCAAGCTTTAATTTAAAAGAAGTGTGTGAGGCAACGATTGCGTATATTGAAGATGAAAACTGCGATTTGGCGCAGTATATAAAGGGTCCGGATTTTTCAACCGGCGCAACGCTGATATATTCGCATGAAGAAATGAATAAAATTTTAAAAACGGGAAGGGGCAGCTTTAAGCTCCGTGCAAAATATAATTACGACAAAAAGAATAACTGCATAGAGGTTACCGAAATTCCCTACACAACAACTTCGGAGGCGATTGTTGACAAGGTTGTTGAGCTTATAAAGGCAGGAAAGTTAAGAGATGTTTCGGACATACGCGACGAAACCGACAAAACCGGTCTTAAAATCACTATGGATTTAAAGCGCGGCGTGGACGCGGATATGTTAATGGCAAGGCTTTACAAACAAACGAGTCTTCAGGATTCGTTCGGCTGCAACTTTAACGTTTTAATAAACGGCAATCCCGTGGTCTTGGGAGTTTACGGGATTTTGGACGAGTGGATAAAGTTTCGAATGGGCTGCGTGAAACGCATGCTTGCGTTTGACATAGATAAAAAGAGCGCAAAGCTGCATTTGCTTGAAGGTCTTAAAAAAATACTTTTGGACATCGATAAAGCAATAACGATAATCCGCCACACAGAGCTTGAAAGCATGGTTGTTCCAAACCTTATGAAAGGCTTTGAAATAGATAAAATCCAGGCGGAATTTATAGCGGATATCAAGCTTCGCAATTTAAACCGCGAATATATTTTAAAACGCACAGAGGAAATTGACGAGGTTGCAGCGCAGATTGACGATTTGAAAAAAACTCTCGAAAGCGACAAACGCGTTAAAAAGCTTATATGCAAACAATTGGCAGTGATTATAAAAAAATACGGCGCCGAAAGAAAAACGGATCTTATTGCCGAGGATGATGTTGTTTACTATAACGAGGAAAACTTCATAGAAGACTATGCGCTCACCGTGTTTTTCACAAAGGAAAACTATTTTAAAAAGGTTTCCGCGCTGTCGCTTCGAAGTTCGGGCAGCGAGCATAAGCTAAAAGACGGCGATGTTATAGTTCAGAGCATTGAGAGCACAAACAAATCGGAGATGCTGTTCTTTTCAAACAAATGCAATGTGTATAAAATGCGGCTTTGCGATATAAACGACAGCAAGGTAAGCCTTATGGGCGAATATCTGCCGAATTTGCTTTCGATGGAGCAGGGCGAGGAGATTGTGTTTGTGTATCCGGCGGCGGATTACAAGGGCAATTTGATGTTTGTTTACGAAAACGGAAAGGTAAGCAAGGTGCCGATAGACGTTTACAAAACAAAAACGAACCGCAAAAAGCTTTCGAATGCATACTGCGACAAGTCGCCGCTTGTTAAAATAGTATTTTTGGGCGAGGAAGAAAAAGATTTTGTTATATATTCGAATCTCGGAAAAGCGCTGTTTTTCAGCAGCTCGAAAATTCCTTTGAAAACCACGAAAACAACCCAGGGCGTTCAGGTTATGATTTCAAAGAAGGGAAGCGTGGTTTCAAATATTTTGCCGGTTGCCGAGAGCGGAATAGTTGATATTGATTATTACAAAACGAAAAATATTCCGGCAATGGGATGCTTTTTGAAAGAAGAGGATTTACCCGATAAACAGCTGTCGCTGTTTTAAATATATTTATTAAATTATAAGGATGTGAAATTATGATTGAATACGAAGAATACAGATTAAATCTGGAAGCTTTGGAAGATAAAATAATAGAACTGAGGGATTCACTTTGACATCGCAGGAGCGCAAAGCAAGGCAGACGAACTTGAAGCTCAGACTGCCGCTCCCGATTTTTATTCCGATATGGAAAAATCGCAGAAGGTTCTTCAGCAGATAAAGCAGTATAAAAATAAAATCGAGCGATATAATGCGCTTGTGTCGCACTGGGAGGACGCAAAGGTTTTGGTTGCGCTTGCAATTGAAGCCGACGACGATTCGCTTTTGGGCGAAATAAAGCAAAACTATGACGATATTTGCAAAAAGCTTGACGAAATGACTCTTGAAACGCTGCTTTCGGGCAAGTATGACAAGTGCAACGCTATTTTAACGTTTCATGCGGGAGCCGGCGGAACGGAGGCTCAGGACTGGACGCAGATGCTTATGCGTATGTATCAGATGTGGGCTGCAAAAAGAGGGTTCGGCTGCGAAACGCTTGATATTTTAGACGGCGATGAGGCGGGCGTTAAAAGCGCAACGATACAGATTTCAGGGCTTAATGCGTATGGCTATTGCAAGTCGGAAAAAGGAGTGCACCGTTTGGTGCGCATATCTCCGTTTGATGCCTCCGGCAGAAGACACACGTCGTTTGCATCGGTTGAGGTTATGCCCGAGATAGACGATGAAATAGACATAAAAATCAATCCCGATGATTTAAAAGTTGATACATACCGTTCGAGCGGAGCGGGCGGACAGCACGTTAACAAAACCGAGTCGGCAATAAGAATAACTCATATTCCGACGGGCGTTGTTGTTGCATGCCAAAACGAACGCTCGCAGCACAAAAACCGCGACACGGCAATGAAAATGCTTAAGGCAAAGCTTGTTGAAATTGCCGAGCAGCAGCAAAAAGACAAAATTGAAGACATTAAAGGCGTTCAAAAGGAAATCGGCTGGGGAAGCCAGATACGCTCATATGTGTTTCACCCCTACAACATGGTTAAAGACCACAGAACAAACTATGAGGTGGGCAATATAGGAGCGGTTATGGACGGCGATCTGGACGGATTTATCAATGCATATCTTCAGGCGGCAAGCCTCGGTCAGCTTAATTTGAAATAATAAAGAAGCAGACATTCTTGATTTTGGGATGTCTGCTTTTTGCTATATGCACAAAAAAAGTTTAAAAAATTTGTTTAATATGTATAATTGAATATAAAAATTTTATATGGTAGAATATATTTGTTAACAATCAAAGGGAGGATTGAAATATGAGGAAAATATTAAGTGTTTTGGTTTGCGTGTGCATAATGCTTTCGTGTGTAAGCTTTAGCGCGCTGGCGCAGACCGGAACGGACAGAAAATTCACTTTTTCGGATTTTACGGAGCCTTTAGGTTCGTTCGGAAGCGAAACGAACGCTAAAACAAGCTTTGCAAACATTCCGAACGCTTCAAACGAAAACTACGGAAAGCTTTACTACTGGGAGCCGGCAACGGGAATGTTTGGTAAAGACGCGTCGGACACATCGCTTTATTTTAAGTCGGAATATGATAAAGCTTCATTGCCGGCGGAAACGGGCGCTCAGTATATCGAAAATCCGCTTGTTAATTTTAACGGCGGAGTAAACGGAATAACGAAAGACGAATACTATCACATAGGCTTTGAGTTTGCACGCGACGGCGGAAACTTCGGCGGATATATAATGCTTCGTCCGAATACGAACACGGGAAACTGCAAAAGAATGCAAAACATTGGTTTTTCAAAAAGAAACGAGTCTTCCGACAACGTAAATATTTTCGGCGTCGGAGCAACAATAGAGCACAAAAAGTGGTACAAATTTGATCTGGTGTTTAAGCCGCAGGTTGACGCAAGCGAGGCACAGGACGGTTCTGATATAAGAACTCAGCTGAGCGTTTATTTAGACGGCAGAAAAGTTGTTGACAGCATGTATATTGACTGCGACAGCTCAGAGGCGGGGTATCAGTATATAACGGGTATGGATCATATTCGTTTTGCATTGGATCCAAGATCTCAGGACGGCGTGTATCCGAAAACCGAGACGTATATAGATAACGTTGTGTCCGAGGTTTTGGAAAAAGAACCTCAGATTTTTAAAGCAAGTCTTTCACACAGCGATGAGACGCTTAATTCGTATATCGACAATGATACAAGAACTATTTATTATTACGGACAGACAATACAGGAAATGAAAGACGGACTTTCAGAAGAAAACGGCGCTGAAATAAAATTTACAGACTTGTCGGGAAATGAAATTTCCGATTTGTCAAAAGAAATGAGAAACTGCTATGTCAGCGTGTCATATAACGGACAAAACGAATACTACAGCACGGAAAACAAAATGCACGCGCTTACATCTTCGGAATATGAAATAAACTATAACACAAATACTGTTCCGGCATATTTGTATACGCCTGTTTCAGACTATAAAGAAAAGTTTGAAGTGGCAGACGGTTACAGCTTAAAAATAACCGATGAAAACGAAAACGAAGCGGTATCCGGCGATATAAAGAACGGATACAGCATAAAAGTTTTGGATCAAAGCGGAAATGCGGAGGAAGTTTATAAAATAAACTTTTACGGCAAGGCATTGTACGAAGATTTTGAAAGCTTTAGCGAAACAAAGTTTTACTACGGCGGAAAAAATAACACTCAAAACGGCTGGCAGTGGACCTCGGCAGCGTTTAATGAGGAAAAAATGGCGGCAGACGGCGTAACGGCTGCCGATGCGGCGTATTACCTGCCTATGCATATGACAGGCAGAGGAAAAGTGCTTCAGGTTCACTCAAAAGGAAAATATAACGATGCATATTCACACATAACGCTTGCAAGAAGCGGTTCGCTTCCGAATGCTGAAAGCTACGGCGACAAGTTTGTAATAGAATACAGCGTTATGCTTCCGACGGACGATGATTCGGTTCGCTGGCAGACAAACGTAGTTAAAAAGGATGGCAGCACTGTTAATTATTTAAATCCGATTATTCTTTCCGGAAGAAATATTGCCGTTTGGGGCCAGAACATCGGTACATACAAAGCCGGCGAATGGCAGGATGTAATGGTTTATAACGATGCAAAAACCGGTGATTTTATTGTATTTTTAAACGGAAACAAGGTTTTTGAAGGAAACAGCGATACAGTTAAGGACTTTTCAAAGTTTACGAGCACCCGTCTGCTTCAGCATTTCTGCCAGGATAATGACATTGAATATAACGCATATATTGACAAGCTTGCGCTCTATGGCATAGGCGGATTGACGGAAAGCTTTTATAACAACATGAATGTTTCGCTTAAGTCGAGCGTGTATACAGTTGAAGGCGATTGTATTAACGGTTATTATAATATGACAGCGCAGGATATTATAAACGCATCCGAGATTGCAGACGGCGCGGAAGTCGAAATATATAACGAGGACGGCACAAAGGCAGACCGCAGCGCAAAAGCGAAAAAAAATATGTATGTTACGGTAACGTCTGCGGATAAGTCGAATTCAAAGATCTACACTTTAAATATTGAGCATCACAGCATGTCTGATATTGACTATCTGGTAAACGGTATGCATCTTGACGGAAAATTTGCAAAGGGAAACGTTAAGGCGTCGGTTAAGGTTGACGCATATCTGCCGACTTCGGTGAGCGTGATTATAGCGCAGTATAAAGACGGAAAAATGATAAATCATGCATTAACCGAAAATAAAAGCGTTACGGGAAAAAATCAGAAGGTTGAAGCCGAGATTGAAATTGAAAATGCAAAGGATACAAAGCTTAAAATAATGGTTTGGGAAGATACTGAAAACGCAATGCCGATTTCAAATTTTGTTGAGCTTGAAGCATTTGAAGGCGGAAAGATAATAAGTTTTTCAAAAACATATCCGAACTACACTCAAAAGGCGATAACGTTTAGCTATGATGACGGTTATGCAGGCGATGCGGATCTTATAAAAATCTTTAACAAATATAATCTTAAAGGAACGTTTAACCTTATTTCAAACTGGGTTTCGCAGGGACAGACGCAAACAGTTGCAGACCGCTACTACGGACATGAAATTGCAACACACTCCAATACTCATCCGAGAATGTATGTAAACGATTCAAGCGAAATCGACGGCGGATACACTCCTTTGACATTGGAGCAGTGCGTGGAAGAATTTCGAATTGCTCAGGAAAGATTAAAAGAAATAAGCGGAAGCTATCCGGTAGGCGGAGCATGGCCGTATACAGCGCCTACGTCAAGAGCCTTTTATAACGAGCTTTTAGATAAAATGCAAAACGAGCTTGGTATAATGTATATGCGTCCTACAGCGACCAAAAACGATTTTAATCTTCCGACAAACTGGATGGACTGGAGAGCAAACTGCCATCACGACAAAATGGAAGGCTTTATCGACAGATACCTTGAACTGGACACAAACAACGAGCTTAAGGTGTTTTATGTTTGGGGACATACGTTTGAGTTCCCGGATACATATAAACCGGAGGAAACAAAACGCGTTCGCTGGGACGATATGGACAAAATGTGTTCAAGATTTGCCGACAGAAGCGTGACATGGGCGGCAACAAATGCGCAAATTTATAACTATGCAAAGGCAATGGAAAAAGTTGTTGTTGACTATAACGAAAACTCCGTTTCCAATAATTCGGACATGGATTTATACTTTATAGTTAACGGCGAAAAGGTTATGATACCGAAAAACACGGTTGTGAATTTCTAAAAAATAAACAAAATTAACGTATCAAAAAGGGAAATGCTGATAAAAAGGGCATTTCCCTTTTTAAATTAAATAAAAAATTTTATAAAATGCATAAAATATATTAAAAATTCTTGTAATTAATAAAAATATGTAGTATAATAATTAAATGGTAAATTGTATTAAAAAATGATATTGAAATTGGCTTTGATTTTTGACGCTGAATGAGAGAAAGGCTGTGGATAAAATGAAGTATGTAGTTATACTCGGAGACGGTATGGCGGATTTGCCGATAGATGAGCTTGGAGGCAAAACCCCTTTGGAAAAAGCAAATAAACCGACGTTTGATATGTTTGCATCGTGCGGCGAGATGGGAATGGTAAAAACCGTGCCGGACGGAATAAAACCGGGAAGCGACGTGGCAAATCTGTCGGTTATGGGATATGATCCGAAAAAGTATTACACAGGCCGTTCACCGCTTGAGGCAGTGTCAATCGGCGTGGATTTAAAAGACGACGACATTACCTACAGGGTAAACACTGTTACCTTGTCTGATGAAGACGACTATGCAAAAAAGACAATGGTTGACTACAGCGCAGACGAAATTTCTTCCGCTGAGGGCAAAGAGCTTATGGAGGCAATGAACAAAGAGTTTGCCGATGAAAATATTCATTTTTATGCCGGCACGAGCTACAGAAACCTTATGGTTGTTCATCACGGCAAAACCGAAAACGAGCTTACTGCGCCGCATGACATTTCAAAAAGAGTTATAGGAGAATATCTCCCGAAAGGCACAGACAGCGAAATGTTTTTAAACATGATGAAAAAAAGCTATGAAATGTTTGAAAATCATCCGGTTAATATAAAAAGAAGCCAAAAAGGTCTTAACAAGGCAAATTCGGTGTGGTTCTGGGGAATGGGCAGCAAGCCGATTTTAACCTCGTTTGAAGAAAAGTATGGCTTAAAGGGCGCTGTTATTTCGGCGGTTGACCTTTTAAAGGGTATAGGAATAAGCGCAAAAATGAAGGTTGTTGAAGTTAAAGGCGCAACGGGCAATGTTGATACAAACTTTGAAGGAAAGGCGCTTGCTGCGGCGGACGTGCTTTTAAACGGCGGATGCGATTTTGTTTATGTGCATGTTGAGGCGCCGGACGAATGCGGACACAGGGCAGAGATTGAAAACAAGGTGCTTTCAATAGAAAAGCTTGACGCTATGACAAAGCTTATATGCGATAAGCTTGATGAAGCGGGCGAAGAATATAAAATGCTTGTTATGCCCGATCACCCGACTCCCATAAAAACAATGACGCACAGCGGCGAGCCGGTTCCGTATGTTATATACCAAAAGGGAGCAAAAAAGGTTTGCGATCGCCGCTATACCGAGGCGGAGGCTAAAAAGACCGATATTTTCAGACCGGTCGGATGCGAGCTTATGAAAGACTTTCTTAAATAGACGTTAGAAAGCGGAACGCACAGGACCTGGCTTTCTGATGTACGGACAGGAAAAATAAAAAAGGAGGTTTGCTTTATGGCTCATGGCAAAAAAGATACAACAAAAAAAATCCTTATATTTTTGTGTGTAGCGGCGGCGCTGTGCATTGCATACTTTGCAGTGCCGAAAGCAATTGCAATTTTTTTGCCGTTTATCTTAGCATATGTTTTGTCGCTTGCAATATCTCCTTTGGTTAATCTTTTAAATAAAAAATTAAAAATACCCAAAAGGCTTGCGGCGGGAATTTCAACGCTTGCGGTTGTGTTTACGATTGGTTTTCTTATTTACTATGTTTCGTTTCGGCTGGTGCTTTATGTTCAGCAGGCGGCGGACAACTGGGATGCCATAAGAGCTTACTGGACAGATGTGGGAAACAGGATTTATGAAAGCATAAATTCTATGTATTCCAAAGCAACGCCCGACGTTCAGGTGTATATAGACCGCGCATATGCCGCAATGCTTGATGAAATTCAAAAGCTTGTTGCGCCGGTTGCAAATGCGCTTATAAGTTTTGCAACGGGGTTTGCAATGAGGCTGCCGTCGGCTTTGATATTTACGATTGTTATGTTTCTGGCAACGTATTTTATGGCTGCGGAAAGCGATTTGATTTCAAATATTGCAAAGAAGTTTTTCGGCAGCAGTGCGATTGATAAAGCACACAAAATATATAAAGATATGATTCGTGCTCTCGGAGGATATGTAAAAGCACAGCTTTTGATTATGTCGATTGTGTGCGTTCCTTTGATGATAGGAATGTATCTGGCGGGCGTTTCGCATTTTATATTGGTGGCTGTTTTTATAGCAGTGTTTGACGCGCTGCCGGTGTTCGGCTCGGGAGCGGTATTGTTTCCGTGGGCATGCTACGGGCTTATAACAGGCGAGTATCACGTGAGCGTGATAATGATAGTTTTATATTTTGTAATTGTTATAACAAGACAGATTTTAGAGCCTAAAATAGTCGGCAAGCATATAGGCGTACCGCCGATATTTACGCTGATGTCGATGTATTGCGGTTTAAAGCTTTTCGGAATTATCGGCATGATTTTAGGCCCTGTATGCATACTTATAATCAAAAATTTATACACAGCAGGCGTTTTTGACAAGATAAAATTTTCCGGCGGGAATTTGCCGTCAGATAAAGAAGCTTTGAAGAAAGGTGATAATAATGGACAATAAGTTTTATATTACAACCGCTATTGCGTACACATCTCAAAAGCCTCATATAGGAAATACCTATGAAGTTGTGCTGACAGATGCGATAGCGAGATTTAAAAGAAAACTGGGCTACGATGTGTATTTCCTTACGGGAACGGACGAGCACGGTCAAAAAATTCAGCAGGCGGCAGAGGCTGCCGGCATAACGCCGCAGCAGTATGTTGACAACGTTGCCGGACAGATAAGACAAATATGGGATCTGATGGAGGCGTCATACGACGGATTTATCAGAACAACCGATAAAAAACACGAGGCGGTTGTTAAAAAGATATTTAAAAAGCTCTATGACCAGGGCGATATATATAAAGGCGAATACGAAGGACTCTACTGCGTGCCGTGCGAATCGTTTTTCACGCCGACACAGCTTGTTGACGGGTGCTGTCCGGACTGCGGCAGAGCCGTTACGCCGACAAAGGAAAAGGCATATTTTTTCAAAATGAGCAAATACCAGGACAAGCTCATGAAATATATTGACGAACACCCCGATTTTATTCAGCCTGAGGCAAGAAAAAGGGAAATGGTAAACAACTTTTTAAAGCCGGGGCTTCAGGATTTGTGTGTGTCGCGTTCAAGCTTTACGTGGGGAGTGCAGGTGGATTTTGATCCGGAGCATATTATATATGTCTGGATAGACGCGCTTTCAAACTATATCACGGCTCTCGGATATGATCCGGACGGCAGCTCGGAGCTTTATAAAAAATACTGGCCGTGCGATGTGCATATTATCGGAAAGGACATTCTTCGTTTCCATACGATTTACTGGCCGATTTTGCTTATGGCGCTCGGCGAGCCGCTGCCTAAGCAAATCTTCGGACATCCTTGGCTTTTGTCAGGAATGGACAAGATGAGCAAGTCGAGAGGAAACGTTATGTATGCCGATGATTTATCAGAGCTTTTCGGCGTTGAGGCAATAAGATATTATTTGCTTTCCGAAATGCCTTTTGCATCAGACGGTACAATAACATATGAAACAATAATCAACAGATATAATTCCGATTTGGCAAACACCTTGGGCAACTTGGTCAACAGAAGCGTTGCAATGGTTAACAAATATTTCGGCGGAGTTGTTTTAAAAAGAGGCGAAGCAGATGAATTTGACAAAGACCTTGCAAATGTCTGCGAGAAAACGGTTTCGGATGTTTGCAGCAAAATGGACGAGCTGCGTGTTGCGGATTCGCTTGAGCTTATAATAGCATTGGCAAGAAGAGCAAACAAATATATCGATGAGACAATGCCCTGGGTTTTGGCAAAGGACGAAGCAAAGAAAGAACGTCTCGGAAGCGTTATGTATAATTTAATTGAATCGATAAGAATTATAGCTGTGCTGCTTGAGCCGTTTATGCCAAAGACTGCGCAAAGCATTTTTGAGCAAACGGGAGCAACCGAAATGAGCATAGACAGTGCGCGTGTTTTCGGAAAAACTGCCGAGGGACAGAGAGTCGGCGAGGCAAAACCGCTGTTTGCAAGAATTGATGAAGAAAAAAAGCTTAAAGAAATTGAAGCTTTTAATCAGGCTAAGTATCCGAAAAAGGCAGTTAAAGAGGAAAAGAAAGAAGATAAAAAAGAAGATAAAAAAGAAGATAAAAAAGAAGATAAAAAACCTCAGATAACAATCGACGATTTTGCAAAGCTTGATTTGCGGACGGCAAAAGTGCTTTCGGTTGAAAAAATTGAGGGTGCAGACAAGCTTTATAAGCTTGAAGTTGATATGGGAAGCGAAAAACGCCAGATTGTGTCGGGACTTGCAAAGCACTATAAGCCGGAAGAACTTTTGGGCAAAAATGTTGTTGTGATAGCAAATTTAAAGCCGGTTAAGTTAAGAGGCGTTGAGTCGTGCGGAATGATACTTGCCGCAAGCGATGATAACACGCTTTCGATTTGCACAACCGACAGAAGCGTTAGCGAAGGAAGCAGCGTAAGATAAATATTATATAGATTTAAAGGGGAAATAAAAAATGCAGAAATTAGGGTTAAATGAAATCCGGGAGAAATTTTTAAGCTTTTATCAAAGCAAAGGACATTACCGTATGCCGAGCTTTCCGCTTGTTCCGCAGGACGATGCGAGCTTGCTTTTGATAAATTCGGGTATGGCGCCGCTTAAGCCGTTTTTCACAGGAGCGAAAACGCCTCCGTCAAAAAGGGCAACAACGTGCCAGAAATGTATTCGTACTCCCGATATTGAAAGAGTCGGAAAAACGGCCCGCCACGGAACGTTTTTTGAAATGCTCGGAAACTTTTCGTTCGGAGATTACTTTAAAAAAGAGGCAATATCATGGGCGTGGGAGTTTATAACAACCAAACTCAATCTTCCCGTTGACAAGCTTTGGATAACGATTTACGAAGATGATGACGAGGCTTTTGATATCTGGACAAAGGAAATTAAAATTCCGCCCGAGAGAATTGTGCGCATGGGCAAAGAGGATAACTTCTGGGAAATCGGAACAGGTCCCTGCGGTCCGTGCTCCGAGATATATTTTGACCGCGGCGTTGAAAACGGCTGCGGTAAGCCGGATTGCGCGGTTGGCTGCGATTGCGACAGATTTGAAGAATTTTGGAATTTGGTATTTACGCAGTTTGAAAAAGACGATAACGGCGAGTATCACCGTTTGGCACATCCGAACATTGATACCGGTATGGGACTTGAAAGACTGGCGTCCATTATGCAGGGCGTGCCGTCGCTTTTTGATGTTGACACAGTTCAAAACATTATGCGCCACATTGCAAAAATTGCAAATGTTGAGTACGGAAAAGACCACGATACCGACGTTTCTTTACGAGTTGTAACAGACCACATAAGAAGCACAACGTTTTTGGTTTCCGACGGTGTTGTTCCGTCAAACGAAGGCAGAGGATATGTTCTTCGCCGCCTTTTGCGCCGCGCTGCGCGCCACGGAAGACTTCTTGGAATTAACCATGCGTTTTTAAGCGACGTTGCGCTCACTGTTATAGGAGAGTCGAAAGAAGCTTATCCCGAGCTTGAAGAAAAGAAAGAATATATTCAAAAGGTTATCGCAATAGAGGAAGAGCGTTTTGAAAAAACAATCAACCAGGGCCTTGAGATACTTTCTCAAATGACAGACGAGCTTTCCAAAAAGGGCAAAACCGTTTTGGACGGCGAAAGCGCATTTAAGCTTTATGACACGTATGGTTTCCCGATAGATTTAACAAAAGAAATCCTCGGCGAAAAGGGCATGAGCGTTGACGAAGATGCTTTCACAAAGGAAATGGAAGCGCAAAGACAGCGCGCAAGAGAAGGAAGAAATGTCGGCGAGGACGCGGCATGGAGCGAAAATGTTTATTCAAAGCTCGACAAGTCGATAACAACAGAGTTTGAAGGTTATGACAAAGAAGAAACAACGGGCAAGGTTATCGCTCTTGTTTCGGATAATGAAATAGTTCAAAATATAGGCACAGGCGAGACGGCAAACGTTATATGCGACAAGACAGTATTTTATGCGGAAAGCGGCGGACAGGAAGGCGACAGCGGCGTTATATCTTCAAAAGATTTTACAATGAAGGTTTTAAACACAACCAAAGTCGGCGACGGAAAAATACTGCACACAGGTGTTGTTGAAAAGGGCGTTATCAGTGTAGGCGACAGCGTGCATTTGGCATATGATAAGGAAAAGAGAATTGCAACCGCAAGAAACCATTCAACAACGCATCTTTTGCATAAGGCTCTTCGCGAGACTCTCGGCGTTCATGTTGCACAGGCGGGCTCATCTGTTAACGCACAGCGTTTGCGTTTTGACTTCTCGCATTTTGCAGCAATGACAAAAGAGGAAATCGAAACCGTTGAGGCAAAAGTAAACGAAATGATTTTGGCATCTTTGGACATAACAACAACGGTTATGCCGATTGAAGAAGCTAAGAAAACAGGCGCTATGGCGCTGTTTGGCGAGAAATATTCCGATAACGTGCGCGTTGTTAAAATGGGCGATTATTCAACGGAATTCTGTGGAGGTACGCATCTTAAAAACACAAGCACAGCCGGTATGTTTAAGATTTTAAGCGAAACGGGTGTTGCGGCAGGCGTTAGACGTATTGAAGCGGTAACGGGCTTCGGCGCATATAAATACATGAAAGAAAATCAAAAGCTTATAGAGGACACAGCTGCCGTTATAAAGGCAAATCCGCATGATTTGGTGCAAAAAGTGGGCGCTCTTGCAGACGAGCTTAAGACATATGCAAAAACAATTGAAAAGCTTGAGGCAAAAATTGCTGCGTCGCAGACATCGGATATTTTAAAAGACGGCACAGATGTCGGCGGTGTTACGGTTTATACCGCAAAGCTTGACGGAGCCGATGCTTCGCAGCTTCGTACTATGGGCGACAGCATAAAAGACAGCTTAGACTGCGGAGTTTGCGTTTTGGCAAGCGTTGCGGCAGGCAAAATTATATTTGCGGCAGTGGCTTCAAAGAAGGCTTTGGAAAAAGGTATTCATGCAGGAAAGCTTGTAGGAGAAATTGCAAAGATTGCCGGAGGCGGCGGCGGCGGTAAGCCGGAGAGCGCTCAGGCAGGCGGCAAGGACATGTCAAAGGTTGATGACGCGCTTAAAGCTGCGGCAGATATTGCAAAAAGCCAGATAAAATAATAAATAAACAAATGACTGCAAGGCTTTTGCTTTGCGGTCATTTGCGCAATAAAATCATTTAGCGAAAGGATGAAAAAATATGTCAGATTGTATTTTCTGCAAAATAATTGCAGGCGAAATTCCATCAAAAAAAGTGTATGAAGACGATTATATTTATGCGTTTGAAGATATTAATCCGCAGGCGCCCAAGCATGTGCTTGTTGTGCCGAAAGAGCATATTGCATCGGCAAATGAGATAAATGAAAAAAATTCAAAATATGTTTCGCATATTTTTGAAAAGGCAGGCGAAATTGCAAACATTATGGGAATTAAAGAAAACGGCTACAGAATTATAAACAACTGTGGAAAAAATGCGGGACAGACCGTGTTTCATCTGCATTTTCACATTATGGGCGGCTGCGATATGGGAGAAAAGCTGCTGTGATAAAAGAGTTTAACGTCTGAAAGGGAGCGGACTGTTAAAACGAAATGGTGGATTTTTCTAAAAAATGACATGAAAGGTTATATAATATGAATTACGATATAGAATTTTTAAAGAAAAATCCCGTGTTTTTTTCAAGGCTTGGATTTGCATATGATCCGCCTATGAAAGATGAAAACGGAGATATTGTTGTTTTCACGAAGGACTACAGAAAATATGCGAAATTTAACGATGCGTTTTCAAAAGCCGGCGTTAAGGTTCACACAGGCATACTTCATTCGGGCTGGGTTGGAGCGGATGAATACGATTATTCGGTTACGGACAAAACGCTTGACGCTTTTTTTGAAAACAATTCGGACTGCGTTTTTATTCCGAGGGTAAAGCTTAATGTGCCGATTGACTGGTGCAAAAAAAATCCCGAAGATGTGTTTGTGTATTATGAGGGAGCAGAGCAAAGAGACAAAATAGAAGATTTGGTTGCAACGCTGCGTCAGGACTATTTGGGCTATGAGTCGGAGACGGGATATTACAGGGCAGGCGACGAATTTGCAGACAACCGCCCGAATATAAATTCTCTTATTGCGCTGCAAAGCTTTTCGTCAAAAAAGTGGCTTTGCGATGCTGCTGCGGCGCTCACAAAGCTTATAGAGCATGTAGAAAAAAGATATCCGGGCAAAATTGCGGGATACCATATTGCATATGGTGCATGCGGAGAATCGATGCTTTGGGGCAGGCAATCGGAACATTACGGCGACTACGGAATAAATAATTTAAGATATTTTTATGATTTTGCAAAAGAAAAATACGGAAGCAACGAAAAAATAAAAGAGGCATGGCAAATAAACAGCATTTCCCGCGACGAAATGTTTTTAACAAGTCCTGAGGTGCGCTATTTTGAAAAACACGGCCTTGATAAGTTTTTCAGAGCGAAAAATCAAATGGCAATAGATTACGACGAGTTTTCGTCAAAAACCAATTCGGACGCAATTATTCATTTTTGCAAAACGGTAAAGCAGCTGACAGGAAAGCTTGCGGGCGTGTTTTACGGGTATATGAATTTTATGTGGAACGCAAACTACACAGGGCATCTCGGAGTTGACAGAGTGTTAAACTCAAAGTGGGTGGATTTTTTTGCATCGCCTAAATCGTATTACAGATGTCTTCCCGGTGACAGCGGCGGCTTTATGTGTCCGGTGGATTCGATTATGCGAAAGAAAATCTGGCTTGACGAGCTTGACAACAGAACGTATCTTTGCCGCGAAACTTCCGCAGACGAAAACCGTGCCGACACGCCGGAGGGAACAAATGCGGTGTTTTTAAGAGAGCTTTGCAAAAATATGTCGCACGGAGCGTCGTTTTGGTGGATGGATTTGGGTGGCGGATGGTTTGATTCGCCCGAGATTATGAGTCTTGTTAAAAAGATGACCAAAATAAAAAAGGCGCTTGATAAAACAAATCATGAAAGCACGGCTGATGTGCTCGTTCTCTTTGACGAAAAGGGAATGGAAAAAACGATGCCCGATGAGAAATTTATGATAGATATATCTTTAAACTTTATGTGTGAGTTAAATCAGAGCGGAGTTTTGTGCGATATGTACAGATTGTCTGATTTTACTGAAATTGACACATCAGGATATAAGCTTTGTATTTTTGCTCATTGCTTCACGGCAGACGATAAAATAAAAGAAAAGGCAGAAGAAATTAATAAAAACGGCTGCACACTTATGTATCTTTATGCTTCGGGAATTTGGTATAACGGAAAATATGACATAGACAATGTCAGAAAGTTTACGGGTTTTTCGGTTTGTCCGGAAAAAAACAGCAATCTTACATATCCGCCGATTTATGCAATAAAAGGCGAAAAGAGCGGCAAAACATTAAAAAGCGGAACAAAAATTATAGACACTTCGCTTAAACTTACAAGCAAAGATTTAAATTTAATTGCAAAAGATGCAGGCTGTCATATTTACGGCAGCCCAGGAAGCGTGTATTTCGGCGACAACAGATTTACGGCGGTTTTTTCAGGAAAGGGAGAAAATATTCTTCATTTAAAGGAAAAGGGAAATTACAAAGATATTGTAAGCGGCAAAACATATGAAAACACGGATTGCATAAATCTTGATTTAAACCGGGACAGCGCAGTTATAATAGTAAAGGAAAACTAAGTTTTTTAGTTAGTATTATTTTTAAAAAAATCAAACAGGCGCGCGGCAAAGAAATGCCGCGCACGTTTTTTATAATTATTTTTTTACAAGATCGCAAACCTCAACAAACCGGCATGGGCGGTATGAAAGCTTTGCTTTTCTTAAATTCTCCATGCCCATATCCTCTTCGCGGTTTATAAAACTTGTGTCCGAAAAAGCATATTTGCACATCAGATTGTTAATCATGGGGTAACAATCGTTAAAGATTCCGGTTGATTTTTCAATATGAATAAGAGCTGTGTCATTTGACATGTATTCGCCGATGCTGTATGCGGCGGGCGTGTCGTTTACATATAGTATAATTCCTTTTAAACCGAGCGGCTTTATATTTGCAAGGGTGTCTTTAATGGAATAGTATTCCTTAAGCGCATATTTGTCTAAAGAGTCATATTTATTTTTAAACCAGATATCCGTGATCAAAAGGCAATCGGCAATATTTTTTTCATCTATAAAATCAAAACGGTAATTATTATAGGTGTTTAAAAATTTGTTTATATGATTTTTTTTCGAATGAAGCTTTTTGCCGGAAAGCGAGATAAGCTTTTGCGTTTCGTATACGTAATCATAGTTATTGCGGTTATCGTTTTTTATAAAACAGTCTTTTTTTTCAATTTTATCATACATATCTTCTGTCACGCATGCAAGTATGCAGCTGCCGGGATTTTTAAAGCAAAGATAATCTATTGCATCGTTCGGGTTGTTGTCTCCTACGGGAAACATATAATAAATTTTGCGGTTTGAAATATGACGGATACAAAAACAGCCGTCAATTATATCAAATGATGTATCAAGAAAGCTTTGCCAGGCAAAAAGCGTTGTAAAGTTGTATTGAGAATGAGGGTATTTTTCAAAATTATAATACTTTAAATATTTTTCTTTATCATCTATAGTAAGCCGGGTAAACAAATTATCACATACCTTTTTTGTTTTTTTGTCTTATATATAGTATATATGAAAATCAGATAAAATTCAAGCATTATTAAAAAATATGTAAACATTTTGAAAATGTATTGACAAATAAGGCAAATCGTGATAACATGGTTTTGAAAACTACGTGATGAGTTTTGAAGAAAGGAATGACGAAAATGGGCAAAAAAGAAAAAAACGCTATTGAAATTCCGACATATTCGCTTGCCGAAGAACTTTTAAATTCGATATCTCACGGACTCGGAGCGCTTTTGGGAGTTGCGGCGCTCGTGCTTTGCGTGGTAAGGTCGGCAATGCACGGCGATGCGTGGGCAGTTGTGGCAAGCTGCATATATGCAGGATCGCTTATCATACTTTACTGTATGTCGTCGATATATCATGCGCTTAAGGTGAACAGGGCAAAAAAGGTGTTTCGCGTGCTTGACCATTGCAGTATATTTTTTCTTATAGCCGGAACATACACGCCGTATACGTTAGTTTCTTTAAGAGGTCCTCTCGGGTGGACGCTTTTTGGAATTATATGGGCGGCAGCGGCAGCCGGAATAACGTTTAATGCAATAGATTTAAAAAAATATAAGGTTATAAGTTTGATTACTTATGTATTAATGGGATGGGTTATAGTTATTGCCGTAAAGCCGATAATTGCGTCGGCAGGCATAAATGCCATGCGCCTTTTATTGTGGGGAGGAATAAGCTACACAATAGGAGCTGTGCTCTATGTGATAGGAAAAAAGAAAAAGTTTATTCACGGGATTTTTCATATTTTTGTTGTTATAGGAAGCGTTTTGCATTTCTTTTCGATATTCTTATATGTTATATAAATTAAAAAAATCAGGGCAATTATCGCCTTGATTTTTTTAAAACTTACTTTCTAATGCATAAGCATTAAATTATATCTAAAGCCTTGCCGGCAAAAATCTGCCCGGCGTTTCTTTTAAAGTCCGCAGGGGTTAAATCCCTTGAACGGACAATTGTTTTAGGAGATTTTACAACTTCGTAAAGCCATATTCCGCTGTAGTTAATCTTTTTTAATGATGATAAAACTGCGTTCCAGTTAATCTTTCCCTCGCCGGGGAGCATGTGGCGTTCATCTTCAAAATCAAAATCTGAAATATGGAGCGTGACGATTTTGTCCGACAAAGCTAAAATTGCGTCCTCAGGATTTTGGATTGTTATGTGATTTGTGTCAAAACAAATTTTAAGACGGTTGTCGTCTGATGTTAAAAACTTCATCTCCTCAACCGAATGGCCTATGCATGTTCGCGGCAGATCTTCTGCGCAGATAACCGCGCCGCTTTCCCCGGCGGTGTCTGCAAGATATGAAAGGCTTTCTTTTGCATATTTTAAACGTTCGGGACGCTCATCATCTGAAATCGGTTCTCCGCTCGGATGAACAACAAATTTATCAATGCCGATATCTGAGGCTTTTTTAATAATTTTTCTCAGTTCGTCTACAGTGTGGTTTCTTATACTTTTATCGGCAGATGAAAGGTCAAGCGTTTCAAACGGCATAAAAGGAAGATGAAGCGACCAGATGTTTATATTGTGTTCATCTGCAAGCTTTTTCGTTTTTATAAAGTTAAAACCATCGTAATCCGATCTTGAAATTTCAATGTTATAAATTCCGCCGCCGGCTAAGCTTTTAAAAAAAGATTTATCGGTTTCCGACTGAAAAGTTGAAATACCAACCTCATACATATACATACTCTCCTTGTGCTTTGATTTTGTTTTATTATACTGCCGAAATTAAAAAAAGTCAATATACTAACTTATACATGTTAAAAATTAGCAATAAAATTTACAGCAATATATTTATATCAATGTACCTATTGCATAAAAATAAAAAAATAATTTGTGAGATTGCAACAAATAAAAAGCTCTTTAACAAAAAACAATACAAAAAAACAAAGCCAAATCAAATAAAAATATAGACTTTTTTTTGGCGGTGATATATAATATATACAAAGCAGTTTGCATTTAAACAACAAAAGGAGGATAAAAAGTTATGAAAAAATTAGCGGCAATTGTTGTTTCACTTTCCGTTATGTTTTCATCTTTTATGCCGGCGGTATTTGCGGCGGAAAATGAAGGCGGAGCGGAAACGAAAGTGTATTACAGCAGAAGCTATGAAAGCAAAGACATTTCCGGAGGAGATATGCTTTTGTATGCAAAAACAAATTCAATCACTCAGGAAAGCGAAGAAAATAACAAATTTTTGCGCCTTGCGGTTACGGATGCGCAGAATTCAAAGGATTGCTTTTTGCAGTATGCAGTAAAGGACACGGCAGACAATATTGTGTTTTCGTTTGATATAAAAAGCGAAAAACCGAATGCCGTGTCGGGCTTTAATTTTATGCTGCGCGACAAAGAAAAAAATGATATATATCTTTTGAAGGGAAATTCAAAGGATATTGAATGCGGCTCAAAGAAAGTGTTTTCATTTTCGAATAAATGGCAGCATATAGATATGGCTGTTGACTTTAAGGCAAAAAAAGCGCAGATATATCTTGACGGTAAAATAGTTGTAAAAGATGAGAAATTAAACAGCGATTTCGGCGTGCTTGATTTTTGCCGGCTTTATATTTCGGGTAACGCTACGAGTATAGACATTGATAATTATCAGATTTATGAAGCAAAAGAACCGATGAAAGTTGATTTTTCTGAGGCTGATACAAATGTTTTGCCAAACGTTAAAGACACGGAGGGGGAAGCAGGTCTTGCGATTTTATATAACCGCACTTATGACGAAAAAGACCAGAATCCTGCCGATGGCATATCGATAACGGCAAAAACAAACGAAGCAAATTTTATAACCGAAAATAACAACACGTTTTTAAAAATGACTTCTAAGATCAACGATGAAAACTTAAACGATTGTTTTGCAGACATCGCAATTTCAAGCGCACCGAGGTTTTTGGTGCTTGAGGCAAGCTTTAGCATAGATGAGCCGGGAATTACGGGAAACCTTTTCGGACTTAAAGACAGCGCAAACAAACAGTATGCGCCCGTGAGCATCAGGGATAACGGCGATGTTTACTATACGCCGATTTCCAAAAAGGTTGCAACGCTGCAAAAAGGAAAGTGGACAAAAATTTCGTTTGTTATAGACACTTCAAATAACAACACGGATTTGTATGTAGACGGCAAGTTTGCGGAGGGCGGCGTTGTGTTTGCGTCAAAAAATGAATTTGCAGATCCGGCGGTTTGGAGAATATACCTTTCAAGAAACAAAAATTCTTACGGAAAGTCGTTATATGTTGACAATGTGAAAGTGTATGAAGGAAAAACATTGAGGGAAATTAAAGAAGGCGAGCTTCCGCCGAAGAGAAGCATTATTCCCGTGACAAGCGACAGCGAAATAAATCTGATAAATCAAATCGGGGAAAACACGGTTGTTTTAAATATCAGTGCGCAAAGCATTTTCCATCACGGACAAAAAAGCATATTAGACACCGGTGCCCAAATAAAAAATAACCGCACATTGGTGCCGGTTCGCGCAGTGTCGGAGGCTTTGGGATGCGATGTTGACTGGGTGGCAGAAACTCAAACCGCAGTTATAGACGGCAATGCTAAAATAACAATCGGCAAAAACCAAATGACTCTTGCCGACGGCTCTTTATATGAACTCGACGCACCGGCTGAAATTATAGACAACCGCACAATGCTTCCGCTGCGTGCGCTTTGCGAAAAGGTGCTTTCAAAAGAGGTTGAATATAACGACCGCGGACTTATAATTATATCCGATAAAGCAGCCGAACTTACGGATGACAATATAGAGGCGATAAATAACTTTATGCTCTATGAACGCCCGGACGCTCAGGCAGTTGACGCCGCATTTAAAAAGAATGCTCCGTCACACCCGAGAATTTATACAAATGCTGCCGGTTTTGAAAAAATAAAAAACTCGTACCAGACAAACGAATATATGAAAAACTGGATTGACGCAGCTATAAAGAAAGCCGATACATATGTTGAAAAACAGACTGTGCCGAAATATGAAATTCCGGACGGAAAAAGACTTTTGAGCCAGTCGTCGGTAGCGTCTGACATATTTTCATACTGTGGCTTTGCATATATCATGACGGGCGATAAAAAATATGCCGACCACAGCTATAAGGCAATGGAGGCAATTGCGCAGTTCCCCGACTGGAACCCGAGCCATTACCTTGATGTTGGAGAAATGAGCTATGGTGTTGCTCTTTGCTATGACTGGATGTATGACGCATGGACACCCGAGCAGAGAAAGTTTATTGAGCAAACTCTTTATAAATATTCTCTTTCTGTTACGGAAAAAGCATATTATAATCAAAACTCATATAACTGGTGGGTTATGGTTGACCACAACTGGAATCCATGGGTAAACGGTTCAATCACATGTGCGGCGCTTGCAGTTTACGAAGCGTATCCCGAGCTTTGTGCAGATCTTATTTCAAAGGCAGTCCGCGCACAGGAATATATGCTTAAAAGCTTTTATCCGGACGGTGCATGGATGGAGGGTATTTCTTATTGGGACGGAACGGCAAGGTTTATTGCACGTATGGACGATTCTTTAAATACCGCTCTCGGAACGGATTTTAATTTAACAAAAGCGCCGGCTATGGACAAAATGGGAACATATGCACTTAATGCCTGCGGACCTACGGGATATACAAACCCGTATCATGATACGGGAAACAATTCAAAAAATAACTCTGCGGTAATATTCTGGGTTGCAAAGCAGTATAATCAGCCCGACCTTGCAAGGATAAGGCTAAAACAGATGAATGATTTTAGTTTTTCGGGAAGCCTTTATGACATATTGTGGTTTAATACGGACACAACACCTTCAAAAATAACGCTTCCGCTCGACAGTTACTACAGAGATGTTGAACTTGTGTCTATGAGAGGTTCGTGGGATTCAAAGGCTGCGGCTTATGTATCGGCTCACGGCGGATACACAACTGTAAATCATCACCATATGGATTCGGGCAACTATGTTATAGATATGCTCGGCGAAAGATTTATAGATGATTTGGGCTCAGAGACTTATTCCGTTATAGAACACGGCACGGGAAAACGCTATGACTACTACAGAATACGTACCGAAGGACACAATCTTTATGTTATAAATCCGAGCGACGATGTCGGACAGTTATATAACAACGTATTCTCGCCGGTTGAAAAAATGCAGACGTCAAACCGCAGCGCATATGCAGTAATGAATTTGACAGACGCATATAAAAACGCCGTAACCTCTGCAAAGAGAGGGTATAAGCTTGGCGACGACCGCAGAAGCGTTACTATAAGAGATGAATTTAATCTTAAAGATGAAAGCGAAGTTTATTGGTTTGCACACACCGGAGCAGAGGTTGAAATCTTAGACGAAAACAGCGCAAAGCTCACGATTAACGGCAAGAGCATAAAAGCAATTGTAACGTCAAACACGGGCGCTAAGCTTGAGGTTATGGACGCTGTTCCTCTTGCAACGAGCAAAAATCCGACGCAAAACGCAAATAAAGGCTATAAAAAGCTTATGCTTCACTTTAAAAAGTCGGGCGATACTTATGTTCAGATAAAATATGTGCCGTATGACGGTGCACTTGCTAATATAGCGCCCGAAGATAAAGCTCTTGACAGCTGGAGCGTTGAAGAAGGAGAGCTTCGGACCGATCCTTTGGCAGACGATATTTTAATAGACGGAAAAACAATAAATAACTTCGATAAAAACAATCTTTCCTACACAGAAAGGTTAAACTGGGATGCAGCTGTTCCGACTGTGAGCGCAGCTGCAGGCGAAGACTGCAATGTGGAGGTTGTACAGGGAAGCTTTGATGCTCCGGCAAAAGTTACTGTAACTTATAAAAACGATCCGAGCTTTTCAACAACATATGCAATTAACTTTAAAGTTATTGCAGACCTTTCAAACCTTGATGCAACCACGAAACGCTTAAATGTTGTAAATATAAAGGCAAGCGATGTTCCGCAGCCTGAAAATGCAGATATCAATATATGCGACGCAGACCTCGGTACGCGTTGGTCAGCGCAGGGCGAGGGACAGTGGATATATGTTGACATGGGAAAAGAAGAAGATGTAGACGGCGTGTGTGTTGCGGTTATGAACGGAACCACTAGAACAAGTTATTTTGCAATTGATGTTTCGTCGGACGGCGAAAACTGGACAAGAGTTTTGGAAGAAACAAACAGCAAGGGTTCGGATGAATTAGAAAAATATTGGTTTGCAAGCCGCGTTAAAGCAAGGTATGTAAGATACTTCGGCTTCGGAAACTCGGTTAACTTATGGAACTCGGTTACAGAGTTTGGAGCAATTCAGAAAAAATAATAATTGAAGTAATATGCGCATAAAAAGAGGGCGCGGGGCAAAAGGTTTCATTTTTGCCCCGCGCCTTTTCAGGTTGAAAAAAATAATTTGCGTTATGTTTTTGCGCTTTTTTGCATTTTTTATTAAAGGTTTGAAAGGTTATTTTCATCCGTCAGTTTAATATTATGCTTTAAAAGAAGCTTTGCGGTAACTCCCGTGCCTTTTATCAGTTTTCCGCAAAATGTGCCGTCATAGACAAAATCTGTGCCGCATGACGGGCTTTTGCTTTTTAAAACCGCTTTTTTGCAATTGTTTTTAAACGCGGTTTCCAAAACTTTTTCTGCCCCGCATTTAAAATATTTAGTTACGTCTTCGCCGTTTTTTGAAATAACTTTTTCGTTTTGTATTTCAGAGGGCGGATGAGGAATTTTAAGCCCGCCCAAAACCTCGGGACAAACGGGAATTAAATTATATTTTTCTTTTAATTTTATAACATTTTCATTTGGCTTTGCCGAGCCGTCGTAACGGCAGCAAACTCCTAACAAACAAGCGCTTACAAGTATATTTTCCATATAGGGTAACCTTTCTTAATTTATTTTACAGCCCTGATAAATATCAAGCTCTGCCATATGTTTATCAATTCCTCCGAGCACGGCGATTTTGTTTTTGCTCCACAGCGGAGCAATCAAAGAATCTGCTATACCGTCGCCGGTTATGCGCTCTATAACGCAGTTTGGCGGAAGATATGTAAGCTGGCGGCAGGTTATATCTATATATTCATCAAAGCTTAAGGGGGTGTAGAGCTTTTTTTGGTAAAGAGATTCATAACCTGTGTTTTTAAGAACATATAAAAGCGATATCTTAACGGCATTTGGCATAAGCGCGCCGAGAGTTTTTGCAGTGTTTAGCATATCATTTTCATCTTCGCCGCAAAGTCCGTTTATTATGTGAACACAGGTGCGTATGCCGCATGATTGCAGTTTTTTTAATGCATTTTCAAAAACGCCGAAATCATAGCCGCGGTTAAATTGTTTTGCGGTTTTATCGTTTGCGGTTTGCAGTCCCAGCTCAACTGTCAGATAAGTTTTTCTTGAAAGAGATGACAGATATTCTATCTTATCATCTTCAAGACAGTCGGCTCTTGTGGCAATTGAAATACCGCACACATTTTTAAATGAAAGCGCTTCTTCGTATTTTTCTTTAAGAACTTTAAGCGGTGCATAGGTATTTGTGTGCGCCTGAAAATATGCGATAACAGGCGCATTTATGCCATGCTTTTTTTCTATCCGGCAGCTTTCTGAGGCAAGCTGTTCGGTAACGGACAGAGCTTTTTTACAAAAAAATCCCGAACCGCCAAGGCAAAAGCTGCACCCGCCGTGCGAAACGGTGCCGTCAATATTGGGGCATGAAAACCCGGCGTCAACAGAGGCTTTATACAGCTTTTTGCCAAAGGTTTTTAAAAAATGATAATTCAGCGTGTGATATCGTTTATTATCTATAGAATAAATAAACGGATTTTTCATATGCAGATCTCCATTTTAAACTCTGAGAAAGTTTTATTAGCAGGCGTGAAATCAATTGTGTAGATTGTTTCTTTTACGCTGTTTAAATGAGCGATATTTATTTCGCTTCCGATTTTTACGTTCCAGTTTTTATTGTCAAAAACGAGGGTTGTATCCTCCAAAACTATTTTGTTTTCCAAAACCTCAGGTTTAATATATGTTACAAAACGCTCGCTTACGGGGCACGGCGATGAAAACTCATATAAATCCGAAAGGACTACTTTGCTTTCAAAAAATTCAAAGCTGCGAACAAGCTTTGTTACGCTGCATTTGGGATATGCATTTATCATGTCAATGGATAAAATATTATTATCATAAGTCATTTTTGCCGTAAACTCTTTGCCGGCGCATTGTTCTTTGCCGTCTATAAAAGCAACGTTATGACCTAAAGAGCGGTTGCAAAAAATTGTATAGCGTTTGTCGCCAAAATAGTCTTTTGTGTACTCACCGCAGCCTATATCGCAAAGAACATGGCGCCCGTTTGTGCAAAAGATGAACGAGCCTAAATCGTTGTGGTTATGAGGTTCGTTGTTGTCTCCGCCTTTGGCTGCAAAGCCGTAGTTTTTATTCTTTTTTGCAAACCATGCAGAGTCTTTTAAATAATAGGTTTTGTCCAAAACTTCCGGCGATGAAAAATCGGTGTTGGGATTGTAGAAAACTATTGCGCGGATATGAAGACACCAGCGCCCGCAGTGATCGCCTATATAATAATGATCTTTTTGCATTGTTTCTATCATGTCGCCGTATACATTTTTGAGCATACCATATATACCGTAAGAGATTTTGCCGTCTTTTGAGCCGTCGGCAAAGCTTATTGTTGCGCCACCGCTTAAAAATACATATGAGGGAAATTCGGCAATTTTTTTAATTTTATCATTATCAAAAAGGTTTATTTCGCCTTTTGTGAATTCGTATAACATCTGAGCATAACAGGTGTAAAATCCGAAACCGTAGTCCCAGTAGCCTATTCCTTCGCGGCAAACGCCGTCGCCGTAAAAACTTGAAAGAAAACATTTAAACGCGCTGTTGAGCCTCGGTTTTATACTTTCAAACAAATCGGGACGCTCATACATAAATGTGCACCCAACGCTTGAAGCGCAAACCGAAGCCCAGTTGTTTGTTGCTCTTTCAAAATTATATGTATTGTTTATAAATGATTTTATGATTCTTTTTTCGATTTCCGCGTGAATACGATTGTTCATTAAAATGCTCATGCGATCGCCCAGAAGATAGCGTATTTCGCTTAAGGCATAGCCTGTTTCCGCGGCAAATAAATCAATATAGCAGTCATTATAGGTAAATTCGGAGTTTTGCGTGTGGTTTGGCAGCGACCAGCAGTATTCGTTGCATATTGCCCAGATTGTGTTTTGAAGATTTGAAAAATATTCTTCGTTATCAGGATATATAAGAGATAAAATTGCGCAGGCATTAAGGCGCAGACGGCGGGGAAAATAATAGCCGTATTCAAATTCGTTTCGGCTGCCGGTTTTGTGATAGGTCATAAAGGCATCATAGTTTATATCCTTTATTTCATCTTTTCCGTAGGTTTCATAGAGATTTAAAAGATCGTCTATAAAAAAACGGTAGCGGCTGTCCGTGCGGACGGTGCGCCAAAAGTCAGGATCTTTTGCTTTTTTTAAAAACATATATTTCATATCCTTTCTCATAATAAAAATTTTATTAAACTAAGTATAACATAACAGAAGATAAGTTTCAACAAAAAACTGAATATATGTAAAAATTTTCGTAATATATTTGTAGACATTGAAAAAAACATCTGATAAAATTCAATTATATGATTTAAATTTGAAAGGAAGCGGTGAAATGAAAAGAGAAGAATATGTTTTAAGGCATTTCAGAGAGCAAAAAGATTATATGAACGAACGCATAAAAAGCGGTATTGAGGAAAACCGCAAAGGTTTCGGCACGGTTTATGTTAAAGATAAAAACGCAAATCCCATAAAGAATGCAAATATAAAATTTGTGCAAAAGGATCACGAATTTAAATACGGCGCAAATTTGTTTATGTTAGATGAATTTAACAAAGCAGAGCAAAACGAAAAATATAAAAAGCTTTTTGCCGATACGTTTAACATGGCAACTCTTCCTTTTTACTGGAACGACTTGGAACCCGAAAAAGGAAAGCCGAGATATGATAAAAACAGCTGTAAGGTATATCGCCGTCCGACGCCCGAGCTTTGTTTAGAGTATTGCGAAAATAATAATATAACCCCAAAGGCACACTGTTTGGTTTATGATCCGTGGACACCGGAATGGCTTGCCGATAAAGACGTTTATGAGATAAAATATTATTATGAAAAGCGCATGAGCGAGCTTGCCGAAAGATTTAAAGGCAGAATTAACGGCTGGGAGGTTATAAATGAAACCCTTTGCAATTCCGGCAGGACGGCTCTTTGGGATACCGAGGATATGGTTGAATGGAGCTTTGATACTGCAAGAAAATATTTTAATTCAAACGAGCTTATAATAAACGAAGCGGCGCACGTTTGGTCGAAGCTGTTTATGGGAAACAGAAGCCCTTATTATATGCAGATTGAAAGGGCTTTAAGAAGCGGACACAAAATCGATGCTATCGGTATGCAGTATCATATGTTTAACCGTTTGGAGGATGAAAAAAAGGAAACGGATTACTTATATAACCCCGAAAACGTGTATATGGTTTTGGATCGTTACGCGGATTTCAAGCTTCCGATGCAGATAACAGAAATAACAATTTCCAATTTCTCATATGATCAAATTGACGAAGATATTCAGGCAGAGGTTGTTAAAAATTTATATTCCATGTGGTTTAGTCATTCTTCAATGGAGGCTGTGATTTATTGGAATTTGGTTGACGGATTTGCCGCATTTGCACCGCAGGGCGATATGAAAGCCGGGGAAAACTATTTCCACGGCGGTCTTATCAGATACGACTTTACGCCAAAGCCGGCATATTATGTGATAAAAGACTTGTTTGAAAAACAGTGGCACACAGAAGGCGAAACACGCACAAATGAATACGGCTCTGCAATATTTAAAGGCTTTTACGGAAATTATGACATTGAAGTTACGGTCAACGGAAAAACAACTAAGCACGAGTTTAATCTTTCGGGAAAACAAAAAAAGTCATGGAGATACAGCGGTGAGTATGGTCAGAGCGTGTTTAAAAAGAAAAACAGCATAGAAGTTATTGTTGATTAATAATATAGAAATACTAAAAAAGCGAGCGCTATTTTCGTAAAGCGCTTGCTTTTTTAGTATTAAGATCGTTTTTAAGCGTTTTAAGATATTTTTTTATATCACAGCCGATAAGGCGGCTTTCACAGGCTTTTTGTATGGTTTTGTTATGAGTCCATATGTCAAGCGCGTTATTTTGAAGATATTTAACCGCACAATCATATTGTTTGCAAAGTGCGGTGGCAAAATACCATGCAATCATCATATTTATATAATATTCATTTGATTTGATTTTTGAAACCATATCGGGATACGACTTATCAAAATAAGGCTCATCTAAGTAAAGTTTAAGTAAAAGACCGATGCCGTATCGGACAGTGTAGGTTTTATCGGATTTTATGTATTGTTTTATATGATTTATAAGAATGCCGGTATTTTTTTTAAATACGCTCGGTAAAAACATGTCGCTTGTTGCCCAGTTGTCTATATAAGGCAAAAATTTTTCTGTTTCGTATATCGCTTTGTCAAAATCCTTTATCTGCTCGATTAAGAAAGCGTGAAGATTGTTTTCTTCGTAGTATGTGTGGGGAAGGGAGTCTAAAAAGCTTTCGTAACTGCCGGAGTTAAAAAATGATTTTGCAAATTTTCTAAGCTCCGGTGTGCGGACGCCTATAATTAAATCCGGGTTTATATTCGGAATAAGTTTTGCATGAAACGCCTTGTATTTTTCGTCTTTTAACAAAAAGAGTTTTTCAGAAATTTCAGCCACGGTAATCTTCCTTTCGCCTAAAAATGTATAAGCTTTAATTGCTTTTTGATATCGTCGTTTATTTTTTTCCAGACGTTTTCAAATATAAAGTCCTTAACTGCGCTTTCGTCAAAATCGGGGAAGGCAATTTTATAATCGCCCTCAAGGCAGTCTATAACGTCAAATGCCGAAATATCTGAAGGCTTTTTTGCGGCACGGCAGCCGCCGTTTTTGCCGGGCTTTGAAATAAGCAAACCGCTTTTCTTTAAATCGGAGAGGGCAGGTTCTAAAAATTTTTCGGACAGATTATGTTTTTGGGAAATGCTTTTTGCACTTAAACCGCCGCCGTTTTCGGCGCATATTTCAGTCAAGCCAAGAATTCCATACTTGCTTTTTACCGACAGTTTCATTTTCAGCATCCTCCTTTTTTGATAAATCTGATATTTTAACAATGTTACTGCTTTTTAAAAGATCGGCAATATCGGTTATATAGTAGCTGTCCAAAACATCAAAAACGGCGTCTGAAATGTCGCACATAATGTTTCTTGCAGGACATGAGAGCGCGTCTTTTTTTAAAAAGCAATTCTGCGGATCAAAAACACATTCGGTAATGTACATATCCTTTTCAACGCTGCGGCATATATCGCCCACGGTAAGAGAAACAATATCTGCGCTGTCAGGAATAAAATATCCTCCGCCCGAGCCTTTTTTGGACGAAATAATGCCGGACTTTTGAAGCAGCAGCATAATCTGCGCCATATACATTTTTGAAATATTTAAATCGTTTTGCAGTTGCGTCATGGAAACGAGTGTGTTTTCTTTAAAACATGCCAGGTATGAAACTATGGCAACTGCGTTTTTGCTTTTTGTTGACACTTTCATAATATCCCTCCCAATACTATAATAACATATATTTATACAAATTACAACATAATTTCTATAGAAATTATATATTTTTGATGTAAAAAGAAACTGTTTAAAAAGCTGATTGACTTTTTAAACAGTTTTTATAATTAACAAAACCGAACTGCGGCATTTGTGTTTCGTGTAATTTGTGACTTTTTATCCTTTTGTGCGTTTTAAATTTTTTTACATCGCCTTTAATGTTAATATTTTTTCCATGTGTGTGACATAAACAGGATAATCAGCGGGAAAATTTCAAGTCTGCCGAATATCATGTTAAATGAAAGCACAATTTTTGAAAGATATGAAAAATTTGAAAAGTTTTCAACAGGGCCGACACCTGCAAATCCGGGGCCGACATTGTTAATAGTTGTTACCGCGGCGGTAATTGTTGTTTCAAAGCCAAAATTGTCAAGCGCGGTTATTGCTATTGAGAAAAACAAAATGGCAATGTAGCATATTAAATAGGAATTAATTTTCTTTATTGTTTCATCTTCTATTTTTTTGCCGTTCATGCTTATTGTGTTTATACTTCTCGGATGAATTAGCGACAAAAGATCCTTTTTCAAAAACTTAAGCATTATTAAAATTCTTGAAACTTTTATGCCGCCGCCTGTTGAACCTGCGCAGCCGCCCATAAACATCAAAGCAAAAAGTATAAATTTTGAAAACTCCGGCCAAAGATTAAAGTCAACCGTTGCAAAACCGGTTGTCGAAACAATTGAGGCAACTGTGAACGCACTGTGGTGAAAGGCGGTGTAGAGTGAATCAAAAAGCCCGAAATTGTTTGCAGTTATCAAAACTATTGCCAAAGCAACCACGCACACAAACATGCGAAGCTCTTCATTTTTCCACACTGCTTTGAATTTTCGGAATATTAAAAGAAAATATATATTAAAGTTCACGGCAAAAAGCAACATAAACACCGTAACGATGGTTTGGCATGCGAAACTGTAGCTTGCCATACTGTCGTTTTTTATGCCGAATCCGCCTGTTCCGGCAGTACCGAAAGCGGTTGCAAGCGCATCAAACACAGGCATTTTTGCCAAAAGCAGCAAAACAAACTGAAGAAACGTTAAAAATATATACATTCCGTATAACACTTTTGCTGTTGCGTTGGTTTTCGGAACAAGTTTTTCAACCTTAGGACCCGGAGATTCGGCGCGCATAAGCTGAATATTATGTGCACCGGCAAGGGGCGCAAAAGCAAGCATAAACACCAAAACGCCCATACCGCCTATCCAGTGCGTGAAACTGCGCCAAAGCAGCATACATTTGCTTAATTTTTCAACGTTGGTTAAAATGGTTGCACCGGTGGTGGTGTAGCCGGAGGCGGTTTCAAAAAAGCAGTCTATAAGATTTGGAATTTCTTTTGAAAAGAAAAACGGCAGACTGCTCATAAAGCTCATTATTATCCATGCTATTGCAACGGTCGCAAAGCCGTCTCTTGCATAAAGGTCTTTGTTTTTCGGCTTTAAAAGAAATGCTAAAGCGGCGCCGATAACCGCCATTATTGCCATAGCCGGCAAAAATGCAAAACCGGCGCTTTCTTTGTAAATAACGGCGCATATAATCGGAATAATCATAAACACGGCGTCAAACATGAGAATATAGCCGTTTAATTTTAATACTAATTTGTAATTCATTTAGTCCTCCGGATTGTTTTCAAGTATTTGTTCGAGCATGCTTATACCTTTGTGCGTTGTAACAACAATTACCGTATCGCCGACATTTATGCAGTCATTTCCTCCGGGCGAGAAGGTAACGCCGTGTCTGGTGATGCAGGCGATAAGAGTTCCTTTTTTAATATTTAAGTCCGCAAATTTTATGCCGATAAGCGGAGTGTACTGGCGGATGCGAAACTCAAGCGCTTCAACGCGGTTGTCTACAATCTTATGAAGCGATTCCATATTTGAACCGAGCGAATTTTGCATAACGCGAACATATCTTATGATGTAGTCTGCCGTTATATGCTTGGGATAAACAATGCTTCCGATAGACATTCCCTTTAAAATATCGTCGAAATCAAAGTGTTTTATTTTTGTAATTATTTTCGCATTCGGTACATGCTGAGATGCATATATCGACATAAGAACATTCTGCTCGTCAACACCTGTAAGCGTTAAAACAGCGTCGGCGTCTTCTATGTGCTCTTCATGGAGAAGATGGTTATTGGTTCCGTCGCCGTGAATGATTATTGCATCGCTGAAAAGCTCGCTTAGCTCTTCGCAGCGGTGCTTGTCAATTTCTATTATTTTAACGTTAAGACCTGATTCCAAAAGGTTTTTGGTAAGATAATAGGTGAGTCTGCCGCCGCCTATTATAACAATATTTTTAACCTTTGAGTTTATCACGCCGAGTTTTGAGAAAAATTCGTTTGCGACGGGTATCGGAGCAACAAACGATATTATGTCTCCCGAGTGTAAAATAAAATCACCGGTAGGCACGAAAACATCGTTTCCGCGTTCAACAGCGCATATGAAAACAGAAGTTTTTATGTGTGTTTTCAGCTGATGGATGCGTATGTCGTTTAAAATTGAATTGTCGGGAATTTTATATTTTAAAATCTCAACTCTGCCTTTTGCAAATGTTTCAACCTTTATCGCGGAAGGAAAGCGGATAAGCCTTGAAATTTCGTTTGCGGCGGCAAGTTCGGGATTTATATACATGCTCAGTCCCAAATCGTCCTTTATAAGGTTTATACCGTTTGTATATATAGGATTTCTGACTCGGGCAATGGTGTTTTTTGCACCTAATTTCTTTGCTATGAGACAGGTGAGCAGGTTTAATTCGTCCGAACGCATCATAGCTATTAAAAGATTACAGCTTTCAACGCCCGCTTCTTTTAAAACGGAAGCGTCTTCGCCGTGACCTTCAACGCACATAACATCAAGGTTGGTGTTTAACTCTTCAAGATGTTCGGCATCCGTGTCAATAATAACTATATCATGATTTTCTGAGGCAAGCTGTTCTGCGATTGTTGTTCCAACTTTTCCGCAGCCGACAATAATAATCTTCAAATTCTGTCTCTCCTTGTAATAAAAATTTTAGATTAATCAAGATTTTTTTTGCAAACTCAATTGTAGCACTTTTAAATAGCATTATCAATCATTTTTAAAATTATTTACTTTAAGACCGGTAAAGACAAAGCTAAGAATAAAAAAATATATACAAAAGCAACAAATAAAGCTAAAAAAAACACAAAATTTTTAATAAAAAAATAAAAAACGAACAAAATGCAAAAGTAAAGTCCTGAATAAACTTTTTTGTAAAAAGTGCATAAAAAAATATATTTTTATTGTTAAAAATTTAGGTAGGAAAACGGTAAATAATTATAGAATATATCAAAATACAGTCTGAATATGAAATAATAAAATGTAATATTAAAATATATAAATTAATGGGAGGTAGTGGTATTATGAGTGAAATTACAGTAGAAAAGCTGCGCAACGTTTGCCTTGCGGGACATGGCAGGTCGGGAAAGACAACATTGTGTGAAGCAATGCTTTATCACAGCGGAGCAATAACCAAAATGGGAAACGTTGCAGACGGCAACACTGTTTCGGACTATGATCCGGAGGAAGCAAAGCGCAACTGTTCAATATCAACTTCGGTGGCGCCGGTTAGCTGGAAAGGCTGCAAAATAAATATTATAGACACTCCCGGATACTTTGACTTTGAAGGCGGTATGCGCGAGGGAATGAGCGGCGCCGACAATGTCACGATTTTGGTCAGCGGAAAATCGGGAGTGGGTGTAGGAACTGAAAAAGCTTTCAGGTATGCCGCTTTAAAAAAGCTTCCTATATCAATGTTTGTTACAAAGCTTGAAAACGAACATTCCGACTATGACGGCGTTTTGGAACAGATTAAAAGCCGTTTCGGAACGGCAATAGTTCCTTTTGCGTATCCGATTATAGAAAACGGAAAAACTCTCGGTATGGTTGATACGGTGGATGAAGTTGCATACATATATGATAATTTCAAATGCAAAAGCGCGCCGGTGCCGGACAATCTGAAAGAAAAGATTGCATCAATAAGAGAAGCGTTGTTTGAACAGATTGCAGAAACCGACGAAGCTTTATTGGAAAAATATTTTGACGGTCAGCCGTTTACAAAAGAAGAAATTGAAAAAGGCATAAAAAAAGGTATACACGACAGCGTTATAATACCTGTGTTTGCAGGAGAGCTTTCATGCGGCGCCGGAATAGAAACCTATTTAAACGGCATTGTTAAATATATGGAAAGTCCTTTGGAAAGAGAAATTATCGCAGAAGACAGCAAGGGCGAGAAAATAGATATAAAACCGGACGAAAACGATGCGCTGGCCGCAATTGTGTTTAAAACGGTTGTTGACCCTTATGTCGGAAAGCTGTCGATATTTCGCGTGATGTCGGGCAAAATTAAAAGCGACTCAACCGTTTACAACTCGGTTAAAATGAAAGATGAAAAAATCGGAAGAATTTACACGCTTACGGGAAAGAAACAAACGGATGCCGGCGTTGTCGGCGCGGGAGATATCGGCGCTGTTACAAAGCTTGCCTATACGTCAACGGGAGACACGCTTTGCGGTTGCGGAAAAGATATCATACTTGAAAAAATCGAATATCCCAAGCCTGTTATATCATTTGCCGTTGTGCCTGTGGCAAAAGGCGACGAAGAAAAGATAAGCTCGGGACTTGCAAAGCTGCGCGAGGAAGATCCGACTTTTACTGTTTCAAATAATACTGAAACGCATCAGATGATTATTTCGGGTCAGGGCGAACAGCATCTTGATATTATAAAAAGCAAGCTTAAAACCAAATTCGGGGTTGACGTTCGTTTGGAAGAACCTATTGTTGCTTACAGAGAAGCTATACGCGGAAAAGCCAAGGTTGAAGGCAAACATAAAAAGCAGTCCGGAGGACATGGGCAGTACGGTCATGTTGTGATGGAATTTGAACCGGCTGAGGGCGACGGATTTGAGTTTTGCGAAAGCGTTTTCGGCGGCAGCGTGCCTAAAAACTATTTCCCGGCAGTGGAAAAGGGAATAAAAGAGTGTATGGAACACGGTGTGCTTGCAGGTTATCCGGTTGTTGGATTAAAGGCAACATTGCTTGACGGCTCATACCATCCGGTTGATTCATCGGAAATGGCGTTTAAAGTGGCAGCGTCGATTGCATTTAAAAACGGTCTTGCTCAGGCGCATCCGGTGCTTTTAGAGCCTATAGGCTATCTGGAAGTTCATGTTCCCGAAGCTTTGATGGGCGATGTTATAGGAGATATAAACAAACGCCGCGGAAGAATTTTGGGAATGGGCACAGGAAGCGTTGAGGCAGAAGTGCCGATTGCGGAAATGTTTAAATATGCAACCGATTTGCGTTCCATGACACAGGGAAGAGGAACATTTAGCTTTGATTTTGTGCGCTATGAAGAGGCGCCGGCAAATGTTGTTGAAAAAGTTATGGAAAAGGCAAAAAACAAAAACGAATAAAATGTTATAAAACATTAAAAAATGCACAGCGTTTCTTGGCGTTGTGCATTTTTACTAAAAAACGAGGTGAAATTTTATTAAAACAGTCTCTATGAATTTGAAAAAATATGTGGTATAATAGTACTATAGTGTTAATAGCGCAGGCAATATATTTGAAATATAATTGCCCGGCGCTGTGAGTGTAGAAAAATTCGGATAAAAAAATATGTGTCCGATTGAGAAAAATAACTTGCGAAAAGGCAAGAAAGGGGTTAATTAAAAGTGGCAGATTTAAGTTTGAGAGGCATATATAAAAGATATGCCGGCGGCGTTGTTGCCGTTAGCGATTTCAATTTGGAAATTGCAGATAAGGAATTTATTATTTTGGTAGGTCCTTCGGGATGCGGTAAATCAACTACGCTGAGAATGATAGCAGGTCTTGAGGAAATCAGCGACGGTGAACTTTACATAGACGGAAGATTGGTAAACGAAGTTTCGGCAAGAGACAGAGATATTGCAATGGTTTTCCAAAACTATGCGCTCTATCCGCATATGACAGTTTTTGAAAATATGGCGTTCGGTCTTAAGCTCAGAAAAACTCCTAAAGATGAAATCAAAAGACGTGTTCAGGAAGCTGCGGGAATTTTGGGAATTGAGCATTTGCTCGACAGAAAACCGAGAGCGCTTTCAGGCGGTCAGAGACAGCGTGTTGCATTGGGACGTGCTATCGTGCGTGAGCCGAAGGTGTTCTTGATGGACGAACCGCTTTCAAACCTTGATGCTAAGCTTCGTGTTCAGATGAGAACGGAAATAGGCAAGCTCCACCACAAATTGCAGACAACATTTATATACGTTACGCATGACCAGACAGAAGCTATGACAATGGGCAGCCGTATTGTTGTTATGAAAGACGGTATTATTCAGCAGGTTGATTCTCCGGCAAACCTTTATTCAAATCCGTGCAATGTGTTTGTTGCAGGATTTATCGGAAGCCCGCAGATGAACTTTGCTACAGTTAAGGTTGAAAACGAAGGTCAGGGAGAAGTTGCTTTGGTATTCGGCAAATCCAAGATTGTTTTGCCGGCAGGAAAAGCAGCATCGCTTGACAAGAGCTATATAGGCAGAGAAGTTATAATGGGTATTCGTCCTGAAAACATTCATGATGAAGAAGCATTTATTTCCGCAAACCCGGCAAGCACAATTTCAGCTAAGGTTGAAATTACCGAGATGATGGGTGCTGAAACATATTTGTATCTCACAATTGAAGGTTCGCCGTTTACTGCAAGAGTAAACCCGCGTTCAACAGCAAAGACCGGCGATATTATGCAGGTTGCGCTTGATCCAAATAAGATTCATTTGTTTGATAAAGAAACAGAGGTTTCCATTTTAGGATAATGTTTAAGATAAAAACGCTGTGTGCCAAAAGCACGCAGCGTTTTTTTTGATAGAAATTTGCCTGCGGGCAAAAATGTTTTGCATAAGTTGTTATAGAGCAAAGTCCCGATGTGGTTTAAAAAGGCAGATTTTTTTGTAATGCTGTGTAAAATACCCGTTAGGATAAAAGGGATTGACTTAATAAAAACACACAAAAAAAGAAGCTTCGCGCATTTGCGAAGCTTCTTTGAAATAAACAATTAAATTATGCAAGTTCTGCAAAATATTTGATTGTTCTAACCATCTGGCTTGTGTATGAATTTTCGTTATCATACCAGGAAACAACTTGTACTTCATAAAGACCGTCGCCGATTTCAGCTACCAATGTCTGAGTTGCATCAAACAAAGAACCAAATCTCATACCAACGATATCAGAAGAAACGATTTCATCTTCATTGTAACCGAAAGATTCATTTGCAGCAGCTTTCATTGCAGCATTGATACCTTCTTTTGTTACATCGCTACCTTTAACAACAGCTGTGAGGATTGTTGTTGAACCTGTAGGTGTGGGAACACGCTGAGCAGCGCCGATCAACTTACCGTTGAGTTCGGGAATAACAAGACCGATAGCTTTTGCAGCACCTGTTGAGTTAGGAACAATGTTAACAGCAGCAGCTCTTGATCTTCTCAAATCGCCTTTTCTCTGAGGACCGTCAAGTGTCATCTGATCGCCTGTGTAAGCGTGAATTGTGCACATAATACCGGACTGGATTGCTGCGTACTTGTTAAGAGCGTCAGCCATAGGAGCCAAGCAGTTTGTTGTGCAGGATGCAGCAGAAATGATTGTATCATCTGCTTTTAAAGTATTGTGGTTTACATTGTAAACGATAGTGGGGAGGTCGTTGCCTGCGGGAGCAGAAATAACAACCTTTTTAGCGCCGGCATTGATATGAGCCTGAGCTTTTGCTTTGGAAGTATAAAAACCTGAGCATTCCAATACAACGTCTACATCCAAATCACCCCAGGGGCAGTTGTTTGCATCCGGGAAAGCATAGATTTTAATTTCTTTGCCGTCAACTGTGATAGAATCTTCGCCTGCTGTTACTTTATCAGCTAAAGCATATTTACCTTGAGAAGAATCATACTTTAACAAATGAGCAAGCATTTTCGGGCTTGTTAAGTCGTTGATAGCAACAACATCATAACCCTCTGCACCAAACATCTGTCTGAATGCAAGACGACCGATACGACCAAAACCATTAATAGCAACTTTTACTGACATAATTAATGTGCCTCCTAAATTATTTATTTTTCCGCCGGATTAAAAGCGGAAAATTTCAAACTGTATAAATCCAAATACTATTTTACAACATTTCAAAAAATTTTACAAGCCTTTTTTGTTAAAAATTTAATTATCTGCCAAAAAAATTTTTATTCAAAGAAAATTTTCAGAATTTTTGGTTGATTTTCGGCAAGTACGGTGCCGTTTGCGTCTTCTGTTACAGCATTTTTAACAATTTCATCAACAACCTCTATACCGCTTGTAACTCTTCCGAATGCGGCATACTCTCCGTCTAAGTGCGGAGCGTCTTCATGCATAATAAAGAACTGGCTGCTTGCCGAGTTTTTCATCATGCTTCTTGCCATGGATATTGTGCCTCTGGTGTGTTTTAAAGGATTGTTTACGCCGTTTGAGGCAAATTCGCCTTTTATTTTTTCATCGCTGCCGCCCATGCCTGTGCCGGTGGGATCGCCGCCCTGAATCATAAAGCCGTCGATAATTCTGTGAAAGGTGAGACCGTCATAAAAGCCGTTGCCGACAAGACGTTTAAAGTTTTCAACGGTGATGGGTGCGGCTTCGGGCGAGAGAGTGATTTTTATATCGCCGTATTCGGTGCTGATAACTACATTGTTTGTTTTGTTGATTGCCATGGTTAAAATCTCCTTTATTATGTTTATTAATTAAATAAATTATTCGCATTTTATAAAACTATTCATTTTCGCAAAGCATAATTTGTCTTTCGATTTCATCGGTCGTAACGGTTGTTAAAAACGACGGAGTGAAAGACAGAGCCTTTTTGAAGTTGTTGATTGCTTCGGCTTTGTTGTTTAATGCCTTTAAAACAAGCCCTGCGTGATAATAGGTTTCAATTCCGGTATGTTCGGCTTTGATTGCCTCGTCGGAATATTTTTTTGCGGTTTCGTAATCGCCTTTTTCATAGTAGAGCTGAACGAGGTTATCTAAAATTACTTTGTCGGTTTTATTATAGTCGTATGCTTCGAGGGCAAACTCCTCCGCATCGGGAGCTTTTGCAAGAATTTTATAATATCCGAGAGCGCCGTAAACGTTTGAGTTTTTATAATGCTCAAACACAGACTGCATTGCATCGGTCGCTTTGTTATACTGCCCCTGGCGGTAGTATATCATAGAAAGAATTTCTTTGCCCTGATATGTTTCGGCATCGGAAACGTTCGGGCGCAGAAGCGCATATTTTATTGCAGTTTTTGCATCGTCTATACGGCCCTCGCGCAAAAGTATGTATGCATAGTTATATGAATTGTTCATTTTTCCGGCAGTTGACATGTGAGCGGTTTTTAAAAGCTTTAAAGCCTTTGAAATATTTTTTTTGTTATACTGCTTTAATCCGGCAAGCATAAAAAGATTTGCGCGGTTTATAAAAAGAAGAATAATTATACCTATTGAAAGCAGCACAAGTCCGATGATGGGAGCGTAAAAAAACGAAACTATTGTTGCGCCCATAAATATTAAATAGCACAGGCTTTTTGCGTCTAACTTATTTTTTTTATCCTTTTTATTCAAAACGTATCGCCTCCGAAATTTGTAACGCTACAATATATTAAACCACAAACGGCGGTTTTTGTAAAGCACTTTTGTTAAATAATTTTTATGTGTCGGTTTTTCGTGGGTTAAAATGTATGCGAAAACGGATTGTATAGTGATTATGAAGAAAGAAATGCCGGATGATTTTTATTATGACACAATTGTGCGCATGAACAAAAGAAATTATTAAGCCTGGAAATAAACATTTTTAAGAAAACTGCTTTATATTTTTGGTCCTTAAACAAGGTATTTAAGGACATATGCAAAAACCAGCGTTATTACCGGGTTTTACGGCTATTACGGTTTCTTGACAGTATACATCAATATATTTTATTATATCATACGATTGGTTTAAAATCAAGGACCGGGCGGCATTTTCTACAAAATGCACAATAAAAAAATTCTTGATTTTCCGTCAAAAATATAGTCAAAAGAGGAGTTGGTTTTATGGCTCGTAGGGGCGAAAATATCTACAAACGAAAAGACGGACGCTATGAGGGGCGCTATGTAAAGTATTATGACATTTCCGGCAAAGCCGTTTACGGCTATGTATATTCAAGAAATTATTTAGCTGTTAAAGAACTTCTTGCAAAATACAAAACCGAAAAACCGGTGCGGCAAAACAAAAATACCTTGCTTTCGGAGTGGCTCAAATGTTGGTTAAAATCGCAAGGGACATTAAAATCCACAACAAAGCAGATTTATAAATGCCATATCGATAATTGTATAAATCCGAATTTGGGAAAAATACCGCTGAAAAAGCTGAACGGCGATATTTTGCAAGGTTTTGTAAACAGTTTGAATTTGTCGGCGGCAACAGTTAAAAGCATATTCAGCGTGCTAAGATCAGCCCTTTCATGTGCAGAGGATAAAGGCTTGGTTTTGAATGTGTGGGATAAGGTAAAGCTTCCGAAAAAAACAAAATCCATTGTTCAAGTCCTGACCGTGAATGAGCAAAAAAGCCTTGAAAATGTGTTAAAAACGCCGTTTGACATCGGTATATGGATTTGTCTGTATGCCGGGCTTCGTATCGGTGAGGTTTGTGCGTTAAAGTGGACGGATATCAATTTTGAAGAATCAACCTTAACCGTAAACGGAACACAGGCACGAACCGAAAACGGTGTTGAAACAATTGCGCCGAAAAGCAAAAGTTCAAAGCGCGAAATACCCATGCCGGCTGTTCTTGCAGATAAGCTTAAAGAAATTCCGCATGTCTGCGAATGTGTTTTATCCAAGAAAAACAAACCTGTTCAAATCCGCACTTACAGGCGGCATTTTAAAAAGCTTTTGCAAAGAGCGGAGTTGCCGGATATTAAGTACCATGCGCTTCGCCATACATTTTCGACAAGGGCGTTAGAAGTCGGAATGGACTATAAAACGCTTTCGGAAATTCTCGGCCATTCATCCGTCGGCATAACTCTTGATTTATATGCACACTCATTAAAAGAGCATAAGCGAAACGAAATGAATAAGCTTGAAAAAATTTTTGATAAATAATTATTTTCCGTCATAATTTTTAGTCACAAATTGCAAAACAAGCCGTTGTATCAAGGTATTTAGGGATTATGTCTTTAAATACCTTGTTTAAGGACAAATGAAAGAAAGCTTTTAATTATTATATTTGTTGGCTGTAATTATGTGTTTTTTGATGGAAAAGTTATATATTATTTTGTAAAGGGGGCTGTAGTAAGTATTATTTATAAACTGAAATATTTTTATGTAAAAATGGAGGTATTACAATGAGTGTAAAAAAAATTTTTAGTATGCTAACAGTGTTGGCGGTATTGTTGTTTACTACAACAACTTTTGTAGGCTATGAATATGGGGAGAGCGTTGCCTTGGCAGAGGATAATGTAAGTCAAATAATCGGTGATGGAAATATGGTCATATTTATTGATGTCCCAAGCAATTATTGGGCTAAAGATCAAATTGATTATTTTGCACAAGAAGGCATTGTTTCGGGATATGGAGATGGTAGTTTTAGACCGGAAGCCGGTGTTACGAGAGAGGAATTTTGTAAATTGCTTGTGTCAACATTTAAGCAAGCTTTGGAAACCCCGGTCATACCTACATTTGCGGATGTTGCTGAGGATAGATGGTCATATCCATATGTCGAAGTGTGCAAAGAATTTTTAACGGGATATGCAAATCCGTTCGGCGGACTTCCAACATTTCACCCTACCGAATATGCAACAAGAGAAGATATCGCTGTTGCGCTAGTTCGTATGATGGGGTTTACAGATAGTGATGCTAATGATAAAAACTATGCAGGAAGAAAATTTTGTGACGGGAGCAGCATTTCACCGAGTTTGATGCCATATGTTAGTATTGCTTGCGAAAGAGGCTTAATAAGCGGTTATCCTGACGGAAGTTTTGGACCGACACAAGGTATAACGAGAGCAGAAACGGTAGTTTTATTAAATCGTGCAACAAAGCAAGCAGTGACAAATATCAATGCAGATTTACAAATATCGGCGAATGTGATTTACAGCGCAGATGGAAAAACCGCCACAATAAATGTTCTTGCTGAGGAAGGCACAACGGTTATGGTAAACGGTGAAACAGTAAAAATGAGCAGTAACTATTACGGCGAGTATGAAGGCAATTATATATATAAATTTGAGACAGAAGGTAGCAAAGATTTTGTGGTTGAGGGAAAACACGCGGGAAAGACAAAAACGGTCAATGTTACTGCTAAATATGAAATTGGAGCACCAACATTGACAATAACAACTTGCCCCGAAACATCTGACAAAAAGAATGTTACTATCAAAGGTACGGTATCAGATGTAAACGATTACAACGGTAATATAAATGTAACGATAAACGGTAATTCCGTCTACAATTCATACGGAGATTGGAGCAAAGACGTGACACTCAAAGAAGGCGAAAATACATTCACCATAGTTGCGACTAATTC
>CAKSHP010000014.1 GCA_934457145.1 uncultured Clostridia bacterium | reverse complement strand
CCGAAAGATCCTTATGTTTACGGTTATGAGTTTGCCGGCTGGTATACAGGAAACAATGAAAAAACAAGCCTTAAAGCGGGCGACAGAATAGATGTCAGTGAAAACACGGTATACTTTGCAGGCTTCGGCAAAAAGGAGACTGCATACAAAATAACCGTTAACGGCGAGGAAAAGACATATTCGTATAACGACAAGGTAACTGTTGTTGCAGATGCTGAAAAAGACGGAAAAACGTTCTCGTACTGGAAAAAGGACGGCAAGGCTGCAAGCTATGATAAAGAATATTCATTCTATGCAACGGCCGACAGCGTTCTTGAGGCGGTATACGGCGAAAATGCGGAGAGTAAGAATGTTTTGGTTATGGCAAATCCGGTAATGGCAGATGAAACAAGAATTGCGTTCTTTGCAGAAAGAAATATTTCGTCTGACTGCGAAATAATCGAAACAGGTATACTTATGGGTAAAACTGAGGGGCTGAGCGTTGAGAGCGCGCCTATAAAGGCAGTTGCAAAGAGCAAGGCTCAAAACGGACAGTTTACCGTAAGAAAGAAAGGCGTTGTATCGGGCGAGACGTGGTATGCAAAAGCATATGTAATCTACCGCGACAGCACAGGCAGCGCACAGACAATTTATTCAAATGAGGTTAGTATGACAGTTAAGTAAGACGTAAAACAAAAAATGCGGCGCAGATGTGCCGCATTTTTTGTTTGAAAAATTAGATAATTACCTGTAGGGCAGGGGCCCCGCCCTGTCGCAAATTCAGATGAAATTTGAATGAAAAGAAAACGGAAAGGCGGGGCCCTTTCCCTACAAAATTGGGTGTTAAGAATAAATAAAACACTGTGTTCTGCCGCAAATTCAGACACCAAACAAAAAAGCAAGCCAAAACACGGCTTGCTTTTTTGTTTTAAAACTTAAAATCCTAAATAATTTATAATATTTTTGCAGCAAATTCCCTCAACAAGATCCTTTAATGCTTTCTCGTCATAAGGATACTGTCCGCTTTCAACCCAGTCGCCGATAATATTGCAGATAATTCGTCTGAAATATTCATGGCGCGGATATGACAAAAGACTTCTCGAATCGGTCAGCATACCTATAAATGTGCCGAATGAACCGAGCGATGCCAAATCCTTTGCATGACGGATCATGCCTTCATAGTGATCAAAGAACCACCATGCGGCGCCGTACTGAATTTTTCCGGGTATATCGCTTGAAAAGTTTCCTATCATAGACGACAAAACATAGTTTGCAGCCGGTTCAAGCGCATAAAGAATAGTTTTCGGCAACTTGTCAATCTTTGCGCATGAGTCGAGAAGTTTTGAAAGTTTCTCGGCGCTGTGAGTTTCGCAAATGGAGTCATAGCCTGTGTCGGGGCCTAATTTTTCAAACATTTTTGTGTTGTTGTTTCTTAGAGCTCCGATATGTATCTGCACTGCCCAGTTTAAATCATAATACTTTTCGCAAAGACGGATAAACATAAACGTCATATATTTTTCGGCTTCATCGGCAGTGATGCTCTTGTTTGCCATTTTCTTTAAAAATATGTCGTTTGCTTCTCCTTCGCTGCAGCGGCTGTACGGCACATGAGTAAACGCGTGGTCTGAAATCACGCAGCCGGCGCTTTTAAAGAAATCCGCTCTTTCGTATAAGTAGTTTAAAACGTCCGTTGCACTGTTTATATCGGGCGAAAGCGATTTTATATACGCTTTAAAAGTCGGCAGTGTAATATTTAAAGCTTTGTCGGGACGAAACGTCGGCAAAACCTTTGTTTTAAAGCCGGAGTCCTTTATAAGCCTGTGATATTTTAAATCGTCTGACGGATCGTCCGTTGTGCAGACAACGTTAACGTTTGACATTGTGATAAAGTTTTGAGATGTGTATTTATCATCTTTGAGCAGCTGCTCGGTTTTATTATAGATTTCCTCTGCCGTGTCCGGGGAAAGGGGAGTGTGTATGTCAAAATATCTTTGCAGTTCAAGGTGCGCCCAGTGATAGAGCGGATTGCCTATGATTTTCGGCATAATGCTTGCAAATGCATAAAACTTTTCGCGGTCGGATGCGTTTCCGGTAATAAGATTTTCGTCTATTCCGCAAATTCGCATTTGGCGCCATTTATAGTGGTCGCCGCCGAGCCAAAGCTGCGTAATATTTTCATATCTGCGGTTTTCATAAATCTCTTTCGGATCAAGATGGCAGTGATAGTCATATATCGGCAAATCCTTTGCATAGTCAAAAAAGAGCTTCTTTGCAGTTGGAGTGTATAAAAGAAAGTCTTCGTCCATAAATTTTCTCATTTTAACATCTTCTTTCTAATAAAAGTGTAAGCGGCTGCGAGGAATGGTAAAAAATTAGTGAGGAAAAATTTTTTATAATTAAAGAGGGTGCAGCCGCTTTTATCAATTAAACTCCGCTGTAGGCAGAAAAACCGCCGTCAACGGGAACTACAATGCCTGTAACAAAAGCCGAAAAGTTGTTGTCAAGAAGGTATAAAAGCGTGCCTATAAGCTCTTCGGGCTTTCCGAAACGCTCCATGGGAGTGTTTCTTATAATTTTATTGCTTCTTTCGGTAAAAGAACCGTCCTCATTTAAAAGAAGTGTTTTGTTTTGAGCAGTTATAAAAAATCCGGGAGCAATTGCATTAACTCTTATTCCGCTTGTTGCAAAATGCACCGCAAGCCACTGCGTTAAATTTGAAACGGCAGCTTTTGCTCCGGAGTATGCCGGGATTTTTGTAAGCGGCGTGAAAGCGTTCATGGAAGAAACGTTAAGTATAACGCCGTCTTTGTTTTTTGCCATATCCGACGCGAAAACCTGTGTCGGAAGAAGCGTTCCCAAAAAGTTTAAGTCAAAAACAAATCTTATGCCGTCGGGATCAAGGTTAAAAAAGGTTTTTATATCGTCTCTGTCGATATCGCCCTCTTCATAATACTCTTTATCCGTTGTACCTTTCGGATTGTTTCCGCCGGCGCCGTTTATTAATATATCTATTTTGCCGAGAGAATCATTTACCTGTTTTTTTGCTTCAACAAGGCTTTCTTTGTCTAAAACATTGCATTTAACCGCAATTGCACATCCGCCGTCTGCGCAGATTTGTTCTTTAACTTTGTTTGCTGCGTCATAATTTAAGTCCAGAACTGCTACCTTTGCGCCAACTTTTGCAACAGCAGCGGCAAATTTTGAGCATAAAACTCCGCCCGCACCGGTTACAACGCAAACTTTGTTTGTAAGATCTATTTTCATAATTTTTCTACACCTTTCTATTTATTTGATTTGCAAACAGCTTCCCACAGACCGTTTATATATGTTGCGCCCAAAGCGCGGTCAAAAAGACCATAGCCCGGTCTGCCGGTTTCGCCCCAAATCATTCTTCCGTGGTCGGGGCGCACATAAGCGTCACAGCCGCAGTCATACATTGCCTTAACTATTTCATACATATCAAGCGAACCGCACGAAGAAAGATGTGCCGATTCTTCAAAACATTTTTCGCCTGTTATTTTAATGTTTCTGATATGTATAAAATGACCTCTGTCTTTTCCGTATGTTCTTATAAGATAGGGAAGGTCGTTTTCGGGGTTTGCGCCGAGCGAGCCTGTGCAGATTGTGAAACCGTTGTTTGTGCTTGGGCAGATTTCAATCATTTTTTTATAGCTTTCCTCGCCGGTTATAATTCTCGGAAGTCCGAAAATGGGCCACGGCGGATCGTCGGGATGAATTGCCATCTTCATGTCAACCTCATCGCAAACGGGAATAATCTTTTTCAGAAAGTATGCAAAATTATCCCATAAGTCGTCGGCGGTAATTGATTTATATTCGTTTAAAAGATCAATAAGGCCGTCTTTTGTATAGCTTGCGTCCCAGCCCGGAAGCGACAAATCAGATGTGTAAGGATTTAAACTGTCAACGGTTTTGCGGTCAAATATGAGCGCGGTTGAACCGTCTTTGAGTCTGTAGTTTAAATCGCTTCGAAGCCAGTCAAACACGGGCATAAAGTTGTAGCATATAACTTTAACGCCGTTTTTGGCAAGGTTTCTTATGTTTGTGCAGTAATTTTCTATATATCTTTCGCGGCTCGGTTTGCCAAGCTTTATATCCTCGTGAACCGGAACGCTTTCAATAACGTCAAGCTTTAAACCGGCATCGTTTACTTTTTTAACAAGCGCTTTAATTTTTTCATCGCTCCACACTTCTCCGACAGCAACATCATATATAGCCGAAACTATAGAATACATTCCGGGAATCTGAGCAATTTTTTCAAGCGTTACGGGATCGGAATCGCCATACCAGCGAAACGACATCTTCATATATTTTCACCTCGTGTAAGTTTTATTTGTTAAATGATGAACCCATATCTGTGGCTGTTGTTTTATGAGTTTTCTTTACATATGTCGAATTTTTAATCTTTTCCTGAAGTGCGTTGTAAAATCCGTCGTGGTCAAAGTTTTTAGTCTCTATCCACTTGCCGCCGAGCCAGTCGGAATAATACATGCTGTTTGCCAAAGTAAGCTCGTCTATTCCGTCAACGCCGGGAGCAATTAAATCTTTTCCGTATAAAACGGATTGTGCAAAATTATCGATAAGCATGCAGTGCTCCTGAACGGTATCTTTCTCAACGGGAATTTCGCATTTCCAGTTTTCAAGTCTTGCAAAGCTTGAAGTGTTGTTTTTGTTAAATTCACGCTCAGACTCAACATTTCTGTAGAATGTAAGCTTTCCGTCTTCAAAAACGAGTTTGCCCATGTCGGCAGAAATTTCAAGGCGGTTTGTGCCGGGCATTTCGCCGGTTGAGGTTGTGTATATTCCGATTGTACCGTTGTTATAGCGGAATATAGCGTTTACATCGTCATCAACTTCAATATCGTAATACTTTCCGTAGTCGATTGTGCAGAAAACCTTATCCGGCATACCGAACATCCACTGGAAAAGGTCGATATTGTGCGGATTTTGGTTTACAATCGTTCCGCCGCCTTCATATTTCCATGTCGAACGCCATGCACTGCTGTCGTGATATGCCTGCGGACGGTACCATGTTGTTATTATCCAGATAACCTTTTTTATATGACCGAGCGTGCCGTTTTGCACAAGCTCGCGGATTTTATTATGTACGTTTCTTGTTCTCTGGTTAAAGCCCATAGAAAACACCTTGCCTGATTTTTTTGCCGCTTCGTTCATTTCAAGCACCTGCTTTGTGTAAACACCTGCGGGTTTTTCGCAGTAAACGTTTAAGCCGTTTTCAAAAGCTTCGATTGCAAGAGGAGCGTGGTCATAGTGGGGAACTGCTATAACAACAGAATCTATAAGACCGCTCTTTATCATTTCGCTTGCAGATGTAAATTGCTTAATTCCCTTTAAATTTTCATCGCACCACTTTAACGCCTCGGGCGATATATCACACACAGCGCAAAGCTCGGCATGCTCTATTTTGCCCTCCAGGGCATTTTTTGCATGGAATTTACCCATGTTACCGATACCTATAATACCTAATTTGATTTTTTTCATTTTAAAACCCTCTTTCATAATATTATTTATTTTAAATTGTTTATAATTTCGATTAATGCATCATATGCGGTTTTAAATGTCCGAAGCCCCGCTTTCTCGGCATTTACGTGAGATGTGTTGTTGTCTTCTTCAAGGTCTTTTAAGCCGTCAAACTGCGCGAGGTGCGGTTCAAGCGACAAAAATCCGTTATAGCCTTCGTCTTTAAGTGACTGAAGAATTTGCTTTAAGTTTCCTTTGCCCTTGCCGGGAGGAACAACCATTAATCCGTCGGCGTCTTTTATATGCATGTAAACCACATGATCTTTAAGCATATCCCATGCGTCGGGATAAGTTATCTGTGCGCACTGCACAAAGTTTGCCGGATCAAACACCGCCTTAAGATTATCGGAAACCACATTTTCAAATATATCATGGCAGCGTTTTGCGTTATCGCCGTAGATGCCTTTTTCGTTCTCGTGAAGAAGTATAACGTTTTCTTCTTCGGCAATTTTAACCATCATTTTCATGCGGCGCATAACATCGTCTTTATAATCTTCGGCTTTTTCATCTTCACCGATAAAAAAGCTGAAAATTCTGATATAGCGCGTTTGAAAAATTTTAGCAAGACGGATTATGTGTTTTAACTTTTCAAGATGAGGCTCTATAGGATCTTTTATATTTATTTTGCCTATAGGCGAACCGATTGAAGAAACTTTTATGCCGTTTTCGTCTGCAAGTTTTTTAACCTGTCTTGCCTTTTCTTCGGAAATGTCAGCAATATTCGTTCCGTCAACGCCGCGGATTTCAAAATATTTTATCCCCAGAGCGTTAAGACCTGCAAACTGCTCGGATATATCGGAAGAAATTTCATCTGAAAAACCTGTTAATATAAAGTTATTTTTCATTGCGTTAAATCCTTTCTTTTAATAAAATATTGTTATTTAAAATAAGTATATACTAAAAAAGCAAATATGTCAAAACATATATTTGCATTTTTTTGCAATTCTACAATTTTTGATATGTTTTTACTTGCACTTGATATAATAAAAATACTTTGGTAAAATATATATGAGGTGGTGTATATGAAAGCAGATTTGTTTAACTGCACGTTTATCCGCGGCGGCAATGCGGATATAGGATTAAAAACAAACAATGCAATGTGGAGCGCATATAATAAAATAAATGCCGAAAATAAAATATATCTTCCCACGCACGGCACAGCCGAGCTTTTTATAAACGGTACACACTACACAATGAAAAAGGGAAAAGTGTATTTTATAGGCGAAAACGAAGCGCGCAGCTACTACCTTACCGATGAAAATTCCACCTTTTCAAAACAGCTTGTTCACTTTTATGCATCATACGGGCATCAAAGCGCAAAAGAGGCTTTTGATTTGCCTGACGAAGTTTGGCTTGATGATGATGAGTTTAAGCAAATGTATGCGCTTTTAAAAAAAATCACCGTGCACGACAGCGCGGCGCCGCATGAGGTATCGGAATTGTTTTTAAACAAGAGCAAGGTGTTTGACGTTGTTTCGTATTATGTTTATCTTGCAAAAAAGAAAAATCTTCACAGGATAGCTCAAAGAGACGAGCAGTCAAAAATTAATTTTATGCTTATGCAATGCATCGAGGACAGCGATGTAAATTATATAGATACAAAAGAGCTTGCAGAAAAACTTTCTATGAATGAAAAATATTTTTTAAGGTATTTTAAAGCTAATTTCGGTGTAACGCCGAGAACGCTTATTAATAAAAAAAAGTATGCAATGGCAAAAGGCTTGCTTTTATATTCAAATTATTCCATTGCAGATATTACTCAAAAATGCGGTTTTAAGCATGAAAGCTATTTTTGCGAAAGCTTTAAGCAGTATTTCGGTATGTCGCCTTTAAAATTAAGAATGTATTTAAATTCATGGGATCAAGATGAAATAAAAAGATTTCATTTTACACGCTGGAGCAGATAACATTAAAAAAGTGACCGCGTGTTATAAAAATGGTGGAAAATTGTCTGAAAAAGTTAATTTTGTCTATGTGTTTTCTAGTAAAATTGTGATAAAATAGTACCATATTAAATTTCAAAACAGGAGTTGAAGCAATATGGCAAAAAAATTTATTTCAATTTTTACGGTTTTTTGTTTTCTGCTGCCGCTTGTAAGTTTTTTGGCGTTTGCAGATGATAACGGAGATTACAAACTTTTTTTAAACCGTGATTTTGAAGACGGTTCGTTTTTTGACAAAATGAGCACCGCTGCAAAAACGAATATTATCAAAGGTGACACAGAAGGCGGAAAAGAAGATGCAAACGGATTTATCCGCTTTCAGATGTCGGAAAACAAAACGGAGGACTGTTTTATCGATATTCCGATTGAGGACTACACAAAAGATATGATAATTGAATTTGATTTAAGCTATGACACGGCGCTTTGCGCCGGCATGCGCCTGCAATATAAGGATTTAAATCAAAAAAGCTCATATTTAATTGATGTGTCTGAAGGAAAAGCAAAAACAACCGCAGAGCAAAACGAAATTTGCAGCTTTGAAAAAAACAAGTGGGGGCATGTTGCGGTTTACATCGATTTTGACAAAGCCCAGCTCACGGCATTTTCAAAAAAGGGAAAAAGAATCGTTAAAACGGTTGAAGGTTTTAAAGACGCTTCTGTAAATTCACTTTCAATGCTCAGATTTTATGTTAACGGCGAGAGCGGTTCGTCAATATTAATTGACAATCTAAAAATCTATGAGGCAAAAGAGCCGATGGAAAACGTTAAAAAAGAAGAACGCCAGGTAATTGCGCGAAAAATTCAAAAACCGGTAAACTCAAATCCGGATGAGTGCGGAAGCGCAATTTTTTACAATCGCACATATGAAGAAGACGAGGCGTGGAACGTTGGTTTAAGCGTAAACCCGAAAGGCAATGTTTTTGACCTTGGTGAAAACGGAGCAAACCATTTTATCCGAATGGAGGTCGGCGGCGAAACCGATCAGGGCAGAGACGGATATATTGATTATTACGTAACGGCTCCGACGAGGTTTATGGTTATGGAGGCGGAGTTTTCATATGAAAAAAATCTGCCCAACGTTAATATTTTTCAGTATAAAGATATAAATCAAAAAAGCGCATATCTTTTCTCTCTTAAAAATTCCGAGCTTATTTATAAAGCAAACGCAAAGCCTGTCGGAAAATTAGAGGAGGGAAAGTGGCTTAAACTTTCGGTTGCAATCGATTTTCAAACGTCGTCGGCAGACATTTATTTAAACGGGAAGCTTTTGTTTGAGGGAGTCTCGCTGCCGGATCTTGCAATGGACTCTATAAGCAGTCTGCGCATTTGGATGGCGTCAACTGCAGAAAATGCGGGAAGTGCGTTTTTGGTTGATAACTGGAGAGTGTATGAAGGAAAAGCTCCCAGAGATATAAAAGAAGGCGAAAAGTCGGCAGCGGTTTCTATTATGCCTACCGACGATAAAGACGATTTAAAAGAAATTCAAAAACTCGGCGACGGCGCCGTTATGCTTAATGTTGCGGCAGAGACAATGTATGCAGACGGCAAAAAGCAAAAGCTTGACGTCGGAGCATATTTTAAAGACAACAGAACGCTTGTGCCGGTGCGCGCCGTTTCGGAGGCGTTCGGGTGCGACGTTTCGTGGAATGCGGAAAAACAATGTGTTATTGTTGACGGCGTTGAAACGCTTACAATAAACAGCAGCCAAATGAAATTAAAAGACGGCAGCACCTATGAACTTGACGTTACTCCCCAGATAACAAATTCAAGAACGTTTATTCCGCTTCGTGCGCTCGGCGAAAAGCTGCTTAATAAAAATGTTGTGTGGAATGACCGCGGACTGATTATTATAACAAACAGCGAATATGATGAAAAAAACATCGACTACACGGTTTTAAACAATTATATGCTCTATGACAGACCAGACAGCGCCGCTCTTTTATCTGCATATAAAAACAAATCGCATCCGAGAGTGCTGCTTGACGAAAATTCGAAGAGCGCGCTTATAGAAAGATATAATTCAAATGAGAGGGTTAAAAAATGGGGCGATGCAATTGTAAACACAGCTTCAAATAAATTAAACTCCGCACTTCCGAGATACGAAACCCCGGACGGACTGAGGTTTGGAAATTCATACACTAACGGAACAAATCTTGCAATGGCATACGCTTTAACAGGCGATAAAAAATATGCCGACCGCGCATATAAAGAAATTTTAACTGTCGGTGAGTTTAAAGACTGGAACCCGGGACACTTTTTAGACACGTCAAGCGAGGCAATCGGAGTTGTTATGGCGTATGACTGGTGCTATGACGCGTTTTCAGAAGAGCAGAGAAAAACAATAGAAGATATTATTTATACTCATGCCGTTAAACCGACAAAAGAAATTTTATACGGACAGCACGTTATAAACGGCAGCTTTTTAAAAGCAAAAACTAACTGGAACGTTATCTGTTCGACCGGAATGACCATGGCGGCAATTGCTCTTATGGACAGAGAAGATTATAAAGAAGACTGCACAGACGTTATCTCAAAGCTCATACGCGGACAAGAATATATGCTGCCGACGTTTTACCCCGACGGCGCATGGGATGAGGGTCCGAGCTACTGGAGCTATCTTATGGGCTATCTTCCTTATATGTATCAGACAATTGAAGATAATTTCCAAACGGATTTTAACTTAACCAAAGCGCCAGGCATGAGCAAAACGGGCTACTATCTTGCAGCAACCGCATCGGCAGTCGGAGCAAACAACTTCCATGATGCATCTGTCGGAAGCGGAATGCAGTCATCGCCTGCAATGTTTTGGCTTTCCGATAAATACAATGACGAAAGTCTCACAAAGTTAAGGCTTTATCTTATGGATAAAAATAAAACGCCGGGCTCCGTTATGGATATGCTTTATTATAACACAAATATAACAGACACAACCGCAATGAGCGGAAATGCCGATATGTATTTGGGCGGCGTTGAGTTTGTGTCGCTCAGAAATTCATGGACAAATGACGACGGCGCATTTATTTCCTATCACGGCGGATACACGCTCGTTAATCACTATCATGTCGACAGCGGAACATTTGTTATAGATATGCTTGGCGAGCGCTGGGCATCGGATTTGGGCGGAGAAGATTATAATCTTCCGGAGATGTTCGGAAACAAGAGAGCGGATTATTATCAAAACCGCCCGGAGGGACACAACCTCTATGTTATAAATCCGCAGGACGGCGGCGTAGGACAGGAAAAAAATTCAGACACATTTGCGCCGGTTGAGAAAATGGTTTCCTCCGAGCGCGGTGCATACTCTGTTATGAATCTTGATATGCCATATAAAAAATATGTCAAGTCGGCAAAAAGAGGAATAAAGCTTGAAGACGACCGCCGCAGCGCGCTCGTCCGCGACGAATTTGTGCCGATTAACGATAACAGCGATGTTTATTGGTTTATGCACACAACGGCGGATATTGAAATTATTGATAATAACACGTTCGTTCTTTCGCAAAACGGCAAAAAGGTAAAGGGAAGCATTATAACAAACGGAAGTGATGCAAAGCTTTCAAAAATGGGCGCAGTGTCTCTTGAGTGGTCGCCGACGCCGCATCCTAATGAAAATCCGCGCGATAAATATTCAAAAATATGCCTTAACTTTAAGGCGTCGGGCGATACATACGTGCAAATGAAGATAACTGCGTATGACGATCCCATTTCGCAAAAGTCCATGTCAAATATATCATTGGCAGACTGGAAAAACGACGAAGGCGAACTTTTAAAAATCCCGACCGTTGATATGATTTATGCAAACAAAAATCCCATAAGCGGTTTTTATTCTTCAAAATCAAGCTATGAAATCCGCATGCCGTATGATGTTAATGCGCCGTATGAAATAACATGTGACAATAAAGAGGGATGCAGCATTGATATAGTACAGGCAAAAACCTTGCAGGACACGGCAACTGTTACGATAAAAAACAATGCCGATCCAACGCTTTTAAAAACATACACGGTTAAATTTATAACGCTCACGAAGCTAAACGATATCTTTAACTTAAAACGCCTCCAGGTTATTGATAACACGGCAAGCGATACCCCTGAGGAGGCAAATCAGCCGTACAACGTTTCGGATAATTTAACCTCAACGCGCTGGGCATGCGAGGGCGAGTGTTGGCTTCAGCTTGATTTGGGCAGCGTGAAAAATGTTGACGCTGTTGCGCTGAGCTTTATGAAAGGAAACGAGCGCTCATATAATTTTGACATACTTGTTTCAGACGATGGACAGATCTGGACAAAGGTTCTTTCCGATGTTAAAACATCTTCAAAAACAGAGGATTTGGAGCTTTATAATTTTGATAAAACATACAGTGCGCGTTATGTGCGCTATGTCGGATACGGAAACGATAAAAATTCATGGAATTCCGTTACCGAATTTGCGGCGCTTGAAAAGTAACACTAACTTGAAAAGTAATGCTAAAAAGAGAGGTTGTCTGTGTTTACGGGCAGCCTCTTTTAGTGTGCAAAAACTTATCATAATGTAGCCAAAAGTTTACATCATTAATAAAACGCTTGAAAATTCGTTTTTGTATGTTACAATTAAACTGGTAAATTTATAAATAAAAAGGTGGTTAAATATGATAAGTGTAAAGGAAATTGTTTTATCAGACGAAAAGTCGGATTTAAACATTATCTTAAAAACCGTAAAAGATGAAATGTGTGCTTATTATGTAAAGTGCAGAAAAGATAAGTATTTTGACGCGGACTGCGCAGCGAAAATATATATTAAAGACGATTATGAAATTCAAAGCGTCACTTCGGTTTACATGGTTTCGCCCTATTGGTCGGACGCGCATTTTTCAAAGGATTTAAACGGCATAAAAAACGAAAGCAATATGGTAATTGTGCGCTATAAAACAGACAGTTTTTCCGTTGTTTTGCCGGTTTGCGGCAAGGCTTATAAAAGCACTCTCGGAGCGGATGAAAACGGAGCGTTTGTTAAAATGTGCAGCTATTCTGACTCGCTTAACGAAATAAATGAGCTGTCGTTTGTGTGTGCAGAGGGGAAAAATCCCGCCGAACTTGCAAAAAAATGCGTCCGCTTTGCGCTTGATATAATGAAAAGCGATATTAAAACAGCAAATCAAAGAAAAATGCCCGAAATTTTTAACTATCTCGGCTGGTGCAGCTGGGACGCCATGCAGATAAGGGTAAATGAAAAAGACCTTTTAAAAAAAGCGGAGGAGTTTAAAGAAAAAAATGTTCCCGTAAAGTGGATGATTATAGACGATATGTGGGCAGAGGTTAAAAATTTTGAAACTGCAAAATATTCAAACTTTGAAGAAATGATAGATGTTATGTACAAAAGCAGTTTATTTGGCTTTGAGGCAGACAAAAAAAGATTTCCAAAAGGTCTTAAAGAATGTATAAAGAAGCTTCATAACAAAGGCTTAAAGGTTGGAATGTGGTATCCGCTGAGCGGTTACTGGAACGGAATAGATAAAAATTCAAATCTTGCAAAAACATATAAAGACTGTCTGCAAAAAGCGCCTTACAGAAAAGAAGACGAAATCACATATCAGCATGCAGGCGCGCTGATTCCGAAATATGGCAAAGAAACAATGGGAAAATTTTATTCAGGCTTTAACGGCTTTTTAAAAGAGTGCGGAGCGGATTTTGTAAAAATTGACCGCCAAAGCATTATATACAGGTTCTATAAAGGAAACGCACCGGTAGGCGAGGCTGCCGAAATGATGCATGACATAATTGAAAACGACGTTTTAAAAAAGTTTGACTTAAATTTAATAAACTGCATGGGAATGGCGGCGGAAAATATGTGGCACAGAAAAAACAGCGCAGTTTGCCGATGCAGCGACGATTTTCTGCCGGACAACAAAGCATGGTTTAAAAAGCATATTATTCAGTGTGCATATAACAGCATTTTGCAGGGGTGTTTTTATATATGTGACTGGGATATGTGGTGGACATGTGACAAACAGGCAGTAAAAAACAGCGTGCTGCGTGCAATCAGCGGCGGCCCGGTTTATATAAGCGACAGATTAAACGAAACAAATGCTGATATTTTAAAGCCGATTTGCGATTTAAACGGCAAGATTTACCGCTGCGAAAGGGAAGCGGGCGTTTGCGTCGACTCCGTAGGAAAAGATCCGAATGAAAATCTGTTTAAAATAAATAATAAATTCGGATGCTATGGATTTGTGGCGGTATTTAATTTAAACGATAACGATAAACCGATAACAGGAACCGTTTCTTTGGGCGATGTTTATGACTTTGAGGCGGAAAAAGCCGTTTTGTATGAATATTTTACAGGCGAATACAAAATACTTGATAAAAACGAAAAGCTTGATATAACTTTAAAATCCGGGGATGATTTTCGTCTTTATACCGTTGCGCCCTACGAAAATGAAACGGCTGTTTTGGGCGATGTTTCAAAATATATCGGCGCTGCCGCAATAAAAAGCAAAACCGATAAATCGTTTGAGCTTTTTGAAAACGGAAATGCTGCATATGTAAAAAACGGAAAGCTTTTTACGGTTAATAATTCCGTGCAAATAGTGTTTGACAACAATCCTTTAAAATGATAAAATTATATAAAAATTAAAAAAGGAGAAAATTATATGCAAACACAAGAAATAAAACTATGGGAAAAAGAGGTTCCGTATTTTAATGAAAATTATGACACGCCGAATTCGATGACAGCGTATTTTACGCAGACATGGCAAAAGGTTCCGGCAATTGTTATACTGCCGGGCGGAGGATACTCAGCGCGTGCAGAACATGAAGGTGACGCAATTGCAAAGTTTTACGAAAGCTGCGGATTTCACGCATTTGTCGTAGATTACAGGCTTGAGCCGTATCAGTTTCCTGCACCGATAATGGATGCGCAGAGGGCGATTAAAATTGTGAGAAAAAATGCCGAACAGTGGGCAGTTGATGAAAACAGAATATTTGTTATCGGTTTCAGCGCCGGCGGACACCTTGCCTCGTGCTGTGCAACCATGGAGGATTTAAGCCGCGTCGGAGACGAATATGACGATGTGTGCGCAAAGCCTACAGGTGCAGTTTTAAGCTATGCGGTAACCTCGGCAATGACCGATATAGACGGCGAGGTGTGCAATTGCGTTCGGAAAATGTTTTCATCTGAGAATGCAGCAAATGAAAAATACACAACATATATGCAGGTAAACAAAAACACCTGTCCGTGCTTTTTATGGCACACAGCCGAGGACAGCTGCGTAAATGTAACACACAGTTTGAAATTTGCCGCGGCGCTTGCTGAAAACAAAATACCATACGAAATGCATATCTTTCCGCACGGGCCGCACGGTTTGGGACTTGCAAAGGTATATAACGACGTAAAAAAATGGGCGCCGCTCAGCGTTGAGTGGATGCTTGCAAATTTTAAGCCAAACCGAAAATTTAAATAAAAATTCAAACAAAAATTTATAAAATTTTTGTAATATTGCAAAAAAAGAGTACATATTTTCTTGACACCAGGGTTATTTGTTGATATAATTATATTTGGTGGAGACATTAACAGCTATTTTTATTCAAAATTCACAAGGAGGATAAGTTTCATGGCAAGAAAAATGAAAACCATGGATGGTAACAATGCCGCTGCCTGGGCGTCATACGCTTTTACGGATGTGGCTGCGATTTACCCCATTACGCCTTCGTCGGTTATGGCAGAAGTAACGGATGAATGGGCAGTTGCAAAAAAGAATAATATTTTTGGTCAGCCTGTAAAGGTTGTGGAGATGCAGTCCGAAGCGGGGGCTGCCGGTGCGGTGCACGGTTCTTTGGGAGCCGGTGCGCTCACAACTACGTACACGGCTTCTCAGGGCTTGCTTTTGATGATACCGAATATGTATAAAATGGCGGGCGAATTATTGCCTTCGGTTATCCATGTCAGCGCGCGCTGCGTAGCGTCTCATGCGCTTAATATTTTCGGCGATCATTCCGACGTTATGGCATGTCGTCAGACTGGATATGCAATGCTTTGCTCAAACAGTCCGCAGGAGGTTATGGATTTGGGTGCGGTTGCGCATTTGTCCGCAATTAAAGGAAGAGTTCCTTTCCTTCATTTCTTTGACGGTTTCAGAACCTCGCATGAGATTGATAAAATCGAAGTCTGGGATTATGAAGATTTAAAAGAAATGGTTGATATGGACGCAGTAAAGGAATTTCGGGCAAAGGCTTTAAATCCCGAACATCCCGTGCTGCGCGGAAGCGCTCAGAACCCCGATATATTCTTCCAGAACAGAGAGGCGTGCAATAAATATTACAATAACGTTGCTTCGGTTGTTGAAGAATATATGAACAAAGTAAACGAAAAAATCGGAACTGATTACGGTCTTGTTAATTATTACGGCGCTCCCGATGCACAAAAAGTTATAGTTGCAATGGGCAGCGTTTGCGAAACTATTGAAGAAACAATAGATTACTTAACTGCAAAGGGCGAAAAAGTAGGTCTTATAAAAGTTCATCTTTACAGACCTTTCCCGGTTGAAGCTTTCTTAAAGGCTGTTCCGGACTCATGTAAAAAGATTGCTGTTTTGGACAGAACAAAAGAGCCGGGTTCAATCGGTGAGCCTTTGTATCTTGATGTTTGCGCCTGCTACAACGGCAAAAAAGATGTTCCGATGATTATCGGCGGACGTTACGGTCTTGGCTCTAAAGACACAATTCCTGCAGATATTATTGCCGCTTATAAAAATCTTGACGCAAAAGAGCCGGTTAAAGGCTTTACTCTTGCAATAACCGATGATGTTACAAACCTCTCGCTTCCCAGATGCGAAATTTTAGACACTTCAGCAGAAGGAAACACGGCATGTAAGTTCTGGGGACTCGGCAGCGACGGTACTGTCGGAGCGAACAAAAACTCAATTAAAATTATCGGTGACCACACACCGCTTTATGCTCAGGCATATTTTTCATACGACTCCAAAAAGTCGGGCGGTATAACGGTATCTCACTTAAGATTCGGCAAAAAACCGATTAAGTCGACATATCTTATAAACAAAGCTAATTTTGTTGCATGCCACAATCCGTCGTATGTTGATAAATACGATATGGTTGAAGACCTTGTTCCCGGCGGAAGCTTCCTTTTAAACTGCGCATGGGATGTTGAGAAGTTAGGTCACAGACTTCCTGCAAAAATGAAAAGATATATTGCAGAAAACAATATTTCGCTCTACACTATAGACGCTATAGGAATTGCTAAAAATTTAGGTCTCGGCAATAAAACCTCTATAGTTTTGCAGTCGGCATTCTTTAAAATTGCAAATGTTATTCCTTTTGACGACGCTGTTGAATATATGAAAGCGGCAGTTGTTAAATCGTTTGGCGCAAAGGGCGAAAAAATTGTAAGCATGAACCATGCGGCTATCGCCGAGGGCGAAAAGAACATTCATAAAATTGATGTTCCGGCAGATTGGAAAGACGCCAAAGATGAAAAGGAAATCGAAAAAAATGTTCCCGAATTCGTTAAAAATATACTCGAGCCGTGCAATAAGCAGGTTGGTGACAAGATACCGGTTTCCAAGTTTATGAACATGGTAGACGGTCATTTGCCGCAGGGTATGGCAGCATATGAAAAACGCGGCATTGCAGTTGATGTACCGGAATGGGATGTGGCAAAATGTATTCAGTGTAACAAATGCTCAATCGTATGTCCGCATGCCGTAATCCGTCCGTTTGCATTGAATGCGGACGAAGTTAAAAACGCGCCCGAAGGCATGAAGATGAAGCCTATGACCGGTAAGAGCGATTATCAGTTCACAATGGCTATTTCAACCTTGGACTGCAGCGGCTGCGGCAACTGCGTAAAGGTTTGCCCTGCAAAGGACGGCGGCGCGCTTACTATGAAACCTATCGATTCGCAGATGGGCGAGCAAAAATATTTTGACTATGCAATTAAAACAAGCGTGAAGGAAGATTTGATAAACGCTCCTGTGAATGTTAAGAATTCTCAGTTCCGTCAGCCGCTTCTCGAGTTCTCGGGAGCTTGTGCGGGCTGCGGCGAAACGCCTTATGCAAAGCTTATCACTCAGATTTGCGGAGATAAAACATACATATCAAACGCAACGGGATGTTCTTCAATCTGGGGAGGCAGCGCTCCTTCAACACCGTACACGATTAATAAAGACGGTCACGGGCCCGCTTGGGTAAACTCTTTGTTTGAGGATAACGCAGAGCATGGTTTGGGTATGGCTATTGCAGCTAAACAGCTCAGAGAAAGACTTAAAAACCAGCTTCTTGAGTTGGAAAAAGAAGATGTTGTAAAAGCAAGAGACGAATGGATTGCAACATACGATGATTTGGATGCAAACGAAAAAGCAACCGAAAAGCTTGTTGCGGCTTTGCAGGCTTGCGGATGCGACAAGGCAAAAGATATTTTGGAAATGAAAGAATATCTTTCAAAGAAAGCTGTTTGGATTTTCGGCGGTGACGGCTGGGCATATGATATCGGCTTCGGCGGTTTGGATCACGTTTTGGCTTCCGGCGAGGATGTAAACGTTATGGTATTTGATACCGAAGTTTATTCAAACACAGGCGGTCAGGCTTCAAAAGCTACTCCTACAGGCGCTGTTGCACAGTTTGCCGCAGGCGGTAAACCGCTTAAGAAGAAAAATCTTGCCGAGATCGCTATGTCTTACGGATATGTATATGTTGCACAGGTTGCAATGGGTTACAGCGACGCTCAGACAGTTAAAGCTATTAAAGAGGCTGTATCTTATCAAGGTCCGTCGTTGATTATCGGTTATGCTCCTTGTATTAACCATGGTATCAAAGGCGGTATGACAGATACTCAGAAAGTTATAAACAATGCCGTTAAAGCAGGTTATTGGCACACATTCAGATTTAACCCCGAGCTTTCCGAGCCGTTTACGATGGATTCTAAAAATCCCACAGAGTCTTACAGAGACTTTATCATGAACGAAGTTCGTTACAGCTCGCTTGCCCGCAAGTTCCCCGAAAGAGCGGAAGAACTCTTTACCGAGGCTGAAAAGCAGGCAAAAGCAAAATATGAGCATTGGACAAAATACAGCAAACTTTTTGAATAATTGCAAACAAAAAAAGGTGCAGGGCATTTGCCCTGCACCTTTTTTGCTTTGAAGATAAAAAATAAAGATTTTATCTGGATTCCCAAAATTGCAAAGCAAGTTTGGAAAAAGTTGAATCTGCCGTAGATTCAGATAAAATTTGTTTTTGTATCAAACTGAAAAAGAAACCCTTTTTGCAAAGTCATTAATTAAACTCTGCATAAAAGGAGTTTGTTTTTTTATTGTTTTAATATCTCAATTGCCTTTTGTTTTTGGGTATCAATTTCATCGGTGTAGTATGAAGCTGGGTATTTGTCATACGGCTGCGCTATCTGAACTTCATCGGTTGGAGTGATGCCTGTTTTGTGTATCGAAGTTCCGTTAGGCGTGTAATAAGTGTCAACTGTAACAATAAGACCGCCTCCGCTGCGCATTTGGTACACATTTTGTGTTATGCCTTTGCCGTAAGTTTTTGTGCCGACGATGGCGCGGGCTGCGTTGTTGTCTTTAAGAGCTGCCGTAAACACTTCCGAAGCGCTTGCGGAATTTCCGTTTACCAAAATAACCGGTTTTACAGAATACTTTTGTTTGTCTGAAAAATATTCTTTCTTCTTTTGATTTTTATCCACAGTGTACACAACTAACGATTTATCGGGCAAAAATGCGCCCGCCATATCTATTGCAACATTAAAATCTCCGCCGCCGTTGTCGCGCAGATCGATAATTAAATCTTTCATTCCTTTTGACAAAAGATCGTCGCATGCGGCAAAAAACTCATCATTCGCCGTATTTGTAAAGGAGGAAACAGCTATATATCCAATGTTTTCGTCAAGCATTTTGCTTGTGATGCTGTTTACGTGAATTGTCTGACGGGTAAGCGTTGCGCTGCGCTTTTCTTCGGTGCCGTCCTCGTTTTTTCGTTGGTATTCTATATCAAACGAGCTGCCTTCGCGCTGTGATAAGTCGATTTGCTCGCCCCTTATATAAGAAACGATTTCTTCATAGTTATCCTTGCTGCAAGGCTTTGAATCAACACTGAGCAAAATGTCGCCGCTCTTTATCTGTGCTTTTTCGCCGGGAGAACCCGGATAAGTTCCGGCAACCATTATTTCGTTTTTATCATTTAAAGTAAAGATTATTCCGACTCCGATATAATTTCCGGCTCCGTCGTTTAAATATTCGGCAAAATCGTCAGGCGGGAGATACCTTGTATAAGGATCGCCAAGCGCCTCAACCATTCCTTTCGCGGCGCCGTAGTCTAATTTTTCATCATCAATATCATACAAATATGTTGATTTTAAATATGAATAAACTTCATTTGAAACATCCTTATGATCCTGAGCCGTCATTGAAGAAAGCAGAGGAATATTGCGCACAGCTGCCGCCTTAAGCGAAAAAAAGCCGTATGATAAAAATGATGTGACCGCAAAGGTGATTAAAACTGTGTATACAATGGCTTTTGATGTGTATGTGCGTTTCGGATGTTTATTTATGCTTTCGTTTATGTTTTCATTCTCATTTTCGTTATACATAATCTTTGCCTTTCATAAAATTATTTTCTATGTATAATTGTAATCGGGAAAATACACACTTATGCATACTTTCCCGACTGATAATCTGATTTATATTACCATAAGTAAGGTCTGGGATTAACATACTGACCGTTTACAATAACGCTTAAATGTACGTGCGGACCGGTGGAATTTCCGGTGCTTCCGGAGTTTGCAATCTTTTGACCGCGCACAACCTTTTGTCCGGCTGAAACCAGAAGCGAGCTGTTGTGTGCATAGAGGGTAACAAGGTTACCATGGTCGATTGTTACGCAGTATCCGTAAGAGCCCCTCCATCCCGACGATAAAACAACGCCGTCGGCACATGCTAAAACTGAGCTGCCGCTCGGCACGGCAAAGTCTATGCCGGTGTGGTAATTTTGTCTTCCGCGAAGAGTTCTGTAGCCGAATTCGGAGGTTATCGTGCCGCCCGAACAGGGAAGACCGAGCGAGCCTGTTCCGCTTGAAATAACCGTGCTGCTGTTGTTTTTAGAAGCATTTTTTTTAGCTGCGGCTGCTTTTTGAGCGGCAATTTCGTTTAAGATATTTTTTGCCTCCTGCTCATGCTGCTTTTGTATTTTATCGTAATATGCTTCATCTTCTTTAAGCTGAGCCACCTGGGTATTATTTTTATCAACCTTAACGTCGAATTCGTCCTGTTTAGAGGCTAAAACATCGCGTTCGGACTCAATTGCGACTTTGTCCTTTTCAATCTGAGCTTTCTTTTCGGTGGTTTCCTTGCGCTTGTTGCTTAAATCCGAGATAAGCTTCTGGTCGTGCTGATAAAGCTGAGTTACCATGTCAAGACGAACAAGCATGTCCGAAAGTCCTTTTGACGAAAATAAAATATCAAGATACGATGTGCTGCCCTGTTCATACATAACGCGCAAGCGTTCTTTTAGCATTTCGTCGCTTTTTTCGATTTCTTCACTGAGCTGATTTATGCGTTCTTCATTTTCTTTTATTTGCTGCTCTTTTGTTATAATGTCCGAATTTAAAGAGGATATGTCTCCGGCAAGAGCATTAATTTCATTGTTTAGTTTTTCGTTTTCGGCTTCAAGATTTTTTCTTTCGCTTGCAGCCTGATTTTTTTTATCCTTTGCCTCGCTTGCAAGGCGGTTTTGTTCTTCAAGCTTTGAACTTGAAGCGTTAACGGCATCCGTAAAGAATAAAATAGTCGGAACAAGTATTGCCAAAACCATTGCGCCTGCTATTATCAAAGCCAATATGCGGTTTCTGTTTCTCATAAAAACATCCTTTCTTTAATCTTATCAGATAAACATCATACTTTCAAATGTTTTCGTATTGAAAATCCGCTGCCGACAGCGCCGATTAATGTGCCGATAGATATAAAGCAAATCAAAAGCACAAACCAGATAGCCGAATAAGGAAGAAGCGAAAACACATCAAGACTAACGGTTGACGCTTTTGAATAAAGCACAATATATCCCCAGGAAATAAGCGCAAAGGATAAGAGCGCGCCGATTATTCCGGTTATAATTCCTTCAAAAATAAAAGGCCAACGGATAAACCAGTTTGTTGCGCCGACAAATTTCATAACGGCTATTTCCTTGCGTCTTGAAAATACTGCAATTTTTATTGTGTTTGCTATAATAAAAATCGAAATAAAGCACAAAAGAAGCATCACTGCAAGGCTTGCGTTTTTCAAAGTGTTTGACGTATTAAGAATGGCTGTTAAAACCTCGCGGTTGTTTGAAACCTCTGCAACATTGTCTATCTCACCGAGTTGATTTATTGTTTCTTCGGACATTGAAAGATCTTTTAATGTAATTTTAAAAGAGTCGCGGTAGGGGTTGTTTTCCCCTTCGTATCCGTCAAGCGCTGCGGCATTGTCGGCAAAAATTTCGCGCATATAGTTTAAAGTGTCTTCTTTTGAAAAAATTGTTGCGCTTCGTATGTTTGAAAGCTGAAGAATTTGCTTTTGCGCATCGGCAAGCTGCTCCGGGGTGGTGGATTTGTCCATAAACACCTGAATTTCGCAGCGATGCTCAATCTGGCTTGTGATATGGTTGATGTTTAAAGTGAGCGCTGAAAAAAGACCGAAAATCAAAAGACAGCACATAATTATAAACACGCTTGTCATGCTTGTGAGGCCGTTTCTGAAAAAGCCTTTAAACGCCTGAGTTATGTAATAGCGAAAGCTATTCATTTTTTTCACCTCCGCTTTGGGTTTCGTCGTCTGCACCTATTGGTTTTACGGGATTAAAATACATATTGTATTTTTGAGAAAAAGATATATCGATTTTTTTCGTTTCGTCGATATCGTTTTTAACCGGTTCATCTGTTTTGATATTGGCAGTGTCGTCTTCATCTTCAAAAGCAATATTATCATAATAGCCGATATCGTCACGAACGAGATTTCCGTCGTAAATTTCTAAAATACGTTTTCTTTTTGCGTCAACAATGTCTTTTGCATGCGTCGACATTATAACGGTAGTCCCGCGTTTGTTTATATCTTCCAAAAGATCAACAATTTCGTAAGCTGTGTTCGGAGGAAGGCTTGCTGTCGGTTCGTCTGCTACCAGTATCGGAGGATTGTTTGCAAGCGCTCTTGCAACGGCAACTCTCTGCGCCTCGCCGCGCGAGAGCTGTGTGGGTAGAAGTCTTGCTTTGCTTGAAAGACCTACCATACCCAAAAGCATGGGAACCTGACGGCGGATTTCGCGGCTGTGTGCACCGACAACGCGCATGGCAAACGCAACGTTTTCATACACAGTTCTGTCGTCTAAAAGACGAAAATCCTGAAAAACAACGCCTATATCACGGCGAAGATACGGAATCTGAGACGGTTTTAGAGTGTTTACCTGTTTTCCGTTTGTTATAATATTTCCCGAGGTCGGAAGTTCTTCATGCATTAAAAGCTTTGTTAAAGTTGATTTGCCGGCGCCGGAGGGGCCGATTATATAAACAAATTCACCTTTTTTTATATGAAAGTTTATGTCATTTAAAGCTATGGTTCCGTCGGGATATACCTTGTTTACATGTTCAAAATATATCATATATACTACGCAGCCTTTCAGCCCTGATATAAAAGGGCAATTTAATAATTAAATAAAAAGCGGGTGCTTTGCAGTCACCCGTTTTATTTGTTTTTCGTATCAAAGATACTTAAAAAAACGATTTACTGAAATTGCATGCGCGCAATTTCGACTGCTGTTAAAGATTATTGTGCGAAGCAGCCCGGTTGTCAAAAACTATAATCTTAAAGCTTCATCGGATTTGCTTCAAGATACTGATTTACCATCATTGCAACCTTGAAAACAACGGCATCGTCAAATTTGCGAAGATCAAGTCCGATTGTTTTTAACACTTTGTCCAAACGATATACCAGTGTGTTTCTGTGGATATAAAGCTGGCGCGCCGTTTCCGATACGTTTAAATCGTTTTTAAAGAATTCGTATATTGTTGTTATAATTTCTTCGTCCAGAGCGTCAAGACCTTTTTTGGTTAAAACCTCCTGCAAAAAGAGCTGGCAAAGCTTTGTGGGAAGGTGGTAGATAAGTCTGCCTACGCCAAGGCTTTTATAGCTTAAAATGTATTTTTCGCTGTCAAAAACCTTGCCGATTTCAAGCGCTACCTGAGCTTCTTTGTATGCAGCGGCAAGAACATTTAAGTTTTCAGCGGGAGTTGAAATACCTACCAAAACATTTGTGAGCGCTTCGCTGTTTAATGTGTCAACTATTACCTGAGCAATATCTTCTAAGTCTTTTTCGGTTGTGTCTTCATCAATTGATTTTATAAGAACAAAGGAATTATCGTCCATACTGAAAACGAAATCCGTATCATGTTCGGGATACATTTCCATAAATATATCGAGAACGGAAACGTCTTCAATGCCTAAAACTTTAACCAAAAACGCAACTCTGCGCTGCTCAAATTCCATATGCAGCTCACGGGCGCGCTGATGAAGGTCAAGGGGGAGAGTGTTGTCCGAAATTATATTTTTAACAAAGATCGTTTTATCGTATTTATCATCATAGAAAAGACGGATATTGTTAAGAGCAACCGCCAAAACCATACAGGTTCTTTTTGATTCTTCATCGTTTCCTCTTACATAGACAATATAGTCCGGCTTTCCGGTTTTGCTTATACCGCAAAGATTATATCCGCGGCAATACTCAAGCTGCATACAGCTTGTTACACCGGCGATAAATTCTTCCGCATAGTCAGACATATTTTCGGAAGCGTTGGTTGCAAGAACATAACCTTCATTGTCCATCACACCTACGGGCGATGTCAAAAATGCGTCCATCTGATTGATAACATTTTGAAAAGTCTTTTTCAACATAAATAAACTCCTCCACTTGTAAAATAAAGTCGGGCAATAATTTGCCACAATTGATAATTTGTTTATGCAAAGCGTACACATATATAATATACTATTTTAAGACAAAATGCAAGAATTTTTTATAAAAAATTTGTGCAATTTTAATTTTTTTTTCGTTTTTTAATAAAATATGCTTTAAAAACGATTGATTTTAAAGAAAAACCGTCAAAAACTAAGAAATTGCATTTGGTAAATTTGACGGTTAAGTTATTTAATCGCATACGCCTGCGGCATAGCCGTTATATTCGTTTAAAAAGCCTTCTGCAAAGGAAGCCGTTTTAAGCGCAATATTATTTTTATTAAAGGAAACGGTTATATTTAAATTACCGAGATATTTATCAGTTATCTGCACTTTTATAAAAAGCTTTGCGCTCTCCACCCAGCATGCTCCCGCAGCGCAGCTGTAGCGGTTGTTTTTTGAAGATACGCCGCCTGTTTCATCAGAGTAGCCGGTTTGAGGAAATTTAGAGAATACATTTTTATTTAAGCCGAATTTTAAATGTTTAATTCCCTGGGCATTTTTATATTCAAGCTCGCAGACGTCGTTTGAAAAATTAAATTTAACATACTCTATCTGCATAGGGTTTTTATATAATATGTACTTTTTATTGTTTATGCTGTGCACTGTGTTTGGATTTATACTGCTTTTCGGACAGTAAAGCTCGGCAGAGTCAATATAGTTTTGCAAACGTTTTTGGGCGTTTTGATTTTCGCAAAGAGGATCAGACATTTTTTTGATGATGCCATAGTAGAGCATATGCATAATCAAAGGTCTTGCATCGTCATTGCCCTGGTTATCGGATGTTATAACAAACACTGCGTTCTTTTCAGGCACGCAGACGGCATATTGTTCGCCCATGCCGACAAATGCAAAGCAGTCGTCAAACATGCGCCAGATCTGATAACCGTAGCCTCGTTCGTCGCAGTTTGTAAAGCCTGTTTTTCCGTTAAAAACAAGAGGGGAAACCGCGTTTTTAACATAGCTTTCGCTTAAAAGCTGTTCGCCGTTTGGAGTGCGCCCGCCGTTTAAAACAAAACTTGCAAACTTTAAAAGGTCGCGCGAAGTACAAAGAACGGCAGAGTCGCCCCAGGAGTTTTTTCCTGCGGCTTTTAAGCAGTATGACGCATCTGAAACGCCGAGTTTTGCAAGGCATTTTTTCCGAAGATATTCATAAAAAGGCATGCCGGTTATGCGTTCGATAATCACGCACAGCATATATGAGCCGTGCGAATCATATTCAAAAAGATAACCGGACGGCTGAATATTTGCTGCGTTTTCAGTAAAGTACCAGTCGGTTCTGTCGGACAAATTTTTATCAATCCAATGCTTTGAGTCTTTAAAAGAGGTTTGCATGGTGAGCATGTCGCGTATGGTTTGATTTTTCATAAATTCACTTGCACAATTTTTTTCAGGGAAAAATTTTATGAATTTATCATCTAACGAAAGCTTTTTTTCATCAATTAAAAATCCGATTGCAATACTTACAAAGCTTTTTGTTACGGAATAGACTCTGTTAAGGGAGGTTTTATTGTAGGGCCTGTAGTAACATTCGCAAAATATATTGTTATCTTTTGCCATAATAATGCTGTGGGTTGAAAAGCCGTAATCGTCCATGGTTTCAAAAAAATTCAAAACATCGTCAGAGCTTATGCCTGCCTGTTCGGGAGTAATTTTGGAAAACATATATGTCACCGTCCTTTTTTATACAGTTTAACACATATATTTAAATGAAGCAACAAAAATTTGTAAGAAAAACGGCAAAATGTAAAACAATATAAAGAAAAACAGTCGGGGCGGGATTCTTTGTGTTTGAAAAAGAAGATGAAAGATAAAAATAATTTGGGATTTCAAAAGATGCAGACAAGATACAAAATCGGTATTTTGATAATACAAAAAAGATATTTTTTGATAAAAATTTTGTAGAAATAAAAAAGAAATTTATATTATAATAAAAGCAGGAGTTTTAATTTATCCTGCTTTTTTGTATTTACCGGGCAGGACAAGGCTGTTATGTTTTATCGTCATCTTTGGGGAGGTTGTTAATGGCGTATTCGCAGCACTGCACAACAACCCGGTTAAAGGATATATCCTGTTTTGCTGCAAGTTTGGTTATTTTTTCGATTAAAGAGTCGGGCATTCTTATGGTTCTGTTTGAGCTTGTAGGTTTTTTTATTATAAAGTTCATAATTATTATACTCCTTTCGATACTATTATTTTACACCTATTTATGACCTTGGAATATAGTCAAAATAATAGTTAAAAAGTAGTTGCAAAATAAAACAAAACATGATATACTGTTAAATAGCAAAAAAAATGCAATAAATTATACAAGGAGGAAGAAAAAATGAGAAAAGTATTGAGCGTTTTTCTGAGCTTGTGCATGCTTTTTACAATGCAGAATTTTGCATATGTATCGGCAGCTGAGACGGAAAATGCAGACAATGTATTGTTTTCGGATGATTTTGAAAGTTTTGATGAAAACAATATAACAACAAAGGCATGGGATGCAAAAAACGGAACAATTGCGGGAGATGAGCAAAACCATTATTATGATATTTCAAATACGGGCAATGCCTATCCTGCAAATCACAAGGTTGTAAGCTATTCTTTGGGGCAGACCCTGTGCATTTCCGCAAGGTCGATGGTGAAAAACGGTGATAATATTGTTGCGAATCCGTATATTGATTTTCGCAGTAATGACAGCAAAAACGGCAAAAACGCGCTGAGCATGTCGACAAACGGTATATCGGTCGGCGGAAAATCGACGGGGCTTAAGGCCGTAAATGAAAAATGGATTAACTATAAGATTTATATGAAAGCAACGGGCGACGCTTCAAATGCTGTGATTGCAGTTAAAATCTGGGGCGAGGGCGTTGTGGACAAGGATGCAAATACAATTGATGAACAAAATGCATATCTGGCAGTGGCTAACCTTGATTTAAGCTCACATAATATTGCTGCAAGCAATGCAGAGAGAATTGTGTTTAATAACCGAATTGATTATAATACGACAGAAGGCGCAGAGCAGGCACATACATATTTAGACGATGTTTTGATATCTTTGGAGGACGGAGCAGTTGACTGCGGAGCAGAGAGCATAAAGATAAACGGCAGCGGGATAGAGGGCTTTGACACAGATACTCTGACTTATGACGTTAAGCTTGATTATAATGTAAGCGAGGCAAACATTGAGGCTTTGCCGTTCGGAAGCTATACAACTGTTTTGGTGAGCGAAAGCACTGTAACGGAATTTCCGAAAACGGTGAGCGTTGTTTGCCAAAATGAATTGGGAATAAAAAAGGAATATACTATAAACATATCACGCAAGCGCAGCGCAAATGAGGTTAACTCGGAAATTGCCAAAACGGCTAACGGCGCAGACGCAATGATGACTATGGTTTATGATGACGGCTTTATATATACGGCTGAATTTATAGACGAGCAGTTTGCAAAATACAACCTTACCGGTACAAGCATGGTTATAACAAGCCATTATGAAAATGATCAGGCAAGACTTTCAAGACTGCAAAACGTTGTTAAAAACAAAAGAGTTGATATCGGTTCTCACACGAAAACTCATGCGACTATTTCAGACGATGAAGGGCGCACAGACGTGATAACGGATATAGACAAGATTACAGACGAGATTGCGGGCTCGAAAGAGCTTTTGGAAAACTGGTTTCCGGATAATGATGTTATAACTTTTGCGGTGCCAAACAACACGATGTCGGCGGCAGGATATGAAATAGTGAAACAAAATTACTATGCCGCACGTTTGGGAAACCGCGGTTATCAGAGCATGGATATTGAGGACGGCACAGCTGTCGGACAATGGTACAATTTAAAGATGTTCGGCATTGGCGACAGTCCGGATACAAATGAAACAAGAAACGCAAGAGTTGACAAGGCAATTGCAGACGGCTGCTGGCTGTTTGAAATGTGGCACGGAGTTACGGAAGGTTATCAGGGACAAACGATTAATAATGCGATTAACCACTACAAGTATCTTGCATCAAAACAGGATGCAGGAAAGATTTGGGTGGCAAATTATACAGAGGCTGTGAAATATCTTCGTGAAAAACAGGCATCGGTTTCGTATGCCGATTTAACGGACAGCGGAGTTTTAGTTGAAGTGGAAACGGATAACACAAATCTTCCGGCAGATATATTTAATTATCCGCTGACAGTTAAAACCGAAATTCTGAGCGGCTGGAGCATGGTTGGCTACAGCTTAAACGGAGAGGAAAAAACGGCTTCGGCTTTTGAAGAAAACGGAGTAAATTATGCATATGTGAAGGTGTTGCCGAACAGCAGCACAACTGTTACAAATGCAGGTACATCTGCTTTGCTTGAAAGCTTTGGCTTAAACGGAAGAAATCCGGATTATTTTGAGAGTAATACATTTGATTACGACATTTTGGCAAACGAAAATGAGCTTCCGATAAAGATTACGGCAAAGACGAAAGCTTCTGACGCAAGCGTGAGCCTCAGCACAACAGAAGTTACCGATCTTCCCGCACAGGTTACGGCAACAGTTACGGACGGCGAGGGAAACTTGAAAGTATATACCGTAAACATAAGCAGACAGCCGTCGGATGACTGCGATTTAAAATCGCTTACGGTTGACGGCGTTTCGGTTGATAACTTTAAAAAAGACACTCTTTCTTATGAGTATAAGGCAGAAGAAAGCGCAGTGACGGCAACTGTTGAGGCGCAGGCAAATGACAAATATGCAAGCGTTGAAATACTTCCTTCAAAAACAGTTGAAGTTCCCGCAAGCGTGACAATTAAAGTTACGGCTGAAAACGGAGATACGAAAACGTATTCTTTAAATATCAGCCAGACAGGCAGCGATGAAATTATTATAGACGATAATTTTAATGCAAAGACACCGGGTTATCTTTTAGGCGATAAATCCGGAACGGGATTTTCACAGAAAAACACCGATTTGTCGACCGGAGGCGTTGTTTTTGATGAGAGCGAAGACAGAGGCATTATCGGAAGATTTGTTCATTCGGGAACGAAAGAGGATTATCTTCAGATAAACGCTGCAACGGGCACAGGCATAACCAAGCCTTTAATCGTTAAAGGTAAAATGATGATTCCCGCAGCGGACACAACTTCCGTACACGATGTGAAACTCAGAAGCCAAAATCCCGACGGTAACTACGGAGCGGATTATAACTTTGTAAGTATTTTGAATTTTAATGCAGCAAATTCAAAGGTTGACGTCGGAAATTTAGGCGGCGCTGCAATGTTTAAAAAAGGAAGCTGGGTTGAATATACTGTCGCACTTACGGAGAATACCGAAAATAAGACATATGATATAAAGGCATGGCTTGACGGCGACGGCATTTTAAATGCAGACGGCACAAAAGTAAGCGAGCCTTTGTATGTAAATGATACGGCAGTGCCTTATGATAACGAAAGCTTAGCGTCTACCGATACAAAGCTTAACTGCCGAATAATGTACAGAGGAATTTTGGGCGTAAACAAAGGTGTTGACGATAAAGACACAACCGTTTACATTGATGATTTAAAGATATACAAGGCAGGCACGTTTAAGCTTTATTCGAAAGATGCGTCAGTTGATGCGGGCGAGGGCGGAGCTGTTTTAGTAAAAGCAAATCATGATATTAACACAAACACGCTTACAAAAGAAAATATAACAGTTACACCAAAGAGCGAAAATACAGATAAGACGGCTGAAATCGAAACTATTGAGAAAATCGGCACAGATTCGTTTAAAATTAAATTTTCCACAGCATCAGAGCCGGGAAAATATACAATTTCGTTTAATGATGAATTAACGGACGCTGCGGGACAAAAGAGCGCAAGCACGATTGATGTGACGGTTAAAAACGATTCGATAATTTATCCCGACATAGTTCATGTTTATGAGGATTTTGAAACGAAAAACGCAGGCGACGCAATTTCAAATGCAAGCTCGAATTCGGCTTTCGGAACAACAAGCACCGTACCGGCAAGCGGATATACGGCAGTTTTAAATCCGAACGGCAGCGGAATTGTTGCAAAATCGTATAACAAAGATAAAGCGGGACAAAACCAACAGCTTAATGCATATCTTTTATCGGCTACAAATGAAAAGGTTGTTGTTAAAGGAAAGGTAATGCGAAAGGTTGGCGATGACAGTTCTACATACGATGTGACGGTCAGAGGAAAAGGCTATAAACTGCCGCGCATTATGGCATTTAACAAAGACGGCTCGATTTTGCTCGGAAATGACACAACTGCAAGCGCATATTACAAAAACGGCGAGTGGGTAAGCTTTACAGCGGTTGTGAGCGAAAATGCCGAGAACAAATGCTATGACTATAAGATATATTTAAACGGTGTTTATAATAAAGACGGCGTTGCATATGATTCGGTTTTGGCATTTGATAAAACTTCGGTTGTTATGAGCGACACTGATTTTGCAGACAATGCATTTTCAAAATTGCAATGCCGCATACTCTACAGAGCAATGACTACTTATGAAGCAGAGGATACAACTTACGGATGGTATGTTGACGACATAAAGGTTTACACTCCGAAAACAACCGTGCTGTCGCTCGGAAATACAGATACAATCGATAATACGGACGGTGAATTTGTTTATATAAAGGCAAATCACGATATTGACATGACATCGATTGACACAAACAGCATAATTGTTAAAAATGCGGCGGGCGAGAACGTTTCGGTTTTGGAATTAACCGCATTTGAGGACGGATTTAAGTTTAAGCTTCCGACAGACGCAAAAGAGGGAATTTACAGCGTTTTGGCAAATGAAAACGCAAAAGACATTTTAGGCGGCGCTATAAACAAGAGCGTATCATTTGAACTCTACGATAAAGACGCACCGACAACTGACATTACAAGCCTGACAATTTCGGCAGACGGCGAAACGAATTTAACAAGAGCAAATGTTAAAGATGTTAAATTTACTGCCGCAGCAGAGCCTGAAAAGCATATTGACGAAAGCACGATTGAGTGGTATGTAAACGGCGAAAAGACAGCGCAGACAGGAAAAGAGTTTACATTTAACACACCGAGAGCAGTTGGCGAGTACAAAATTTATGCCAAATCAGCAAGCGTGAGCAGCAATGAGATAACCGTGACGGTTACGCTCGGCGATTTTGCAGATGACATTTATGTTATAAACAATGAGACCTTTGAAGGGTATGACGAGGGCACATCGGTGTCTAAAATCGGAAGTGCGTTCGGTTCAAATCTTGCAAATAACATAAGCGTGGAGAAAATAGGCGATAATAAAGCTTTGAAGCAGTATGTTGACTCGCCGGAAGGCGCTTTGTATGTACAGCTTAATTTAAATCTCGGATCGAACAGTCAGAGTAATCTTTATCAGACAGGAAGTCTTTATTTGCAAGATCCGAAAACAAATATGGTATTTGCGCTGAGAGGTTCGTCGTCACCGGTTACTGTGATGCAGATTAATTCAAACGGAAATGTGGTTATTGACGGTAAAACCGTTTGCACGGTGGGATTAAATAAATGGTTAAGATACAGCATAGCTGCAGTTCCGAATTTTGACGATCTTGCAAACAGCCGCGCAAGAGTTATTCTTACGGGCGATGCGGTGACGGACAGCAAAGGTTATTATGAAAGCGGCTTTATAACGATTGATTTATCAACCGTTATCGGTGAAAAAAATGCGAGATTCTTTAATCACTATGCAGGTGCAAACAGCGGCACAAAAGCAGAAAACGGCGTGTTTATTGATAATTTAAGTGTGTATGCGGCAAAAACATTTACCGCAAAGCTTTCAAAGGACGCTGCCGCAGGCGACAGACAGATAAATATTAAGCTTAATCATGAACCGCTTTTATCCTCGTTGAAGGCAGACAATCTTTTGCTTACAAATTCAAAAGGCGAGATAGTTGAAATTGAAGATGTGACATTTAATGCAAACGATACAAGAGAAATTACGGTTAAAACAAAGAGCACACTTGTATCAAACGAAAGCTATGAATTAGACTTTTTGCCGAAGTTTGTTGATTTGGCGGAAAACAGCGTTTACGACAGTGTGAAATTTGCTGCAAAGCAGTATTCGGCAGTTGAAATAAGCGCAGCAGGCGGCAGTGTGTCGGCAGTAATTGATTTGGTTTCTTATGAACTCGGTTCTTCATATACCGGTTCATACAAGGTGGGAACAGCTATAGAATTAACGGCTAAAAAAGATGATGAGTCGGCAGAGTTTATGTATTGGAAAGACAATAATTCAGGCAGAATTTTAAGCACAAGCGAAACATATAGTTTTATCGTGGGAAGCGATATTTCAATAAGTGCGGTATATTCTTCGGGATACTATGTTTCATTTACAAACATAAACGGCGTGATTATGGCAGGAGGAAGCGGCAGCGCAAGCGTGCCGCAAAGCACACCGTATGTATGCGGTTACACGTTTGACGGCTGGTTATTAAACGGTGAAAAACAGAGTTTAAATGCAGGAGATACCGTTTATGCAGATGGTTCAAATAAAGAGTATATTGCAGGCTTTATAAAAGATGCGAAGACATATAATGTGACGGTAATTAATGCAAACGAAGAAGGCGGCAGTTACACATATAACGACCGTGTGAGCCTGACGGCAAAAGACAGAAGCGAAGAAGGTTTGGTATTTTTATACTGGACAAAGGACGGCGCTGTTGTAAGCTATAATCAAAGCTACGGCTTCTATGTAAGTTCGGACGCTGTAATTGAAGCTGTTTACGGAGATGCGGCAGCCGAGAAGAAAAATACCACTACGATTTTTGCAAAACAGGCAGACAGTAGCAGAATGGGATTTTTCTCGGAGCATGATATTGACACAAAGTATACGGTTATTGAGAGCGGTATACTTATGGGTACAAGCGAAAACCTTGAAATAGGTGCAAGCGGAGTTATTAAAGCTGTTGCAAAGAGCAAGAAAAACAAAGCGCAGTTCACTGTAAGAAAAGCAGGACTGAGCGCAGGTGATGTGTATTACGGCAGAGCGTATGTAATATATACAGACGGAGAAAACGTTTATACCGAGTATTCCGATGTGGCAGAAGGTATAATGCAGTAATTTAACAGTCTGATTAACAGTCAGCGTTACAAAGGGGCGCGCGGCGAAATGATTTCATTTTGTTGCGCGCTTCTTGTTTGTTACTGCCTGCTTATTTAGGAAAAATGCAAAAAAAGTCACAAAAAGCCAAAAATAATTGACATTTTTGCGGACATATGATATTATTAATATATAAGACGGATACAGAATTTGTCTTATGAAAATAAGGAGGGGGATTATTATGTTTTGCGCTAAATGCGGAAAAGAAATCGGCGAGAGTGAAAAGTTTTGCTCGGGCTGCGGCGCGTCGGTTGAAGAAATGAAAAATAACGAGCCGACAGGAGAGATCGGCACAAGTGATTTGCCTTTGGCAGAAGAAAGTATGCCTCAGGAGGAGAAAAAGCCTAAGAAAAAAGGAAAGAAGTTTTTGGCTGCAATTATTGCGGCAGTGCTTGTTCTGGCGCTGGGTGTTACGGCATTTGCCTCGCCTTTGGTTAATAATTTTCTTTGCAAAACCTTTATGTCACCTGAAAAATATTTGCGTCATGTGACAAAGAGAACTGTTAAAAGTAATTCTGAAAATATTTCAAACTTTACCGAAATTATGAAAAATTCATCGGTTGCATCGGGGGCTTCTTACAGCCTTAAAGCAACAATCGGAGATAGTGTTTGGGATCTCGTTGAAAAAAGTGACAGTGAGGCTGCGGCTTATTTAAACTGGATTAAGGAGGCCGAGTTAAAAGGTCAGGTAGCACTTGACGGCGAAAAGATACAAAGCAACAATGCGGTAGTTGTTAACGGTACGGAGCTTGCAGAAACGAAAATGGCAATCGATATTGCAAACGAAGAAATGTATATGAGTTTGCCGGGTATTATGGACAAGGCAGTTCGTGTGCCTATTGATGGTGCAAGCGATGTTAATACACGCGAAGTGTTTGACATGATTGAAAAAATACAGCAGATTGTTCCGGACGAAAAAACCGCAAACGATATAATTGCCCGTTATACAGACTGCGTTGTTTCGCAGATTGATAAAGTTAAAAAGTCTTCCGATACAATTGAGGCAGGCGGTATAGAACAAAAGTGCACAAAGCTTAAAGTTACGATAACGCCAAAAACTGCAAAAAATATTGCAAAGAGCGTGCTCACGGAGTTAAAAAATGATAAAGCTGTGAGAAAAATTGTTTTAGACGCTGCAAACGCTGCGGGAGAGTCAATTTCCGAAGATGATTATAAAGACGCTATTACTTCGGCATTGGAAACGATTAAAAATTCTGATCCCGATTTTGAAGATTTTTCGTTTAATGTTTGGGCAAACAATGTCGGTGAGATTGTTGCTTTGGGAATAGATAAGGACTGTATTGAAGGATTTGACGGCGAAATTTTTGCTGCAAATTTGCAAAAAGGCAACAAGATTGGAACTGTTATACGCGCAGATGTTGAAAATGTGAGCGCTGAGTTTTCAGGTTCGGCTGTTCAAAGCGGCGGAAAGCAAAACGGCGAGTATATGCTAAAGGCTAAAGGCGTGGAGCTTTTAAAGGTAAGCATTAAAGATCAAGACATTAAGAAAATCGAAAAAGGACTTTTGAGCGGAACTGTTACGTTGCAGCTTGCCGACGGTATTTCAAGCATTTTAAGCGATTTGAATTTGTCAAGCTCAGAGCTTGCAGTTCTCGGAAATTTAAGCGACCTTAAGCTTGAATTAACGGCAGACCAACAGGATAAAAATTCATTTACGGGAAGTTTGGCTGTTTATAAAGGCGATGACTTGTTTGCAAAGCTTGAAGTTGGCACAAATGCGGATAATTCGGTTAAATACGAAGAACCTTCAGACTATATTGACGCAGACGATATGAATTCGGCAAGTCCTGCTGATTTGGGAATTCACTTTGATAAAATTATTGCAAACTTAAAAGATGCCGGAGCTCCGTCACAAATAACCGGTGCGCTGGAACTTTTGACAAAGCAGATGTCTAAAGGAGATGAGACTTTGACTGAAGGCGATAACACTATGTTTGATGGCAGTGACTTAACGGGTGGAGCAGACAGCAGTTTATTTGATGTTGAATAAATAAATGAAATAAAGTAACATGGCATGCGCCGGAGTGTGGAGCAAGAGATTTTCTTCATGCTTCGGCGCATTTGCAATAACAAAAGTGATTTGCAAAAAATATATAAATGTGGGTACAAAGATGAAAATTGTTTTGGAAAAAATTAAAAAGAAATATTTAAAAAAAGAAGTGCTAAAAGATATATCGCTTGAAATAAAACCGGGAAGCTGCGTTGGAATTTTGGGAAGCAACGGTTGCGGAAAATCCACTCTTTTAAAGATTCTGGCAGGTGTTTTGAAAAGCAGCGGCGGACGGTTCTTATATGGCGATTATGACCTTTTGGAAAATGAAAAGCTGCGCGCAAAAACGGTTGGTTATGTGCCGCAAAGCGTGCCTCTTATGGAGGAGCTTTCCGCAAATGATAATCTTAGTTTGTGGTACAGCAAAGATGAGATGAAAAAGTCGCTTTCAAGCGGTGTTTTGGGTATGCTTGGGATTGACGAATTTTTAAAAGTGCCGGTTATGAAAATGTCGGGCGGAATGCAAAAAAGGCTTTCTATCGGCTGTGCTGTTGCACATAATCCGAAAATTTTACTTTTAGACGAGCCTTCGGCAGCGCTTGATTTGGTTTGCAAAGAAAAAATTGCAGAGTATTTGAAAAATTTTAAAGAAAACGGCGGAACGGTTTTGCTTGCTACGCACGATATAGGCGAGCTTTCTTTGTGTGAAGATTTGCAGATTATGAAAAACGGCGTGTTAAATCCGTTTGATTTTAACGGAAACGTGTCTGAATTGGTGAATAGTTTATGAGCAAGAGCAGATTTTTTAAATTGCAGTTTAAACGCTGCGCAAAGTTTTACCCGGTTATTTTAATGATTATGATTATAACGATTGCGGCGGTTATGATAACTGCTTCGGCGCTGATGCGCTCGCATGCGAAAAACGCAGATAAGCAGAAAATACGTATCGGAATAGTGGGCGATGTGAGCCAGACGCATCTCGGTATAGGAATTTATGCGCTGCAAAATCTTGACAGCTCGCGTTTTAGCGTGGAGTTTTTAAATATGGAAGCAGACGAGGCGAAAAAGGCTCTTGAAAACCGCGAAATTTCGGGGTATGTGTATATTCCGCCGGAGTTTGTTTCAAAGATTGTAAACGGCGAAAATATACCGGCAACATATGTTACAAATAATTTGGCGGCGGGTCTGGGAAGTATTTTGACAAAAGAAATTACGCATACCGTTTCAGATATAGTTACAACGGCGCAAACATCGGTATACAGTATGCAGGATGTGGCGCATGATTTTCATGCCGACGATGATATATGGGGAAAAATAACCAAGTTTAATCTTTTGTATTTTAATGCTGTTTTATCGAGAAACAAATCATATACCGTAAGCTATACGGGGGTTGCAAATTCTTTGTCTCTCGGAGGGTATTATGTGTGCAGTATTTTATTGATTTTCCTTTTGCTTTGGGGAATTTGCTGCAACAGATTCTTTTTAAGGCAGAACATCACATTTTTTAATGTTTTGTACAGCCGCGGAATAAAGTCGTTTTATCAGGTGATTTGTTTATATTTTGTTTATGTTATTTTTACCTGTATAACAATTTTATTGTTTGCATTTGCGGCAGGGGGAATTTTAGATGCGGCGGATTTTGGTATAAATGAGCTGAGAGGCGTTGGGATCGGGGAGTGTGTTTTGTTTGCAATTTCGATATTTCCGGCAGCTGCTATGATTGCATCTATGCAATTGTTTTTATACGAAGCCGTGTTAAATCCGGTCGGAGCGCTTTTATTGCAGTTTTTGGCGGCAATAGTACAGGCATATATAGCGGGGTGTTTTTATCCGAATTATTTCTTTCCTGAGGGTGTGCGCACTGCTGCGTCGTTTTTGCCGGGCGGGGTGGGACTTTCGTATATGCAAAAGCTGATGTGCGGAGAAAGCGTTTTAAAAGAGCTTGTGTGGTGCGGAGCATATATATTTTTATTTATAGTGCTAAGCGTTTTTGCAAGAAAAAAGAAAGCGGCAGGTGATATAAGATGAGACAGATTGTTTTTGCTGCAAAATGGTTTTTTATGCTTGAAAAAAGGCTTGTTAAACGATATAGCTTTCTTATTATACTTTTGATTATTCCGCTTATGCTTCCTGCGGCGCGGCTGGCTATGGAACAAGACAAGGGCGTTTTAAACGTTGCTCTTTGCTTGAACAGTGACGATGAGATTGCGGGTGCGGTGATTGATAAACTTATGTCGGATGAAAGCGTTATAAATTATATTCGCTGTGAAAATGAAGAAGAAGGAATAAATCTTCTTTACAGTCAAAAGGCAGACGCACTCTGGAGTTTTGCTGACGATTTTAAAGAAAGGGCGGACAAATATGACGGCGAGAACTCTAAAACGCTTGTGAGGGTGTTTGAAAGAGAGGAAACAATACCGCTTCAGCTGAGCCGCGAAAAGCTTTACGGGGCGGTGTATCCCTATATTTCTTATTCGATTTTTAAAAATTTTACATATAATGAATTGGGTTTAAAAGACAAAGCGGATGATGCGGTTTTGCACAGATATTATGATGCATATAAAAACAGCAAAAGTGTTATTGAAATAAAAAAACTAAATGATGAGCAGGAAACCGCTGCTGACAATAATTATCTTTTGACGCCGATGCGCGGAATACTTTCGCTTTTGATTGCTCTTTCGGCGCTTGCGGCAGCTATGTATTTTCTGCAAGACGAAAATGAGGGGCGTTATGCATGGCTTGCAAACAAAAAGAAAATAGTCCCGGCATTTGCAAACTGTTTGGCGGCGGCTATGCTTTCGGGGACAGTTGTGGCTGCGGCAATTTTTTTAGCCGGGATAAATACAGACGCACTGACCGAAATAATTTCTATGCTGCTTTATATTTTGCAGATTTCGTTTTTTGCTTTGGTGTTATGCATGTTATTTCGCTCGCCGATGCATTTGGGAGTGCTTATCCCGTTTTTTATGATAATCATGCTGGCGCTGTGTCCCATTTTTTTAAATGTTAAAATTTTGCGCCCTGTGCGGCTTTTGCTGCCTCCTTATTATTATCTTATGGCGGTGCATGATAAAAGATATTTTTTGTATATGCTTATTTATTGCGCGGCTGCGCTTGCGGTATCGCAGGTTTTAAATATGATATTAAAAAGAGAAAATTAATTAAAAAGCGCAAGGCAATATAAAATATTTTGCCTCGCACTTTTTTGTTATAAAACAAATTAAATTTCGGGAATTACAACATCTATTTCTTCGCCGAGCTGAGCGGATTTAAAGATGCTGTCTATAATTGCCTGATTATAAAGTATCTGCGATGTGGGTACGGGTGCTTTGCCGCCGGAGATAACGGCGTCTAAGAACGAACGTATTTTTCCCTGCCAGATAGTTTGTGTGTTTTCCAAAAGCGGAACTTTTGTCTGAGTCGGTGTACCGGCAACATTGTGATAAACTGTCATTTCACCGCCGGGAGCGCCGTTCCAGCAATCTGTTGAGGGAATACGAAGCGAACCTTTTGTGCCCATGATAATGGTGTCGCCGGGAGTGTCAAGATGCATTGCCCAGGCAATTCGAAAGTCTAAAATTATGTCGCCTTCAAGACGGATAAAAGCGGCGGCAAAGTCGTCAACGCCGAATTCGTCTGCAAGGCTTGCGGGCTTGTTAAGACCGGTGTAGTAGTCGGGATTGGTGCCGAAAAATGCGGATTTGTAGCCTGAAACCTTAAGGGGCTTCGGATAGCCTATTGCATTTAAAACCATATCAAGCGAATAACAGCCTATATCGCCAAGGGCGCCGAGGGCTGCGGTGTCTTTTCTGATAAACGTGGTTTTTTCGGCAGAGGCAGGTATGCCGCATCTTCTTCCGCCGCCGGTTTGGATATAGTAAATCTGACCGAGTTCGCCCGAGTCAACTATTTTTTTAATCATTTGCATATTGATATCAAAACGGGGCTGGAAACCGAGCGATAAAATTTTTCCGCTCTTTTTTTCTGCGCGCATAATTTCAACTGCTTCTTCGGTTGTAACACACATGGGTTTTTCCAAAATAACGTTAATACCTTTGTTAAGAGCCGCAATGGTACACTCGGCATGAGTGCAGTTATATGTACACACCGAAACAACGTCTAAGTTTAAAGACGGATCGTTTAGCATTTCTGTGTGAGAGTTATAACATTTTGCACCGGTAATGCCGAATTCTTCAAAAAACTTTTCGGCTTTTCCTTCAACAAGGTCTGCACCTGCAACTATTAAAACATCATCCTGATCAAGGTATGTTTTTAAATGCTGACGGGCAATTCCTCCCGTACCGATAATACCGACTCTTATTTTCTTTTCTGACATAGTAATCACCATGGCCTTTCTTTATATATTAAAAATACAATCTGATTATACCACATATTTTAAGTAAATAATATCATTTATTTGTCATAAAGTATCATATTTTTGTCTTATTTATAAAAATTCTTTTAAAATCAGCTGTGGAAGATAAGAAATATCGTCTATACAGTATTTAAAAGTTTTTGCAACCGGCATTGTGAAAAATCCCATTGATTTTACAAGCACTGGGGTGTAGCCGGCTTTTTGGGAGGCGAGTGCATCGTTTATCGGATGGTCGCCTACATATATTAACTTGTCCGGGGGAATTTTAAGCCTTTTTGACATTTCAAAAAAAAGCTTTGTGTCCGGCTTTTCACAGCCCAATTGCTCGCTTATTAAAATCTCATCAAAGCAGTTTTTTATATCAAGCATTTCAAGCTTTGCATTTTGAAGACTTACAGCGCCGTTTGTTATAAGTCCGGTTTTAAGATTATGGGATTTTATAAAGCTTAAAACATCTTTGGTAAAACTGTATTTTACTGCATGGTGTTTATAAGAATTTAAAAGAGCTTTAAGATAATTTTCGGCAGGGAAGGACATGCCTTCTTTTAAAAGCCCGTGTTTTACATAATAGTCAAACAGTGCGCTCCAGCCGTAATGTATGCAGTGTTTATCAGCTTCAATTAAAAGATTTGTGAAAGCTTTTAAATCGTATTTTTGTGAAATTATTTCATGAAATCCGCTATACAGTTCGGGTGCGCAAAGTTTTAACGTTTCATAGCGGTCAAACAATGTGTGGTCAAGGTCAAATACAACTGCGCCGATTTTCATTTTAATTATCCCTTTCAAATTCCGTGTTATTTTCGACAGAGCCTTTTCTTACAAAGCTTCCGGTACACACAGGCTCGTTTGTCTGCATGGTGAAAATCATTTGCGCATGCGGAGTGCTCTGGATTTCTTCGCCTTTATCATTTTTAAGATTGGTAACCTTTTGAGAAAAACATTTACTGTTCGGCATTAAAAACTCAACAGTATCGCCGATGCAGAATTTGTTTCGCTGTTCGATTGTGGCAGTTTTTGTTTTTTCGTCATAGTCTGTAACATAGCCGACAAGGTCAAAATCGCGCACATATGAGCTTGAGGCATAAACCTGAGAATTTTCGTTTGGTTTGTTTAAATAAAATCCCGTGCTGTAGGGGCGGTGGCTTGTTTTTAAAACTTCGTCATAGCTTTTTTTATCAAACTTATAATTTGCGGGATCTTCTAAATATTTGTCTATTTCGTTGCGGTATGCTTTAACCGTGCTTGCAACATAATATTCGCTTTTTACTCTGCCTTCGATTTTAAAGCTTGTTATACCGCATTCGGCAAACTCTTTTATATGTCCTAACATACATAAATCTTTTGAATTTAAAATAAAGCTTCCGTCATCACCTTCGCCGATGGGCATATATTCTCCCGGTCTTGTTTGTTCAACCAAAGAATATTTCCATCTGCACGGCTGAGCGCACGCTCCTTTATTTGCATCGCGGTGGGCAAGGTAGTTGCTTAAAAGACATCTGCCGGAATATGAAACGCACATTGCGCCGTGAACAAAAGCTTCAAGCTCCAAATCCGCGGGAGTGTTTTTTCTTATTTGGGCTATTTCGTTTAAACTGAGTTCACGGGCGAGCACAACTCTTTTTGCACCCATTTCATACCATGCGTTCGCAGACCAATAATTAGTGTTGTTCGCCTGTGTTGAAATATGCAAATGAAAGTTGGGATAGTTTTTTCTCATGTATGAAAAAAGCCCGAGGTCTGCAATTATAAGAGCGTCCACTCCGATTTTTACGACATTTTCGATGTATTTCGGAAATGCGCCCAAATCTGAATTGTGCGGGATTACGTTTGTTGTAAGGTATATTTTTTTTCCGCGTTCATGAGCATACTCTACCGCTTCACGCATGGAGTTTTCGTCAAAATTTTTGGAAGCCGTTCGAAGTCCGAAGGCTTCTCCGCCGATATAAACGGCATCTGCGCCGTAGTTTATGGCGGTTTTTAGTTTTAGAAGGTCGCCCGCAGGTGCCAAAAGTTCTATTTTTTGCATGATTTTATACTGCCTTTCTTTGTTGTATGATATTTTAATATTATCTGTCGCCTAAATCTTCTATATAAGCTGATTCTGAAAAGGACTTAAAAAATGGCAGGGGAGTGATGTTTAGAGTATCTTGCCACAAGAAAATCTTAAACGTTGTATCATCACTGCTGCCGGTTTTTCCGAAGATAACTTCATGTTCATTTTCAAAATCCAAATTAAACATATTTTGTTCCTTTATTTTTCCGTTTGGCAAATATTCGTTCCAGAAAGCAACCGGTTTTAACAAAGAACATGGATTTTTCCAGATGCGATACTCACCATAAGAGCTAAACGGTTCGGCAAGGTAATTATCGGCAGGGGAAATAAAAAACTCCTTATCTGCCATCATATATTTAAAAATTGCCTCGGCGTTAATTTTTCCATATCCGTATTCATTAGAATAATCGGTCAGATTCTCAAGTTTGGTGCATGTTTTTGATAAAATTTCTTTTACTTGAGAAACGGTCAAATCAGGATTTAAAGAAAGCATGCATGCGATAATTCCGCTGACCTGAGGACAGGCAAAGCTGGTTCCGCTTTTATATGTGTATGAGTTATCGCTAAGGGTGCAAACCTTAACATTTAAGCCTACGGCGCAGCAATCTGTTTTATCGTTGTAAGTTGAAATTGCCGCACGTTTATCTCCGGCAGAGTTAAGCGCCGAAACGCTTATAACATTATCAAAAGAGGCGGGATAATAATATTCTTCATTGCCGCTGTTACCGGAGGCTGCCACAACTATAATACCTTTTGAAACGGCATCGTTTATGGCATTTGTCAATGCGTCTGAAGCATTAGGAGCGCCGAGGCTTAAATTTATTATATCAACGTCATAGGTGTTTACCGCGCCTTCAATTGCTTTTATGATATTGGAAATTAAAGTTGTTTTTGAATTAAAGCATTTGAGCGCATATATATCGCATTTGGGCGCTGTGCCGAGAACTGCGCCATTTTTGTAAGACGCGGCGAGCGTGCTTATAACGGCGGTGCCGTGACCGTATGTATCAGTGTAGTCTTCGGTGTTATCAATATAGTTATATCCGCCTTTTATATTTTCTTTTATTGCGCTGTGGGCAAAAGCACCCGAGTCAACAACGCCTACTTTTACGCCCTTGCCGTACACGCCTGCCTTTTGCATAAACAGGGCTTGCGAGGACGAAAATGTGTTAAAGTCTTCAAATGAAGAATAGTCATATGTTGTGTATTCATCTAAGCTCACGGTAAAGTCAGGTTCTATATATTCGCAGAAAGCCTCATAATTTTCAGCATCTGAAAGCGTGTCGGCTTTATAAATTCCGAGTGACGGGTAAAGCGGCTGTATATCGTCGCAAAAAGTGAGTGCTGTGTCGCTCTTAAGTTTTATTATATAACCGTTAAATTCTTCGGAATTTGCATAAACGATGCCGGAAAATAAAAAAATCAGCAAGCTGCAGATAATAAATCTAAAAAAATGTTTCAAATTAAAAAACCTCCGATAAATCAGACTATAAAATAATTTTATAATGAATTTCTGTTTTTGTCAATAACAATCGGAAATTTTATTAACAAACAATTTACTGCTTGACAAAAAATGCGTTATATTGTATAATTATAAGGCATTTTGATATTTGGGAGGAAAAAAATTATGTGGCTTACATCAATTATTGCAATGTTGTGCTGGAGCGGATCTGACATATTCAGCAAGGCAGGTTCCAAACAGAGCGACAAACTGAGTCATTACAAGGTAGGTATAGCGGTAGGTATTGTGATGGGTATTCATGCGATTTATGAAATAACCGTCGGAGGCGTGCCTTTAAAATTTTCAGACATTATAACATATTTGCCGGCTTCGTTTTTTTATATATCTTCAATGCTGATAGGATATATATGTTTAAGATACATAGAGCTTTCAATATCATCGCCGATATGTAACAGTTCGGGTGCGCTTGCACTTATTATGAGCCTTTTTTATTTTGGTGTTACCTGGACACAGGACGAAAGCTCTGATGCAATATTTTTAAACGCGCCGATTATTACAGGCGTTGTGTTAATTATAATCGGAGTTATTTCGCTTGGTTTCGTTGACTATTTTGAAGATGACAACGCAAGAAAACTCCGGCAGATGGCGTCTAACAGAAAATATGCAAAAAGCTTTATTGCTATTTTGCTTCCTGTTATTTATTGTTTGCTTGACGGTTTGGGAACATTTGTTGATACACTTATTGCGGATAATTATTCGGAAAAGCTTATCGGCGGCGGAATGGACTCGGACGCGGCAGAGCTTTTAAGCGGAGATATTTTAAACACTGCATATGAATTTACATGGCTGTTTATGGCTTTGATTTTTATAATATATGTGTTTGTGATAAGAAAAGAAGAAATTGATTTAAAGTTTGACTCGGTAAAAACGCTTGGCGGTATATGCGAAACGGTTGGTCAGGTATTTTATATGATGGTTGTTGTGTCGGATTATAAAGTTGGTTTGGTTATAATTTCGGCATACTGCGCCGTATCGCTTTTGTGGAGCAGAATTTTCTTGAAAGAAAAGTTGTCGCTAAGACACTATATGGCGATTGCAGCCGTATTTATAGGTATTGTGATACTTGGAATTTATGATATTTAAAATAAATATCTGTTTGAGTTGCAAGTGGTATTTAGCTAAAAAATATGCCGTGTGCATTTTGCACACGGCATATTTTTAATACCCCAGTTCTTCGGGAACAACAATTACGCTTATTCTTTTCGGAAACTTGTAGCAGTTATGTACTATGCTTGTTACATTGCATACTCTAAGCTGCCTGTCGCAGTCGTGACAGACGGCGTCTTCATTGCAGGGGACGGTATGCTTGATGCGTTTTGCATTCATTATAGCAACTTGCTTGCAGCGTTTGATACCTTCGCCGATATCGTCGACAATTTTGTTTGTGCCGATTATAATAATAACTTTTTTAGGTCCGAATGCTATGCAGCCGGTTCTGTTTCCGGTGCAGTCCATATTAACAAGCTCGCCGTCTTTTGTGATTGCATTTGAGCTTGTAACAAAGAAATCCGCAAAAAAGCCTTCGCGGTATTTATCGCATATAACTTCAAAGCTCGGCTGTTTATATCTTTCGATAAACTGATATTTTCCGCTTGTGATATCTTCAAAGATATGAGTTTCGTTAAGTGTTACCGAACCGCCGGTTGCAACTGTTGCGCCTTCGGTTAATATTTCGGACACTTTTTGTCTTGCTTCTTCTGCTGTTGCGGCATAAATGCCGTCGTAGCCTTTTTTGTTGAGAGTTTCAACAAGGTCATGGGCCATACATTCATTATACCATTTTTTTGTTGGTTCCATTTTAATTTCTCCTCTTTTTCAGTAATGATTTTTAAACGAGCGGCTGAGGTCTGTAGATAAGATGTGAAATATTCGATTCGATGTCACGGAAGAAAAATGTTTTAATTCCTTTAGATGACACGCTCACATCGCTTACAATTTCAACGCCCGCATTTTTAAGCTTTTCAACCATTTTGTCAAAACCGTCTTCTGTTACGGAAAGCGCCAGATGTCTTATTCCGCCGGTTTTATCGCCGAAATCGCTTCCGCTTTCGGTCTGCATGCAAAACTCGATCATGTCACCGCTTTCAAATGCGGCAAAATATGTGCCCTTGCCGTTGTCATAAACAACTTTAAGGTCAAACATATTTACATACCAGTCGCAAAGGGCTTTCGTGTCCTTTGCAAAAATTGCAACGTGTTCAATACCTTTTACCATAATTACTCTCCATTCCGCCGCCCTGCACGGCATATATTTTTTATCAGCAGGATAAAATTTTAAATAAATTCTTTGCCTTCGGCATACAGGTTTGTTCTGTGTACCTTAACAAAGATAAGTTCAAAGTTTTGATACGCACTAAGTGCGCTAAAGACAAGCTCCGGCTTTAAATTATATGTGTTCCCGGCGGGAACGCGAAGCGAGAATTTAAAATAATTTTCGCTTTTTTCTAAAAGATTTAAATCTTTTATATCGTTTTTTATATCCACATCTTTAACGGAGCTTTTTGTTTTTTTTGAAACTATTATTTCGTCTTGATTTAAAAATCCTTTCAAATCAAGATCTTTTAAGTTTTTGGTTTCGATTTCGCATATGTAACCTGCTTCGTCTAAATTCTTAAAACTCGGCATATCGGCTGTTTTAAGCTTTGCTTTTTTGAGAGTTATTCCTTCGGGAAAGGCGTTTAAAAACCTTTCATAAACTATATCTTCACCGGGATTTTCGTCAAAATCAATATCTATATACTCATTATCGCTTGTAACGCCGACTCCGAGCGGCATTGCAACCACCATAACAGGGTGCGGATTAAAACCTTCTGTGTATGTTACGGGCAGACCGCTTCTTCTTATGGTGCGGTTTAGTACACGCACAAAATCAAGGTGCGAAATATATCTTGCATTTTCGGTTTTTGCATAGTTTAATCTGTATGTGAAATTACCTTTCATAACACACACCTCCACCAAAAACAGCAGCGCCGCAGTTTGTGCATTTTTCGCGGCAGTTAGGAGTTACAATGCCTTTGTATGCAAACTCACATTCTTTTTTTAAATAATCGCTTGTCACGCCGACATCTATATGACTCCAGGGCAGAACTTCGTCAAAGCTTCTCTTTCTGAGGTTGTAAAAGGTTGGGTCAATCCCGCATTCTTTAAATGCCTGCATCCATTTTTCAAAATCAAAATATTCGTGCCAGCCGTCGAATTTGCAGCCAAGCTCATGCGCCCTTAACAAAACTTTATTAAGTTTTCTGTCACCGCGCGCAAACACTCCTTCAAGAAAGCTGGTGTCGGCATCATGCCAGCTGTATGAGATAGCTTTTGAATGTATGTTTGCTCTGACGATTTTTTGTTTTTCATATGTTGTTTCGATAGAGTCCTGAGCCTCCCACTGAAAAGGGGTGAACGGTTTGGGAACAAAGGTTGATGTGCTGACCGATATCCTGGGACTCTTTTTTCTTTTTGATTTGTCAAGCTCGTAATATTTATCAAGTACTTTATGCGCAAGCTGCGCTATTGCGGCAACATCCTGTTCGGTTTCGGTCGGCAGACCTATCATAAAATAAAGCTTAACGCTTGTCCAGCCTTCGTTAAATATCATTGTAACGGAGTTTAAAAGATTTTCCTCGGTTACGCCTTTTCTTATAACATCGCGCATACGCTGAGTTCCGGCTTCGGGTGCAAAGGTTATACCGCTTTTGCGGACGGACGAAACCTTTTTTGAAAGATCGACTGAGAAACTGTCTATACGAAGCGACGGCAAAGAAAGACTCACTTTTTTGTTTTCTGTTTGAGCTAAAAGTTTTTCTGTAAACTCTTTTAATTCAGTGTAATCGCTTGTGCTGAGTGAGCATAAGCTGATTTCTTCATAGCCGGTTTTTTCAATAAGAGTTTGTGCAAGCTTTATAAGCTCGTCTGCAGATTTTTCACGCACGGGTCTGTATACGTAGCCTGCCTGGCAAAAACGGCAGCCTCTTATGCAGCCTCTGAAAATTTCAAGGGTTACTCTGTCATGAACGGTTTCGCCGAAAGGCACTATAATTTCTTTCGGAAAGTATGAGCCGTGAAAATCCTTGATTATTCGTTTTAAAATAACCGGTTTTGCCTCTTTTGTGTTGGGTGTTATCGATTTTACGGTACCGTTTTGATTATATGAAACATCATAAAAAGAGGGAACATACATTCCGTCGATTTTGGCAACTGCTTTTAAAAAATCGTTTCTGTCGGTGCTTTTGCTTTCTTTGAATTCTTTGTATGCATCCATAAGCTCGCAGAGCATTTCTTCGCCTTCGCCGAGACAAAAAAAGTCTACAAAATCGGACAGTGGTTCGGGATTATACGCACAGGCACCGCCGGCACAAACAAAGCTGTCGCCGAACTTTCGGTCACAGCTTTTGAGCGGAATACCGGCCAAATCAAGCATGTTTACAAGGTTTGAATACGCAAGCTCATACATAAGCGTGAACCCGACGATATCAAAATCGCAGACCGGAGTTTTTGTTTCAAGAGTGAAAAGGGGCATGGAATTTTCGCGCATCTTTTCTTCCATATCAGGCCACGGAGCAAACACTCTTTCGCAGTATGTGTCTTCTCTTTCGTTTAAAATATGATAAAGAATTTTCATTCCAAGGTGGCTCATACCGACTTCATAATTGTCGGGGAAGCAAAATGCAAAACGCATCATATCGGAAGTGACCTGTTTTTTTACCATATTCAGCTCACCGCCGGTGTATTGTATCGGTTTTGAAACCGAAGCTAAAATTTTATCAAGTTTGGTTATCATAGAAACGTTCTCTTTCTTAAAAATGTTTTAATAAAGCAAATTCTTTATTAAGTATATCATATAAAAGGCATGATTTCAACAATTTTTCACACAAAAAAGCGCTCCCGCAAAATAAATTTTTGCAGAAACGCTTTTTTAGTAATGACTTATCTTATCACCCTGATGCGCATAACGTCGTTTATATTTTTTAATTTGTCTACGGTTTCATCCGAGATATCTCCGCTCACATCCATAATAGTGTAGGCAAGGTCTTTTTTGCTCTTGTTTAACATATGCTCAATGTTAATTCCGAGTTCGGAAACAACGGAAGAAAAGCTGTTTAACATGTTCGGAATATTTTTATGCAAAAGACAAATTCGAACGGTTGCACCTTCTCTTTCCATAGCGCAGTTGGGGAAGTTGACGGAATTTTTAATATTGCCGTTTTCAAGATAATCGCTCAGTTCATTTGCTGCCATAACGGCGCAGTTGTCTTCGGATTCTGCGGTTGAAGCGCCGAGGTGGGGAGTAGCGATAACATTATCAATTTTTAAAGTATCCTCACAAGGGAAATCAACTGCATATTTTGATACTTTTCCGCTTTCCAGCGCAGCTTTTAAAGCTTCGTTGCACACAAGTTCGCCGCGTGAGAAGTTTAAAAGTTTTACGCCGTCTTTCATCTGCTCAAACTGCTCTTTTGAAATCATATAGCGTGTTGAGTCGTTAAGCGGAAGGTGAAGCGTTATATAATCTGATTTTTCAAATATTTCTTTAAGCTCGGTTGCTTTTTTGATGCTTCTTGACAAATTCCATGCCGCGTCAACCGAGAGGAAAGGATCATAGCCTATAACGTCCATTCCGAGACTGTGCGCAGTGTTTGCAACCATAACTCCGATTGCGCCAAGACCTATAACACCGAGAGTTTTGCCGTATATTTCGTTTCCGGCAAACTGACTTTTGCCCTTTTCAACCATTTTGCCTACGGCATCGCCGTTTCCGATTAAGGTTTTTGCCCAGCTTATACCGCCCGTAATATCACGGGAGGTTAAAAGAAGTGCGGCAATTGTGAGTTCTTTTACGGCATTTGCGTTTGCACCGGGAGTGTTGAAAACAACAATACCCTTTTCGCTGCATTTATCGATAGGAATATTGTTTGTTCCGGCGCCGGCTCTTGCAACGGCAGCCAAATTGCTCTTAAGTTCCATATCGTGCATTGCAAAGCTTCTTAATATAATACCGTCGGCATCAGCAGAAGCATCGTCTGTAATTGTGTATTTTTTGTTATCAAGCTTATCTAAGCCGCATTTTGCTATTTTATTTAGCGTTAATATATTAAACATAAATTTCACAGCCTTTCTGTGCCGTAAAGTGCAGCACATAAATAATTATCTTACAACTTTGTCAAGATTGTCTTTTTCGAATTTTTCCATAAAGTCAATAAGAGCTTTAACGCCTTCAACAGGCATAGCATTGTAAATGCTTGCGCGCATACCGCCCATAATTCTGTGACCGCCAAGGTTTACCAAGCCTGCCTCTTTTGCTTCGGCAACAAATCTCTTTTCCATATCTGCATCGCCTATAACATATGTAACGTTCATTATTGAACGGTCTTTCTTTGCAACTCTTCCGCGGAAAAGCTTTGAATTGTCAAGAAAATCATAAAGCATAGCAGCTTTTTTGCGGTTGATTTTTTCAAGCTCGGAAACTCCGCCCTGTTCTTTTACCCATTCGAGCATCAAATTGAGCATATATATTGTGTATGTCGGGGGAGTGTTTAACATAGAACCTTTTTCAAAGTTTAAAGCATAGTTATAAAGCTCCGGCGTTACAGGCATACATTCGCCCATAAGGTCGTTTCTTATAATTACTGCGCAAACGCCCGCGGGACCCATGTTTTTCTGAGCACCGGCAAAAATAAGACCGAATTTGCTTACATCAAACTCTTCTGAAAGAATGCACGATGAAAGGTCGGCAACAAGCGGAAGTCCTTTTGTTTCGGGCATGGTGTTCCATTTTGTTCCCGCAACGGTATTATTCATGCAAATATAAAAGTAATCCGAATTTGTGTTAATATCGTTTATATCATAGTCGGGAATGTGGTCATATGCCGTGTCTGCTGAGGAGGCAAGCACGTGTACATCACCGTATTTTTTTGCAAGCTTTATAGCTCTTTTTGTCCAGTTGCCGGAATCAACATATTCAGCGCTGCCGTTTTTCATAAGATTTAACGGGATTGCGTCAAACTGTGCGGTTGCACCGCCCTGCATAAAAAGTATGTTGTAATTTTCCGGAATATTCATAACTTCGCGCAGATTTGAAAATGCGCTGTTAATTATTGCCTGATATTCTTTTGAACGGTGACTCATTTCCATAACGGACATACCGGAGTTTCCATAACAAAGCATCTCATCTGCTGCCTTTTTTAACACCGATTCCGGCATAGCCGAGGGACCGGCGGAAAAATTATAAACACGTTTCATAATATAAATCCTCCTAAAATATAGATTACAAACAATATTATACATCTTTTTTATAAAAAGGTCAACAGAAAATAAAAAAGATTTTCAAATAAAACAGCAAAATATAATGGCGGCAAAATAACAGAGCGTAAAAATACTTATACAATATTTCTTGAATTTTTTGTTGTTATGCGAAAATTATTTGTGAAAATGTGATGAAATGTTAAAAAAAAGACTTGAAAAACTAAATAAAATAATTTATAATATATAATATGTGATTTTATGTATGTATATGAAAAAAGAAATATGAGGAGAAGCGAATGAAAAATTTAAAAAAGTTTTTTGGAATTTTTGCTGTTATGGTTATGCTGTTTGCGATAACAGGGCTTTGTGCGCACGCAAGAGCGTATTACGATTATGTTGATTTTTCAAATGAAAACATGGGTATATTCGGCGCAACACTAAAAACCGAAACGGGAGGTTTTGGAAATTATAAAACCGAAAATGCCGCCTCCGGAAAGAATGATTATTATAATCTCGGGGTACAGTGCGTATCGCTTACTCAAAGCGAAAGTGATACACATTTGCAATACACCGCATACAGAGACTTTTCAATAGAAACAAAAGTTTCGTTTAAAGTGCGCATAACAAATGATAAAAACGGAAGCATGAGCTTTTCGCTTCGCCACAGCGGTTCAAATGAACATAGCTACGGAACGCTCGGTCTTATTTCGTTTAGCGGCGAAAACTGTCAGGCATCGTATCTGGGAGAGTTTCAAACAAATGCAAAAGAAACTTTGGAACGCGGAAAGTGGTACACTTTTGAAATTCGATTTAATCTTGCAGAAGATGTAATAAGCGTATACCGCGACGGAGAGCTTAAGGCAAGTTCAAATTCCGTTCGTACATATAATGCTAAGTTAAAGCAATTTATATATGAAAAAGCTCAGCCGAGATTTCAGACCTTTGTATCCAAAAGCAAGGTAGGAAACAAGATATCGTTTGATATTGATGATTTTGAGCTTGTGGGAAACGAGAGTGTGAATTCGAATTTTTTTGTAACGGCAAAAACGCTTAAAACTTTTGTTAACGGAAGTTACCGCAATGCAGATTATATAAGAAACGGAAAATTTTTGGCAAGTGCAAAGGCAGAAAACGTGAGCACACAATCGCTTTCATGCGTCATGGCTGCCGCAAGATATTCCGCCTCCGGAAACATGATAAAAATGTATAAAGGAGAACTGGTTAATATTTTACCAAACCAAAGCGCTGAAGTGTCGGTTGAGTTTTCGATAGACAATGTGGCAGACGGGGAATATTTAAGAACCTTCCTTATAGATAATTTTGAAAATATATCGCCGCTTGCATCATATGACGAATACGAAAAAAGCCTTTTAAATCCATTCGGAAGCGATGTTTTAACAGCTGTTAAAAAGCAAAACCCGGATAAATCGCACCCGAGGCTTATGCTGACTAAAGACAAGCTTTCATATCTTGCAAAGGCTTGTTATGAAACAGAGCCTTATATGTCATGGTATAAAAAAATTAAAAATGGCGCGGACAACTTAATAAACAAGGATTTTGCGGTTTATGACGATTTAGATGAGCTTCGCCTCAGCGGTATATACACATCATCTTCCAATATAACTTCTTTGGCGTTTGTGTATGCAATTGAAAATGCAGCCGGAAAACCTGCCGAAAAATATGCAAAACGTATAGTTGATGAAATGGTAAATATTTCGGTGGACAACCCGGAGTGGGCAGACTGGAATCCGAAACACTTTTTAGACACCTCATCTGCACTTGTGGCATACGGTTTGGCATATGACTGGTGCTATGATTATTTTAACCGCAGCGAAAATGCGGGCGAAAAGGAAATGTTTTTTGACACGCTTAAGACGTATGGTCTTGATCCGTCAAATCTGGCATATGACCAGATAAGCAACTATTGGTGGACAAATACAAACAATAACTGGAACATGGTTTGCAACGGCGGCGTTGCGGTTGCGTCTTTGGCAGTTTGCGACGAAGAAGGCTTTGAAGATATCAGTGCAAAGCTTTTGGAGTCGGGATTAAAATCAGTAAGAAAATGCTTTGCCGATTTCGCTCCGGACGGTGCGTGGTTTGAAGGAACGGGGTATTGGCAGTATACCGTAAATCTTATGAGTATATATTTTGACAGCTTAAAAACTGCTGCCGGCAGCGATTTTGACTATATGAAGCTTCCCGGAGTTTCAAAAACCGGATTGTTTCCGATTGCAATGATAGGCAGAAGCGGAAACTTTAATTTAAATGACGCAAGTGCCGGAAATATAAATATACCCGAGCTTTGGTACTTTGCAAACACATTTAATAATCCGACTATGGCTAAATACCGCTATTATCAGATAAGTAAACAGGGATTTGGTACAAGTTATAAAGATATTTTATGGTATAACGAAGAACTTCTTGGAGACGACAAGGATAATGTACAGCACCTTTTGGAGGGTATGCAGACGGACGTTAAATACTCGGGTGTTGAAATTGCAATATTCAGAGACGGATTTTTTGAAAACGGAAATTATTATGTTGGTTTTCACGGCGGAAAAAACGGAATTAACCACGGTCATATAGACGCAGGTTCGTTTATTTACGATGCAAAATCGGACGGTGCAGAATATCGCTGGGCAATAGATTTGGGCGGAGATAACTATAATCTTTATAACATGTTCGGCGGAAATGCCACAACCGAAAAATCCAGGTGGGCATATTATAGAAACCGCGGCGAAGGACATAACACGATTATAATTAATCCGGGGCTTTTGGCAGACCAGCCGATTGATAAAACGGCAAAGATTTCGGAGTATAAATCGGCGTCCGAGTATGGATATGCGGTGGTTAATATGCAGCCGATTTACGGAAAGTATACGCAAAGTGCGCAGCGCGGAGTGTATTTTAACAAGATAAACGGCTCACTGCTTGTGCGTGATGTGATTGTGTTTAATGACGGCGAGAGCAATAATCTTTATTGGTTTATGCACACAAAAGCAAATATAGAGCTTTCGGAAGATAAAAAGAGCGCAATACTCACAAATGGTAGTGGAAGCAGATTATGGGTAGGCATAATAGATTCAGATCAGACATTTTCGGTTTCAGATGCAGTACCGCTTGAAACTTCGCCGAATCCGAATGAATGGGAAGAAAACAAAGCAAACGACGGTTCTTCGACAAATCCGCAGAAGCAAAACGAAAACGCCGGCGTAAGAAAGCTTGTTATTAATGATAAAAATGCGTCGGGAAATTGGAACACGGCAGTTTATATGGTTTTGTTAAAAGACGGTCAGACGACACCTGACAGCCTTCCCGAAAATATAGATATTTCATCATGGAATTAAATTTATGCACGGAGGGTTGTTATGTTTAAAAAAATTTTACTGATCGTATCTTTAATGATTGCAGTTTTTGCAATGCCGGCTCTTGCAGATTTCAGTTATTATGAAAGCTATGATACCGAACAGATTGATACTGCAAATATGTCATATTACATAAAAAGTACGGCGGGCGGTTTTTCGGGCATAAAAACGGAAAACGGCAATAAATATTACAATTTCGGCGTGCTTCAGGAAAACGCTTCATATACCGAAAGAGATACGTTTCTTCAAACAACCAATGTTGATTTAACTACAGGAAAATTTGTGTTTGGATTTTCGTTAAGGTTTAATGAGGTTTCGGGAAACGGCGGCAGCTTTTCGCTCAATTTCAGACATGCAACCAATTCTACTACTGTAAATAATCTTGTTTTTTCGGCAGACGGAACTGTTAAATATTTCGGAGGATATCAAAAAAAGAGCGCAGATACGGTCAGCGAAAAAGTGGATGCTTATTCATGGCAAAAGTTTAAGTTCGTTTTTGATATTCCGAATGAAACAGTCAGCGTGTATCGCAATAATGAAAAGATAACCGAATGTAAAAATATTAAAAGCATAAATTCCACATTGGCAAATTATAATTATTCAAAACTCGGAATAAGGTTATATACCGGCGTAGGCGGTGCCTTTTTAACAGATGATGCCGGTAAGATTATACCAAACAAAGTATCGCTTGATATAGATGACATATATGCGTATAATGATGTCAGTACAGATGAAAATATTTTATTCAGTGCCGGTGAAATTTATGAAATAACCGATAACGGACTTTATAAAACAACCGGTATGAGAAGAGGGGATATGCGCCTTAATTTTATTGCCGATAATATAGGCGATAAAGATGAAAGTATAACTGTTTTAAAAGCCATTTATGACGAAACGGGAAAAATGATTGATTTTTCACAAAGTGCACAAATGAACATAAAAGCCGGAGCGTCAAATATTTTAACATATTATTTTTCATCCGACTATAATGAACTAGACAAACAAATGAAGCTTATGTTTGTAAATTCAACGGGTGAGATAAAGCCGCTGTCTCGGGCAAAGACTGCAAACGGTATCGGAAATCTTATGCCGCGCGCTGCTCAGCTTCGCGCAGACCTTTTGAAAAATCATCCGAATAATGACCATCCGAGACTGTGGGTGACACAGGATAAGTTTGATGAATTAAAACAGCGCGTTGCGGCTAAAGAAGAGCCGTATGCATCATGGTATAGAAAAATTATTGCAAGCGCCGATAAAAAGGTTGCTGCTGCAAATTCGTCGCTTCCTAAATATGACGATACGGACGAGCTTCGTTTAAAATCTGCCGGCACTGTTTGCTCGGCACTTACAGAGCTTTCGTTTGCATATAAAATGACAGGCGATGAAAAATATACTGAGGCTATAAAAAAACATATTGTTAATGCGTCTTCATGGCCGGACTGGAATCCGAAACACTTTTTGGACACGGCAACCGTTGCGCAGGGATTTGGTTTTGCATATGACTGGTGTTATGATGTTTGGCAAAAAGAAGAAAATGCATATTATAAAAACCTTATTATAACCAAAATTGATCAATACGGTTTGCAGGAGGTTATGAAAAAATATACGACCACCCAGCCTTGGGGAAATAACTGGAACATGGTTTGTAACGGAGGTATAGCACAGGCGGCAACTGCAATAATGGACGAGCCGGGATACGAAAAGATTGCGTCCGAGTGTGTGGCATACGGTTTGGAGTGGCTGCTAAGCGTTACCGATGATTTCGCACCTGACGGCGGATGGTAGGAAGGCACAGGATACTGGAGCTATTTGATGGAGTATATGTCTGTTCATTTCGATACTTTGCAGGCGGCATTTGGCAG
>CAKSHP010000013.1 GCA_934457145.1 uncultured Clostridia bacterium | reverse complement strand
ATAATCCTCCATTATTGAAAAATGAACGAATTAACAGGGTAACGACCGCCTTGTCCATTAGCAGGATTTTTGGCTCGATTTTTTCCGCCATTAGCAGAGAGAGAATTTGCTAATGAAAATTTGTGATTTTTTCGTTTTTGCTGTTTCTTTGTAAAAATGAAAAAACGCCGGAAACCCTTGATTTTACTTAAGTTTCCGGCGGAGTTTTTGGCGTTCCCGAGGTGATTCGAACACCCGACCTACCGCTTAGGAGGCGGTCGCTCTATCCTGCTGAGCTACGGAAACATATATTGCGTTTATCAAAAAACACTTACTTAATTATTTTAAACAAATTTTGCTTTTTTGTCAATACCTTTTTGTCAAAATTCCGCACTGCCAAAATTTTTTACGCTGTTTTTTATGCTTTTTTATGCTGCTTTTAAATAAAAAATCATAAAATTTAACATAATATAAAAATTTGTTTAAATTTTGCTTTTATTCGCTGCTATATTAGAAATCAACAATGAATAAACTAAACTTGTAAATTTTTTTTAAACTCTATGGAAGTTATAAAAAAATTGTAGTATAATAGAATTTGTTTTTAAAGAAGGTGGATTTATATTATGTTTTTTAAAAGACTTTTTGCAAAAAGCGGAGTGTATGCCGCATATAAAATGTATTCACCGGCGCACTTTATGCTTATAATGATTTGCGCAGCGGCAATTTTTTACGCACTTTATCAGACGCGCACAAAAACCAAAGACGAAATTTTAAAAACGGTTCGCAAATGCGCAATTGTTTTATGGGTGCTTGAAACCGCTAAAATAATTTTTAACCTCTGTATCGGAAACGCGGGCAATTTGAACACATATATTCCTTTATATTTTTGTTCTATCACGCTTTACGCCTGTGTGTTTTCAGGTTACTGCAAAGGATTTTTAAAAAGAGTCGGAGATGTGTTTTTAATTGTCGGCGGAGTTGTTGGCGGATGTGCATATATTTTATCGCCGTGCACCACGGCAGGAACGTATCCGGTGTTTCATTTTATAACAATACAAAGCTTTCTTTTACATTCAATTATGATATACCTCGGCATACTTTTTGTTATAACCGATTATGCAAAGCTTTCGTTTAAAGATATCTACTATTATGCCCCGCTTGTTGTGGCAGTAAGCATAATAGCATATATTATAAACATGATATTCGGCAGCAATCTTATGTTTGTATCGCAAAGCAATCCCGGAACAATCGTTGACGTTGTATATAAAATGAACCCAAAACTGTTTTCATTTTCAATCACATTCTGGCAGGCAGTTCCGCCGTTTATCGTGATACATCACTTAACAAGATTGTATTACCGTATCCGCGAAAAAAGAAGCAGTCAAAATGAAGAAGTTGCTCACGCAGTTAAATAAAGTTTCAAATAAAAAACAAACTATCCTGAAAAATAACGGATAGTTTGTTTTTTTAATGTTTTTTTGCTTTTGCGGGACTTATATTCATTTTTCTTTTAAACATTTTCGAAAAATTGCAAACATCCTTATACCCCGACATGTATGCCGCTTCGTTTACGGTATATCCCATTTCCAAAAGTTTTTTTGCTTTGCTTATACGCACATCTACAAGATATTGCTGCATGCTTATTTTCTTTTCTTTTTTAAACAGCTTTGCAAGATATGTTCTCTCCACTCCGATAATCTTTGCAATATCGCAAATTTTTATATCGTTTAAATAATTTGTGTCTATATAACCGCATGCCTGTTTAACATAGCCGCCGCTTTCCTCCTTTTGCGAAAACAAACTTGTGTAGAGCAAAAACAGCTCGCCTGTTAAATACTCGCTTTGACACACACCGTATTCCCATGCATGAGAAATTGCGTCAAATATTTTTTCGTCTGCTTCAAACACTGCTCCGAGACATTCAAACTCTTTTGCACAGCTGCCCGTAAAACCAATCCAAATATATTCCCACGGATCATTTTCATCGGCAGTATACTTACACACCTCGTCCGGACAAATCAAAAAAGCCTGTCCGCTTTTAACATGATATGTTTTATCTTCTTTTATAAATGTTCCGCAGCCGCTTTTAACATAATGAATAAGCCAGTAGTCGCGGATGTTCGGTCCGAAATTGTGGGACTTTTCGCATTTTTCATATCCTGCGTCAACCGGATTTAAATCTTTAAAATTTTTATTTGTTACCGCTATAATATTCTTTTTTTCGCTCATATCTTTTTTCCTTTCTTTCATTAAACAACATTATACCATATTTTACACACATAATGCAATTGTTTATTTTTATTTTTTATGCTATTATATGCATTGTAATAAAAAACTTGAAAGGGTGAAAACAATTGATAAAAATAACTTTTATGGGTGCGGGAAGCACCGTGTTTGCAAAAAACGTTTTAGGAGACGTACTTTTAACGCCTTCTCTTTCCGATTCGGAAATTGCACTTTATGACATAGACGCCGAAAGACTTAACGACTCCAAGCTCGTTATAGACGCTTTAAATGAAAAATATAATTCATCAAAAGCTTCAGTTAAAACGTATTTAGGAGGTAAAAACCGCAAAGAGGCTCTGCGCGGTGCCGATTTTGTTATAAATGCAATCCAGGTCGGAGGATATGAGCCATCAACCGTGATTGACTTTGAAATTCCGAAAAAATACGGCATCTCCCAAACTATCGGCGACACGCTCGGAATAGGCGGAATTTTCCGCGCATTAAGAACAATTCCCGTTCTTAAAGAGTTTGCACAGGATATGCAGCAGGTGTGCCCCAATGCATGGTTTTTAAACTACTCTAACCCCATGGCAATGCTCACAGGATATATGCAGCGCCATACAGATATTAAAACAATTGGATTGTGCCACAGTGTGCAGGTCTGCGCAAAACATCTTTTAGACTCTCTTGACATACATCCCGAAGGCGGATTTATCGACAAAATCGCAGGCATAAATCACATGGGATGGCTTTTGGAAATAACAGATATCCACGGAAATGACCTCTATCCCGAAATCAGAAAAAGAGCTGTAAAGAAAAACGAAACCGAAAAGCACAGCGATATGGTAAGATTTGAATACATACACCGTTTCGGCTATTACTGCACGGAAAGCAGCGAACACAATGCGGAATATAACCCCTATTTTATAAAGCCGAATTATCCCGAACTTATCGATAAATATAATATTCCGTTAGACGAATATCCCCGCCGCTGCATAAACCAGATTGAAAAATGGAAAGAGCAGCGCGAAAAGCTTGTAGGCAGCAGCGATATTACTCACGAACGCAGCCTTGAATATGCATCGCGCATAATCGAAGCAATGGTAACAAATGCTCCTTATAAAATAGGCAGCAATGTTTTAAACACAAATCTTATAACAAACCTTCCGCAAAACGCTTGCGTCGAGGTTCCCTGCATGGTTGACGGCTGCGGCATACACCCCACATATATAGGAGACCTTCCCGAACAGCTTGCTTCAATGAACCGAACCAACATCAACGCACAGCTTCTTACTATAAAAGCAGCTGTAAGCCGCAAAAAAGAAGATATTTATATGGCAGCAATGCTTGAACCCAGATGCGGAGCAATTCTTTCAATGGACGATATTGTTAAAATGTGTGATGAGCTTATAGAAGCGCATGCCGCATCCGGTTATCCCGTTATTTAAAAACCTTTTTATTTAAAAAATGCTTTGTTTTACGGCAAGGCATTTTTTTAGTAAATCTATTGACAAACTTTAATTTTGATGTATAATAATTTAAACAGGCGTAAAAAAAGAAAGGTGATTAAAATGGACGAAAGCAAAATATTTTTATGGGAAAAACAAAATATCCCTCTTTATGATACAGCAGATGAAAAACTTATGCCGAGCATGAGAGCATACATAAAAGAAGGCGCAAAGGCATGCGTTGTAATTTGTCCCGGCGGAGGCTATGGCATGAAAGCATATCATGAGGGCGAACCAATTGCATGGTGGTTAAATTCCATAGGCGTAAGCGCATTTGTGCTTGACTACAGAGTAAATCCGTATAAATTTCCGGCTCCTATGCTTGATGCGCAAAGAGCTGTGCGCTATGCAAGATATCTTTCAAAAGACTATGGCTACGATAAAGACAAGATAGGAATGTTGGGCTTTAGCGCCGGCGGACATCTTGCGGCATACTGCGGCACAATTTTTGATGACTTAAGATATTGCGCGCAAGACGAAATTGATAAGATGTCCTCCCGGCCGGATTTTATGGTTTTGTGTTATCCTGTGATTTCGCTGGTTTCATGCTTTCACTACGGCAGCCGCGTAAATCTTTTGGGCGATGTGGATTACCTGACAGCTGCAAAATACAGCATTGAGCGGCGCGTTACAAAAGACACCTCCCCCGCATTTATATGGCACACTGCCACAGACGACATGCCGGTTGAAAACTCCCTTATGCTTGCCGGCGAACTCAGCAAAAAAAATGTGCCGTTTGAGCTTCATATTTTCAGAGAAGGCCCGCACGGACTCGGTCTTGCCGAAACAAAAAAGGACATACGCGAGTGGGTAAACCTTTGCGAAAGATGGTTTAAAGGCATGGGCATTATACATGATTGCAACTGCGAAACATGCGCATCAAAAGACGTTTGCGAAAGCAAAAATATTTGCCCTGATAAATAATTTTAAAACAAATCGCACAGTACAAAAATTTTAAACCGTGCGATTTGTTTTTTTAATCAGCACTTTCTTTAGCTGCAGCACTGCTCGTAAAAATTTGTCAATTTTTTGTTAATATTTTTGGCTGTAATTGACTTTGACATTTTTGTATGTTACAATGATTTTGAGTTTACAATAATACGTAGAAATGGTATAAAAACATGAAAAAATATTTTTTTAAAACAGCACTGACGGCGCTGCTTTGTGTATCATGCATAAGCACAAGCGCATTTTGTTCGGACGTACAGATGACGCGCGGCGAAACAGCCGACTATCTTTTAAAGGCTGCAGCCGCTTACAATCCCAATCTTAAAAAGAGCGATATTATAAAAGGCTACGGCGACGGCAATTTGTACGAAGACAAAGAAATCACAAAATCCGAAGCGCTTGTTATGCTAAACCGCGCGTTTAACACTTTGCCCGAACCTGTCGGACATAACAAACGCATGGCGGTGCAAAACAGTTTTTCAGACATTCCCTCATGGGCATCAGACGAACTGAAAAGCGTTTTGGACGCCGGCATTGTGCTCCCCGAAGCAGACGGCTCCTTTTCCGGCGAAAATCCGATAGATATTTCTTATCTTAACACAATGTGCAAAAGAACATATTCGCTTATCGGAACAAACGAAAAAGACGATTTTTATGCTGCTGTCAACAAAAATATATTAGATAATATCACGCTTGACAACGGCAGGGCAATCAGCGGCACGCTTTACGATTTAAACGATAAGGCAACCGAAGAAGTCAGCGAAATTATAAACGATATTTTAAGCGGAAGCGGTTATCAAAAAGGCACTCCCGAGCAAAAAATCTATGATTTTTACACGAATGTGAGAGATAAAGAATCAAGAGAAAAAACGGGCATAGCTCCAATTCAAAAATACCTTGACCAGCTTGACGGCGTGAAGGACATTTCAGAGCTTAACAAATTTTTCAGCGACGTTTCAAATAATTTATACACAAATTTGTTTTGCGCCTTTACTGTCGGCATTGATTTAAAAGACAGTACAAAATACATTTTGTCTTTTGCAACCGTGTCGCCGAGTTTGCCGAAAGATTTTTACCAAAATGCTTCCGAGGCGCAGTATAATTCATATATAAAATATATAAAAGGACTGCTTTTGGTTGCCGGTGAAACTGAAGAAAACGCTTTAAATCATGCAAAAGCATTCTATAACTTTGAAAAACGCCTTTCCGAAGCTTCTTTAAACCCCGAGCAGTTAGGTGATGTTGACAAAATATATAACATTTTTACTTATGACGAAATCAAAAATAAATTCAAAAGCCTTGATATAGACACTGTTTTTGCAAACAGCGGCTTAAAAAAAGAAGACCGCATAATGATAAATGACACAAATCTTACAGATGCTATTGCCGGTATTTACACAAACGAAAACATTGAAGAATTAAAGGCCGTTGCAAAAATCAATCTTATTTCAAGCCTCGGCTCATCGCTTTCCGACAAAGTTTCCGAACTTTCGCAAACCTTTAACGAAGAATATTTAGGTATACAGGGAAGTTATTCGGATGATGAAAAAGCTGTGCTTACAGTGCAGTCGTTTATGGCAGACTATATCGGAAAAATCTATTCGCAAAAGTATTTTGACGAAAAGTCCAAAGCCGATGTTACAAAAATGATAAAAGATATAATATCCGTTTATGAAAAAAGGCTCGATTCTCTCGACTGGATGAGCGAACAAACAAAACAGAAAGCTAAAGAAAAGCTAAATGCAATCACAATAAAGGTCGGTTATCCCGATAATTTTGAATCATATCTTGACAATGCGGACATAAAATCAAAATCCGAAGGCGGAAGCTATTTTGACAATATTATTTGTGCTATGAAAGCCTCACGTCAAGGCGTTTGCAAGCTTCAGGGCACAAGTGTTGACAAAAGCGAATGGGCAATGCAGCCGTTCACGGTTAACGCATGCTACAGCCCCACTTCAAACGATATAACCTTTCCTGCGGCAATTTTGCAGTCGCCAATGTATGACGTTAACGCGTCCTACGAAGAAAACCTCGGCGGTATAGGATATATTATTGCGCACGAAATAACCCACGCCTTTGACAATAACGGCGCAAAGTTTGACAAAAACGGCAACGCTGCCGACTGGTGGACAAAAGAAGACTATGAGCAGTTTACACAGCTTTGCGAAAAGGTTAAAGCCTTTTACGATAATCAGGAATCCGCTCCGGGAATCTGCGCAAACGGCACTCTCACACTTAGCGAAAACATTGCGGACTTAGGCGCTGTCGCATGCATAACACAGGTTTTATCAACTAAAGATAATCCCGACTACAAAAAGTTTTACACGCAAATATCAAAATGCTGGGCTTCAAGCACAAGCCGCGAATTTGCAAGTTATCTTTCGTTAACTGATGTACACAGTCCCGACAAACTAAGAGTAAACCGCACAATTGTCAACTGCGACGCGTTTTACACGGCTTTTGATATAAAAGAAGGCGACGCAATGTTTGTTGCGCCAAAAGACAGAATAAGAATATGGTAAAAATATAATTAACTGTTCTTACAAAAAAAGCTTCGGCAAAAGATATTTTCTATCTTGCCGAAGCCTTTTTATTTTATAAAAAACTTCTCATTTTAAAATCCTCTTGAGCTTCCGCCTCCGCCGAAACTCCCGCCCCCGCCAAAGCTGCTGCCTCCGCCGAAGCCGCCGCCTTTTGAGCTGCTTTGCCAAAATCCGCCCGTAAATCCTCCGCCGAAACCGCCGGCAGAACCGTTACTGCCGCCCTTTCCTCCTTTGCCTTTGGTTGTTACCAAAACCACAATTACAATAATTGCAAATATCGCCATAGCCATAATCGCTATCACAATATCCGGCACATCTTCTTCCTCTACAGGCTCTGTTCCCTCGGGCATTTCAAGGTTATGTTCTTTATAAACCTCTTGCAAAACCGCCTTATACAAATTCAAAATTCCGTTATCAAAATCGTTTTCTTTAAGATATGACATTGCATAAGTATCAATCATACGTCCTGATTTGGAATCCGGTATTGCGCCTTCAAGCCCATAGCCGACTTCAATATCAATCTTTCTTTCCGAAAGCGCAACCAGAATAAGCACTCCATTGTTATCCTTACTGCCTATCTCCCATTTTCTCGCAAGTTCAATTCCATACTCACGCTCGTTTTTGCCCTCCATGTTGTCCACAGTGGCAACAACTATCTGCGCACCTGTTTTTCCATACAACGTCTTTGACTGCTCAACAATAAATTCTTTCGTTTCCTCCGAAAACAAATTTGCGTAATCGGCAACATAAAACTCACTTGTGGCATTCGGCAAAGATGCATTTGCAAAAACAGAAGTGCACATTAAAAATAAAACAACAAATGCTAAAACTCTTTTCATAAATTCACCTTAAAAATTAACCTGCGGCACGTTCTTTGACTCTTCCGACGCTTCAAAGTACGCTGCTTTTTCAAATCCGAACATGTTTGCAAAAATCACTTTCGGAAAAGTTTTTATCTGGGTGTTATATGTTTTTGCAGCGTCATTATAGTCTTTTCTTGCAACCGCAATACGGTTTTCGGTTCCTGCAAGTTCATCCGTAAGCGCGCTAAACTGTGTATCGGCTTTAAGTTCGGGATAATTTTCGGCAACCATCAAAAGTCTGCTCACTGCACCGGAAAGTTCCGCGTCCGCCTCGGCAGTTTCCTCGGTTGTTTTTGCTCCGGCAAGACGTGCGCGTGCATCGGAAACATCTGCAAAAACATCGCTTTCATGTTTTGCATAGCCTTTAACAGTGTTTACAACGTTTGGTATTAAATCGTTTCTTCTCTGTAGCTGTGTGTCAATTGCTGCAAGCTTGTTGTCGATATTTTCTTTTGATGACACCAATGAATTGTATGAACTTATGCAAAATATTGCCAAAACAGCCACCGCTGCAATAACTGCAATTAAAATAATATTTCCTTTTTTCATTTTTTATATCCTCCTTTTATCGTTTACATATTATAAGTATATTTCTTTAAAGGTTTTTAGACTCTGCTCACTTTCGCCGATCGGAAAATATTCAAGACCGCATGCGCCTTTGTAGCCCGCTTTGTCAACTGCCGCAAAAATGACCTTGTAGTCGCTTTCGCCAAACTGAAGATCGTGACGGCCGGGATGTCCCGCACTGTGCAAATGCGCGATACAGTCTAAATTATTTGTAATATTTAAAATAATATTACCCTCCATAATCTGCTGATGGTATATGTCGTAAACAACCTTTACTAACGGATGATCTGCTTCTCTTACAATGTCAAAAGCCTCTGCTGCCTGCCACAAATAATATCCTTTGTGATCAACAATAGTATTTAAAGGCTCAATCATAATCACAGTGCCCGTTTCTTCCAGAATCGGCTTTGCTTCTTTAAGCGCTGCAACAATGCTTTCATGCTGAAACGCTCTTTCTTTACCCGTATCTTGTCCGACCTGGGTTATAAGCCTTCCGACATTTGCGTTTTTTGCAGCCTTGCAGCTTTCTTTCAGACCCGCAAGCCACTTTTCGCGCATATCGGGATTTGTCATATTAAACTCCGTTGTACACATGCTCAAAAGCTCCACACCGGTTTCGGCACACGTGTTTTTAACAGCGTCCAAATCAAGACCTTTCCAGTCATATGTTTCAGCCGCGTCAAAACCAAGCTCTTTCACTTTGCGTATTGCATCGCAAAAATCCATATCTTTAAAAAAGCATGGTATCGGCACACACATTCTCATAATAATCCACCCCTAACCTTTCTTCTACTTTTCAATTATAGTTTATTTTTTCCGTTATGTCAATAAAAAAATACTGTGGCTTTTTAAAACCACAGTATTTTTACTAATCAAATTCAAATTATGCAAATCTTCTTGCACCGACATATCTTGTTGTGTAATAGCTTGTGTTAATGCTTGCCACTCTAACCGTTGAACCGGGCTTGGGAGCATGAACCATGTTGCCGCCGCCGATATAAATACCGACATGACCTATTCCGCTCGAGTTAGATGATTTAAACAAAAGCAAATCTCCGGGTTTCAAATCCGCTTTGCTTGCCACAACCGAACCGTTGCTTGCCTGTCCGGCAGCAGTTCTGTTTAATTTGTATCCGAATTGAGCATATACATAAGATGTAAATCCTGAACAGTCAAATCCGCTCGGAGAGCTTCCTCCGTAAACATAAGGAACGCCGATATATTTCATTGCAGTGTCAACAATTTGGCTTTCCTTCTGCACCTGTGCGGCAGCCTGAGCAGCGGCTTGCGCCTGTGCCTGAGCCTGAGCCTGCGCCTGTGCGGCAGCAGCAGCCACGCCTGCATAATATGCATCGTATTCCGCTCTTGTTATATAAGTTATATAATTTTCAGCCATATAAGCATTCTGACCGTTATGCTTTACAATAACAAATCCGTTCTGCTTTCCGATTATAGCAATTGCCGCACCGTTTGCCGCTTTTCCGACAACAGAGCTTGAAACATCTGCTACGCTGCGGATATTAAGCGAGCTTGCGTTTACTTTTCCATATAAGAAATTTGAAAACATAACAGTGTCGGTTGCAGCAGGAAGATATATAAATCTTGAATCAACATAATTAACGCCGGCACCGTAATTGATTTTTGACCAGCCGTTTGCGCTTTCCAGAACCTCAACGTTAGTACCCTTGCCGAGCTGATATGCAACATCATATCCAACTCCGGGACCTGTTCTTACGTTTAAAACATCTGTATTAACAATTCCGCTTGCAGCCAAAGCCGAGAACGCCGGTATAACTGATATTGAAACGGCTGCAACAGCAGTTGCGATTATCTTATTTATCTTTCGCATAGCGTACCTCCTAGTAAGATTAAAACAATTTACATTAACTATTGTACTATATAACAAAAAGTTTGTCAAACAGATTTAACAACTTTTTTAATAATTTTGTAACAAATTAATTTTACTTCTTATGTTTTTATGCATATTATACATTAAATAATCATATAATTATATATTTTGGTGCATTTTTAACTGCAACACGTGTATTTTTTATTTTTTTGCAGTGTAACAATTAATCTTTTTGCGACATTTTTTTAATCAATTATGCCTTTATTTTCTCTTTTATGAGCAAAACCGCCTTTTTAACCTTGCAAAACACTTAGTATTATGATAAAATTATATCATTGAGGTGAAAAACTTACATGAATATTACAGATAAACTGCGCGATACAAAGAATTTAACCGACAGCGAACTTTTAGAAATACTCGGAAGCAAGAAATATGATTTATCGCTTTTTTCAAGAGCCGATGAAGTGAGAAAAGAAATATATAAAACCGACGTATATATAAGAGGGCTGATAGAATTTACAAACTACTGCAAAAACGACTGTTTTTACTGCGGTATACGAAAAAGCAACGGCTGCGCCGTGCGCTACAGACTTTCAAAAAAAGAAATTCTTGACTGCTGCCGCGAAGGGTATGCGCTTGGTTTTCGCACCTTTGTGCTTCAGGGCGGCGAAGATGAATATTTTACAGACGCTGTTATGTGTGACATTGTTTATTCCATAAGATCTTCTTTTCCCGACTGCGCAATAACGCTCTCTGTCGGAGAAAAAAGCCATGAAAGCTACAAAGCCTTTTTTGATGCCGGAGCAAACCGTTATCTTCTTCGCCACGAAACGGCAAGCGATGCTCACTATAAAAAGCTTCACCCGAAATCGATGAGTCTTGAAAACAGAAAAAAATGCCTTTTTGATTTAAAAGAAATAGGTTATCAGGTCGGTTCGGGTTTTATGGTTTCAAGTCCGTTTCAGACGCTTAAAGACATAGTATGCGATTTGAGATTTTTGCAAAAGCTTTCGCCCGATATGATAGGAATAGGCCCTTATGTGACGCATGAAAAAACTCCGTTTAAAAATTTTAAGAGCGGTTCGGTTTCATTAACACTAAGACTTATTTCAATTTTAAGGCTTATGTTTCCCTATGCTTTGATACCTTCCACAACCGCTCTCGGCACCCTTGACAAAAACGGCAGAGAGCTTGGGCTTAAAGCCGGGGCAAACGTTGTTATGCCAAACCTGTCCCCCGTTAAAACAAGAAAACTCTATGACCTTTACGAAAACAAAATCTGCACAGGAGAAGAAGCTGAGCAGTGCAAAAACTGTCTTGAAAAAAGAGTTAAAAGCGCGGGATATGAAATCGTGTGCGATATAGGAAACGTTAAAAGATAAATATGAAAGGATTTTTGTTATACCATGCAGGAAAACACAGCCGAAATAACCTTAGATGAATTTTTAAATCTAAATAAAGACGAATGTCAGATAGTTGATATAAGAAGCAGCGTTTCTTTCGACTACGGCAAAATCGACGGTGCCGTAAATATCGACTATAATGAATTTGACGAAACAAAGCTTGACAAATCAAAAAAAATCATACTCTATTGCAAATCCGGAATAATAAGCCTTCCGCTCGCAGAAACGCTTTGCGAAAAAGGTTTTTGCGCCTGCAGCTTAAAAGAAGGCTATATCGGCTGGCTCCGAAGAAAAATCGAGCAAGATGAAACAAAAAAAAGCGAAACGGCTCAAAGAGCCGAAAAAAGCATTCAAAAGAAATTTCACAAACAGCTTTTTTCAAAGTTTGCCTTTGCAATAAACGAATATAAGCTTTTAAAAGAAAACGACAGAGTCTGCGTGTGTATTTCCGGCGGCAAGGACTCTATGCTTATGGCAAAGCTTTTTCAGGAGCTTTTAAAACATAATAAGTATTATTTTGAGCTTGTGTTTTTGGTTATGGATCCCGGATACAGCACAGAAAACCGAAAAATTATTGAACACAACGCAAAAATATTAAATATACCGATAACGATATTTGAAACAAATATTTTTGAGTCAGTGTATAATATCGAAAAATCTCCTTGCTATGTATGTGCAAGAATGAGGCGCGGATATTTGTATTCAAAGGCAAAGGAGATGGGATGCAATAAAATCGCACTCGGTCACCACTATGACGACGTTATAGAAACAATTCTTATGGGCATGCTCTACAGCGGTCAAACCCAAACCATGATGCCAAAGCTTAAAAGCACAAATTTTGAAGGCATGGAGCTTATACGCCCGATGTATCTTATCCGCGAGGATGATATAAAAAGTTGGCGCGATTATAACGATTTGCATTTTATTGAGTGTGCCTGCCGTTTTACCGACACATGCACCTCGCAAGCCTGTCTTACATCGTCACGCACAGGCTCTAAGCGCCTTGAAACAAAAAATATAATTAAAATGCTTAAAAAAACAAATCCATATGTTGAAAACAACATTTTTAAAAGCGTTGAAAACGTGAATTTAAGCACCGTTATTGCCTATAAAGACAAAGACGGAGTCCATAATTTTTTAGATAATTATTAATCACCGGAGGGAATATGTTAAATCAATTTACTCGAACCGAGCTTCTTTTGGGAAACGAAGCAATGCAAAAGCTTTACAAATCACGTGTCGCAATTTTCGGCATAGGCGGAGTCGGCGGATATGTTGCCGAGGCGCTCGCGCGCACCGGAGTCGGAATTCTTGACCTTATAGACAACGACACTGTCTGCCTGACAAATATAAACCGCCAGATATATGCCACGCACCAAACAGTCGGTCTTTACAAAACAGATGTTGCAAAAAGCCGCTGCAGGCAAATAAATCCCGATATAACAGTAAACACATATAAAACCTTTTATCTTCCGGAAAACTCATCACAATTTGATTTTTCGCTTTATGATTATGTTGTTGATGCAATAGACACGGTGACCGGAAAAATCGAACTGGTTTTAAACGCAAAAAAAACAAACACACCTATTATAAGCGCTATGGGCGCCGGAAACAAATTAAATCCCGCCGCCTTTGAGGTGTGCGATATATATAAAACGTCGGTCTGCCCTTTGGCAAAGGTTATGAGAACGGAGCTCAAGCGGCGCGGCGTGAAAAATTTAAAGGTTGTTTATTCAAAGGAAAAGCCTTTAAAACCGATAAAGGATATCACCGCCGAAGAAAATCCGCAGGGATCCCGCCGTCAAACCCCGGGCAGCACAGCGTTTGTTCCGGCAGTTGCCGGATTTATCATTGCGGGCGAAATAGTTTGCGATTTAACAGGTATCAGAAACGGTTAAAACAGGGGCTGAAAAGTCAACCGGCTTTTCAGCCCCTGTTCTATTTTAATATTCCGGTTGCAGTTTCTTTTGCTGCACACATTTTATCCGCTATACATAATATAATGCTTTCACGGTACTTCGGAAGCGCTATGTTCAAAGGAAACATATGCGTTTTTATCATGTTTTTTTCTATTTCATTTAACTTAAAATCGCGGCAGGCGTTTAAAAGAGCTGTGTTCGCGTGTTTAAAACCGTGCCACTTATGGCTTTTGTCTGCAATATGCCAGTCATATAAAAAGTAGTCGTGCAAGAGCGCACCGCGTACCAACGATTTTACATCCACTCTAAACGGCAAAAACACCGCAATTCTAACACACATAATTGCAACAGCGTATGAATGTTCATACACGCTCACATTCGCATGCTGAATAAATTTTTTTGTTTCGTTAAGCTTTTCCGACTGCAAAATATCTTTTCCGTAGGTTTCAACAACTGTTTTATACATTGATATCCTCCTTCAATCAATTTTAATATAATACAATTCTTGTTTATTGTCAATATTAAAATTTTTATGTAAAATAAACTTGACATTTTGTTTTAACTGTGTTATATTACAAATGTAAAACACATTTTACATTATTAATAATAAAAAAGGAGGCTTTTATTTGAAAAACAAAATTGAAGAAATCCGCAAGAAGCGCGGCATACGTCAGGAGGACTTTGCCAAAGCCATGGGCGTTTCAAGGCAAACGATAAGCTCTCTTGAAACAGGAAGGTATAACCCTTCCATACTTTTGGCGCATAAAATTGCGCAGTATTTTAATATGACAATTGAAGATATGTTTATTTTTGAAGAAGATAATTGAGGAGGATTTAACATGAAATACAGTAAAAAAATATTTTTAAGTCTTTTTTGGATTGTGCTCGGAGCAATTTTAATCGCCATGTATTTTTTAGGAAAGCTTCCCGAGTTTTACAACAGTTTCGGATTTGCTTTAGTAATCGTCGGCATTTTGCAGCTTATCCGCCACATAAGATATGCCACAAACAAAGAATATAAAGAAAAGGTTGACACCTTTCAAAATGATGAACGCAATAAATACCTTTCAACAAAGGCATGGGCATATGCCGGATATCTTTTCGTTTTTATAAATGCAATTTTTATATTCGTTTTCAGATTTATAAACAAGCCCGAACTGAGCATAGCATGCAGCTTAAGCATTTGCACAATTATTCTTTTGTATTATATAAGTTATATAGTGCTTTCAAAAAAATATTGATTTTACAAAGTTTTAACATATTATTAATACATATTTTCTTGTTAAATATGTATTTTTGTGGTATACTGTTTATAAAAGTTAATGTTATTTTCCAAGCAGAAAGGCCGTGAAGGTTTATGAAGATAAAAAGAGTTGGTATTTTAACAAGCGGAGGCGACTGTCAGAGCTTAAACGCCGCAATGCGCGGAGTTGCAAAAGCACTTTACAACAACATTGAAAACATTGAAATCTACGGATTTTCAGAAGGTTATAAAGGGCTTATATATAATAATTTCAAAAAAATGAAAGAATCCGATTTTTCCGGTATTTTAACCGTCGGCGGAACAATTTTGGGAACCTCCCGCCAGCCGTTTAAAAAGATGCAGATTCCCGCTGCGGACGGAACAAACAAAATCGAGGCTATGAAAGAAAACTACAAAAAAAACAACCTCGACTGTCTTGTTGTTCTCGGCGGCAACGGCTCTCATAAAACCGCAAACCTTCTTTCACAAGAAGGCTTAAATATTATAACACTGCCCAAAACAATAGATAACGACTTATGGGGCACGGACATGACATTCGGATTTCAAAGCGCAGTTGACATTGCAACCCGCGCAATAGACTGCATACACACCACCGCCGCTTCTCACGGCAGAATTTTTATCGTTGAGGTTATGGGCCATAAAACCGGATGGATAACTTTAAACGCCGGAATTGCCGGAGGCGCCGATGTAATTTTAATTCCTGAAATACCATATGATATAAATAAAATTACTTTAGCGCTAAAAAAGCGTTATGAACAAAAAAAGCGTTTTTCCATAATTGCCGTTGCAGAGGGCGCAATCTCTAAAGAAGACAGCATTTTGGATAAACAGGAATTAAAAAAGAAAAGAAAACAAAGCCCCTACCCCTCCGTTTCATATGAGCTTGCAGATATTTTATCCAAAAAAACCGGTCAGGAGGTCAGAATAACCGTTCCGGGCCACACCCAGCGCGGCGGCGAACCGAATCCATACGACAGGGTTTTATCAACACGTCTCGGAGCAATGGCGGCAAAACTCATAATGGAAGGCAATTTCGGCAAAATGGTGGCAGTTAAGGCAAACACGCTTGTGCCCGTTGCACTTTCGGAAACCGCCGGAAAATTAAAGCTTGTTCCGCATGACTGCGATATGCTTAATCAGGCAAAAGAGGTTGGAATTTGTTTCGGCGACTGATTTTTCATGTCTGCAAATTTTTTGAAAAGAGGACTTATGTTATGCATAAAAGCGATGAGGCCAAAAACACACCCAATATATACATTAACCGCGAGCTTTCATGGCTGAAATTTAACGAACGCGTTTTGCAGCAGGCACAGGATATAAACGTTCCTCTTTGCGAGCGCTTGTCGTTTATTTCAATATACCAGTCAAATCTTGACGAGTTTTTCATGGTTCGCGTTGGTTCTCTGGAGGATCAAAAGCTTTTAAACAATCCAAAATGCGACAACAAAACAAATATGACCGCCCAGGAACAAATCGATGCAATTTTAGAAGAAACCGCAAGGCTGAACGAAACAAAGGACAAAACATATAAACACGTTATGAGCCTTGTTAAAAAACACGGCGTCAAACTCGTTAAGATAAAAGAATTAAATAAAAAAAGCGTTTCTGCGCTTGAAAAATACTTTTTAAAAGAAGTTATGCCTCTGCTGTCCGTTATGATAGTAGGAAGAAAGCAACCGTTTCCGTTTTTAAAAGGACTGGAAATTTATGCGCTTGCAAATCTTTCGTCAAAGGGCAAAAAAGAAAAAATCGGCATAATTTCCTGTTGCAGCGACATAATCGGCCGTCTTATACCGCTTGCCGAAGAAGACGGCGCATATGTTCTTTCGGAAGAGCTTATTTTGCATTTTATGTCAAAAGCATTTAAAGGATACAAAATCAAAGAAAAGTCGTTGCTTAGAATAACCAGAAACGCAGATATAGACGTAAGCAAAGTGTATGACGAAGATTTAAACTACCGCGACCAGATGGAGCAGGTTGTAAAACTGCGCCGCAAGCTTGCCCCGGTAAGAATGGAGCTGACGCAAAATCTTTCGCCTGAAATGCTTGAAAAGCTTTGTAAACACTGCACGCTTGAGGCAAAACACGTTTTTTATTCAAAAACGCCGCTCGACCTTTCATTCTTGTTTGATATAGAAGATATGCTTCGAAAGGATGCTTCGCTTGTGTATCCCAAAAGAATTCCCCAGCCGTCACCGGCGGTTGATAATTCGCATCCGATAATTGATCAGATTTTAGACCATGACGTTCTTTTATCTTATCCTTATGAGAGCATGAACACATTTTTAAATATGCTCTTTGAGGCGGCAAATGATGAAAACGTTATTTCCATACGCATGACACTTTACAGACTTGCCAAAAATTCAAAGGTCGTTGAGGCTCTGGCGCTGGCAAGCGAAAACGGAAAACTAGTAGACGTGTTAGTTGAGCTTCAGGCCCGTTTCGACGAAGCTAACAACATAAAATGGAGCCGCCGCTTAGAAGATGCCGGCTGCCATGTTGTTTACGGAATAGAAGGATTAAAAGTACATTCAAAGCTTTGCCTTATAACAAGAAAATCAGGCGATACAATACAGTATATAACCCAGGTCGGCACCGGTAACTATAACGAGAAAACGGCAAAACTTTATACTGACCTTTCGCTTATAACCGCAAACCCCCAAATCGGTTCAGAGGCACTTGATGTGTTTCACGAAATTCTTTTGGGAAATACGGTTGTTAAAACAAACGAGCTTCTGGTTGCGCCAAATTGTCTGCAAACTCCGGTTATTAAAATGATTGACGCGGAAATCAAAAAAGCTCAAAACGGCGAAAACGCATATATAGGTTTAAAGCTTAATTCCCTTACCGACAAAAAAATTATAAACAAGCTTGCAGAAGCCTCCGAAGCAGGCGTTAAAATAGACATGATTGTGCGGGGAATTTGCTGTTTGCAAAGCGGTATAGAAAATAAAACCGACAATATCCGCATACTAAGCATAGTCGGCAGATTTTTGGAACATTCAAGAATTTATATTTTCGGCTGTGAAAACAATGATAAAATTTACATCTCCTCTGCCGATTTCATGACAAGAAACACTCTGCGCCGGGTTGAAGTTGCAGCGCCTATTTACGATGAAAAACTAAAAACTCGCATAAGAAGGATGTTTTCGGTTATGCTTTCGGATAATGTTAAAGCAAAGAGGCAAATGCCAAACGGAACATATGAAACACAAAAAAATGACATTCCTCCTTTAAACAGTCAGGAAAAGTTTTTTGACGATGCATATGAGGCTGCCGTAAAATAAAAAACAAACTGCGCTCCGCTTTTTTTGCAGAACGCAGTTTGTTTTTTTTATTTAAACTTGCCGATACAATTTAACTTTTTTTTATTTTCCGCTGCATTTATAATTTTCAATCCAATACGTGCCTTTGTCTGATACAACAACCGGCACAAGGCAACCGATATCATCAATCTTTCTTGCACCGAGCCTGAACTCAACTGCGTTTGCAGCTATCTGCTCGCTGTCCGCAGTCGGATAAGTCGGTGTAATCCAAACGCTGTAGGTTTTCTTTTTAACGTCGGCGCTCATGCGGATATGATAGCGGTAATTCGGAGCAACAGGGAACTTTGTCTGATAATATTTTCCGCCGTCTCTTACATTTATTCTTCCGCCGCTAAACTGTATTGCGGTGTTTGCAATTGTAAATCCCGTTGGTTTGTCAAGTGATATGCTGCCGTCGTGAATAATAACGCCGTCGAATTCTTTGCCGTTAACCTCGCTGTCAAAAACCAAATCAAACTCGCAGTCAAATTTCTCTTTAAAGCTTCCGATGCTTATCGCACTCTCTTTCGGAAAGTTTCCCGCTATTGTAACCTTTGTCGGCAAGGTAGCACCATCGGGCGCTTTTGTTATGCCGTCTTTAGGTTCTGCCGCAGGCGAAGGCAAAACGCTGACAGCCGGCGGATTCGGATCTGTACCCGTTACTATTTTTTCATTTCCCATACAGTGGAAATTTCTCCAAATATCTTTATCCATCCTAAGCGCTCTGCCGCCCGAATAGTCGAAATATTTTGCCGGACCGCCGTTTGACGAATAACCGTAATATCCCTCCTGTGCTTTAAAGAAAAAGTCTTCATTTCCGACATACATAAGCGAGTCAAGATTTTTTTGCCAGTCTTTTGTTGAATCATATCCATACAAAAGTTTAAAGTTTGCAAGCATGGAGTTTACAATAAAGAGCGAGTCATAACAGTATCCCGCGCTGCTTCGTCCCGTTGCCGCAAATTCAAACATCATACCGTTGTAGCCGGCATATGGAGTTTCGGCTCCGCTTATGATATAGCAATAATACGCACCGTCGGGAGAACCGTATTTATCCTGGCACACTGCCCCGTAAGTATAATTTTCAAGCTCGTCGAAAATTTTGTCTATACTGTCAAGACCGTTTCCGTTATAGGTAAACTTTTGTTTAACGCCTTTTCCCGTTCCTCCGCTCTGCCCTGTTGTCAGTTTCACTTCTCCGCCTTTTTCCATTGCGTCTTTTCCGGCAACAGACCATGTGGCAATAATATTTTTATAACCGTATTCTTCAAACTTTTCAATATATTCGTCATATGAAAAACTTTCATATATTTTGTCAAGTTCATCTGCACCGAAATACATTGCAGCGCTTAAAACAACATTTAAGTATGTGTTTCTGTAGTTTGGATTCCACTGCTTTGCAAAGTTTCCCTTTAAGTCAACTCCTGTTGTATAATTATTGCAATCGTTAAATCCCCAGTTTCCTGCCACGGCAAGCGCGCGCATAAGCCAGTCGCAGCGGTCTTTTTCTTTATCGGTTAAAGACGAGTATATAGCAGGCGTATTTTTTGCAAGCGCAAGCGACGCCGCCACAACGGCATGGCTCCAATATGGTCCGACGCATGCGTAAGGCTCTTTGCCTCCGCTCGTTAAATCACGTATGCGGCGCAAAGCCTCGTCCTTTGCTTTTTTGCTTCCGTCCGGTGAAACCGCCGTTTCATCAAGATGCGTCATAAGCGTTAAATAATAAAGCGCTTTGGAAGCCGTAAACGAATATGTTGTGTTTCCGCTGACTGCCGAAAAATCAAAATCCTGAGCGTCAAACGCCTCCTTAGCAACCTCTTTATCAAACTGCGGCGCCGCAGCGTAATTTAATGCCAGCTTTCCGGTTTTTAAATAACCGTACATCGCGGTTATCAGTCTTTTATCTTTATTTTCATCCAATTCCTTTTCTGTTATGAGTATAACGCCTCTTTCATCCCAGAAAACGTTTTTCCCGAGCGCTTCACACAGCGCGCGCAGCGGAAGCATTGTGCGGTTATCAACAACAACCGCCGCAGCATCAAGAGCCTGCTCGGAACCGTCGATAACTATTTTAGGATCATCTATTGTAAGCTCAATAGTTTTTTCACCCTTAACCGTTACTTTCTTTTCATCCGCATTCCACGAAACATCCGCTCCGAAATTTTCCGAAATAAATCTTACCGGAACAAGAGTGCGGTTATTTAAAACAAGCGGTGCAACGTCCGTTTCCGTAAGCTCGCCTTTTGCATATGCTTTTTTGCTGTCTAACAACAGCGCAACGCCGCCGTCCGTTTTAGACATATCAGCATAATCTATTTCATACATTTTTCCCGAACCCGGTGTTATAGGTCCGATCATCGGAATAGGTTTGGGAAGAGCCTCGGCTTCTTTTGTAATATCGCGAACCTTATCGCCTTCGTAAACAGCAAAATTATCAACCAAAAATGTTCCTTCCGCAAAACGCTCCATATAAAGTCTTATCCATGAAACATCAAAATCAATACCTCTTATCGGCTGTTTTTTTCCGATGTTTCGTTTATCTAAATAAGTGTCATAAGTTTTTTTGTTAAAATCAAGCACATATGAAAGCTTGTGATACTTTCCTTTTTCAACCGTGCCGACAATGGCGCCGTCTGCGTCAAGCAAATTGCTGTTCTTTTCAACTCTGCCTATCTGAAAACGCGTTCCCGCAGCGTCTGCTATAACGATATCAATTATAGGAGTTTGTCCCTGTGTTGAAATTTCCATTGAAATAACAAGATTTTTAAACTTCTCATTATTCACATTCGGCTGCCAGAAAGCGTCGTCTCTGACGCCGTTATCCGGAGTTTTAAACTTAAGCACACTGCTGCCCTTTGCTTTGTCTTCTTCAATTTCAATAGTGTTTGAATTAAGCGAAAGTCCCGCATTGTGCGCAGCATCAATCTCAAAATCATTGTAGTAAAGTATTCTGCTTGCGTCCTCGGCAAAAACCGGCACTGCACAGGTTGTTAAAAAAACTGCCGCCGCAAGCAAAAAGCTTAAAATTTTTTTCATTTTTAAAACCTCCCATGAAATAGTGTTTAATTAATTTTAACATATAAACATACAATTTTCTATATACATTTCTGCTGTATATTATACTTTTTCTGCTGTTTTAATTGACTTATTTGTAACAAAGTGATAAAATAAATAAAAAAGAAATGGGGAGGATTTTTTTGCAAAACATGCCTTATAACCACGGTTTTTTTGAAATATATGCCTACAGCGACATGAACATTCCGGCAAAGGTATGCTTTAGTCCGGACGTTTTAAATCCAAACTCCGACATTATATTTTTAAACCACTGGCACCCCGATACGGAAATATGGCTTCCGCTTTCCGGCAAGGCTCAGATCACTATCGGCAATACGGACTATATTGTATCGCCCGGCGACGCTGTAATAATAAATTCCAACGAACTGCACAGCGGAATAAGACTTTCAAAAAACGTTGATTATATATTTGCCGTTTTTTCGCCATACTTTTTTTCAGCCGATGAAAGCCAAAATATTTTTCCCTGCTTTAAAAATTTTATTGCAAACGATCAATATATTCAAAATATTTTTTCAATATTAAAAAGTGAAATCATAAGAAATGATAAATACTCAAAAACCGCCAAAACCGGTCTTTTATATGAGCTTACCGCCTACCTTATGCGAAATTATCAAACATCAAAAACAGAAGTTTCAAACATTATAAGCTCAAAACGACTTGTTAAAATAAAAGAAGCCACCGATTTTATAACCCAGAACGCAAGCCGCAAAATTAAAGTCAGTGATGTTGCAAAAGCGGTAAACATCAGTGAAAGCCGCCTCGCACACCTCTTTAAAGAAGAAATGGGTCAAACCGTTTTGGAATGTATCACGACTCACAGAATTTATATGGCGCTTCGCCTTTTGGAAACAACGAATTTAAATGTGTCGCAGATTGCGCACATGTCGGGTTTTGAAAATTTAAACTATTTTATAAAACGTTTTAAAAGCATTTATAAAGTGACTCCGAGCAGACTTCGCAAAAACATGCAGCAAAAAAAGGAACCGTAATTTTTACTGCGGTTCCCTTTTTATAAAATAATCAGATTGCTCCGATATCTCTGTATTTTTTATATCTTTTGTCCAAAAGAAGTTTCATGTTCATAGTTTTAAAAACGCCGAGCGCATTATAAATTTCTTTTTTCAGTCTTTCGCAGATTTCATCTTCCGTTTTGTTGTCTTCATCTATTATCTTTTCAATCACACCGAATTTATACAAATCCTGCGCCGTAAGATGAAGCGCCTCGGCTGCCTCGGCTGCCTTTGAAGAATCTTTCCACAAAATACTTGCACACCCCTCAGGCGAAATAACGGAATAAACCGCATGTTCAAGCATAAACACATTATCTGCCACGCCGAGCGCCAATGCGCCGCCGCTGCCTCCCTCACCTGTTACAACAGAAATAACGGGAGTTTTAAGAGTCATCATTTCCATAAGATTTTCAGCTATTGCCTCGCCCTGACCGCGCTGCTCCGCACCGATACCGCAATATGCGCCCGAGCTGCTTATAAAGCATATAACAGGTCTGTTAAACTTTTCTGCCTGTTTCATCAGTCTGAGCGCTTTTCTATACCCCTCCGGGCTCGGACAGCCAAAATTTCTTTTCAGCCTTTCTTCAACGCTGCTTCCTCTTTCCATTGCAATCACGGTAACCGGCATATCTTTTAAATACCCTATTCCTCCGACGATTGCGCCGTCATCGGCAAACCTTCGGTCCCCGTGAAGCTCTGTAAAATCCGTTATAATTTTATTTATTATCTGCAAGTTCGATATTCTTTTTGCATCTCTTGCTTTCATCACTTTTGCATATGCTTCCATTTTGCGCCACCTCTTTACTTACTGTGAATTTTAAGTATTTTGCCGATCTCGTCTTTCAAATTCTCTCTTTTAACAATCATATCCGCAAAACCATGCTCCAAAATAAACTCCGCACGCTGAAAACCCTCCGGCAGTTTTTCGCCCGTTGTCTGCTCTATAACTCTTGCACCCGCAAAGCCAACAAGTGCGCCAGGCTCTGCAATTATTATATCGCCCTCCATTGCAAAACTTGCGCTGACTCCTCCGGTCGTGGGATCGGTAAGCACGGTTATATACAAAAGATTTGCGTCGCTGTGGCGCTTAACCGCTCCGCTCACTTTTGCCATCTGCATTAAAGAAATAATTCCCTCCTGCATTCTTGCTCCGCCCGAAGCAGTGAAACCGACAACAGGAAGCTTCTTTTTTAATGCTGTCTCAAACGCACGCGTGATCTTTTCGCCGACAGCCGCTCCCATACTTCCCATCATAAACTCGCTGTTCATAACAAAAACCACTGCCGAAACGCCGTTTATCTTTGCAATGCCACAGCTTACAGCCTCTAAGCATCCGCTGCTTTTGCGGCTTTCCTCAATCTTTTGAGCATATCCCGGAAACGAAAGCAAATCCTTTCCGACAAGCTTTTCATCAATTTCCGAAAATTCATCGCAAATAAACTCTATGCGTTCTTTCGGATTCATTCGAAAATATTTCTGGCATTTAGGGCAAATCATCTTATTGTTTTTCAAAACCGAATATTTTATCTCTTCTCCGCAGCCTTTGCACTTTTTTGTTTTTCCTATACTGCGCACCGCTTCCACAATTTTCTCAATCACTTGCTTCACCTTCTTTTTTATCTATAATCGCAAAGGAAAAAGAAGCGCTCACGACTTTTTTGCCGTTTACAAAACCCTCTCCCTCCGCAAAGTAAAAAGGCTCATGAACCCTTGTTATTTTGCATTTCGTTTCAAAAACATCTCCCGGCTTTACCGGATTTTTAAATTTAACCTTGTCAAGCCCTGTAAAATACGGGGTTTGGTTTTCTTTCATACCGTCCGATAAACAAACGCACACCGACTGCGCCAATATCTCACATAAAATCACGCCCGGCACAACCGGATTGCCCGGAAAGTGGCCTTTTAAAAACCATTCGTCACCTGTGATTTTCTTTTTTCCGAATGCCACTCCGTCTATATTTTCCGCCTCATCTAGCAAAAGCATATTGTCTCTGTGCGGAAGTATTTTTTCAATTTCGGATTTGTTCATTATTTAACCTCCTTAAATGCAAGGCACGCGTTATGACCGCCAAATCCCAAAGAAACCGAAAGTGCAAGGTCTATATCAGTTTTCTTTGCAGTGTTTGGCGTATAGTCTAAATCGCAGTCCGCATCGGCTACCTTATAGCCTATGGTCGGAGGAATAATATTGTTTTTAAGTGCTAAAACTGCCGCAATTGCCTCTGCTGCGCCCGCAGCGCCGAGCATATGTCCGGTCATTGATTTTGTCGAACTTATATGAACATCGTATGCCCCGTCTCCAAACACCTTTTTAACAGCTTCCGTTTCGGTTTTATCGTTTAAAGGCGTGCTTGTTCCGTGCGCATTTATATACACCTTTGAATTTTCAAATTCGCCTGCTGTTTCCAATGCGCCTTTTATTGCATTTGCTCCGCCTTCGCCGCCCGGAGCCGGAGCCGTTACGTGGTATGCATCGCACGTACTGCCGTAGCCGCAGATTTCGGCATATATTTTTGCATTTCTTTTCTTTGCATGTTCGTATTCTTCAAGCACCAGTGCGCCTGCACCCTCGCCCATAACAAAACCGCAGCGCTCCTTGTCAAACGGAATTGATGCGCGGTCTTTATCGCGGCTTTCGCAAAGCGCCATACAATTAATAAATCCGGCAACACCCATAGGATTTATAGACGCCTCCGAACCTCCCGCCAAAACAGCCTCGGCATAACCGTCTTTAATACACCGATAAGCTTCACCTATGCAGCTTGACCCTGTTGCGCAAGCCGTTGTTATCGAAAGGCACGGTCCCTTAGCACCGTACTTTATAGCAATGTTTCCGGCTGCAATATTTGAAATCATCTTAGGCACAAACATAGGCGACACACGCGTCGGCCCTCTTTTTATAAGGTTTTCATGCTCTTTTATCATTGTCTCAAATCCGCCTATTCCCGAACCGAAATACACGCCGAGTCTTTCGGGAGCAATATTTCCTTTGATGCCGCTGTCTGCTACCGCCTGCGACATTGCCGCCATGGCAAACTGTGCAAAGCGGTCGAGCTTTCTTGCTTCGGATTTTTCCATAAACTTTGAAGCGTCGAAATTTTTAACCTCTGCCGCAAGTGTTGCTTTGTATTCAGATGCGTCAAACAAAGTAATCGTGTCAATTCCGTTTTTTCCGCCAATCAAGCTTTCCCAAAACTCACTGACACTGTCGCCCACAGGAGAAATCACTCCCATACCAGTTATAACTACTCTTCTGCTCATATCAATTCCCATAGCCTTTCTGTTTACAATTAAACTTTATTATTTTACAAATATCACATTGCAAGACCGCCGTCTATTCTGATAACTTCTCCGGTTATATAATCCGACAAATCATCTGCCAAAAACGATGCAAGGTTTGCAATTTCACCGGGGTTTGCCATTCTTTTTAGCGGTATCATGTCATAAACTTCTTTATTGTCTTCAAAATCTTTTGTCATATCTGTTTTAACAAAACCCGGAGCAATGGCATTGCAGCACACGTTTCTCGACGCAAGCTCTTTTGCCACGGTTTTTGTAAGGCCTATTATGCCTGCCTTTGACGCAGAATAATTTGCCTGTCCCGGATTTCCCATAATGCCGGAAACCGAGCTTACATTTATTATTTTACCATACTTTCTTTTCATGAAATTTCTGTAACAATGCTTTATCATGTTAAAAGCACCCTTTAGATTTATGTCTATAACTTTGTCAAAATCTTCTTCATTCATTTGCAAAACAAGCTTGTCACGCGTAACTCCCGCATTGTTTACAAGTATGTCAATACCGCCGAAATCCTCAATAATCTGCTTAACCGTATCTGCGCTCTGTGCAAAATCAGAAACATCGCATTTGTATATTTTGCACTCGCCTTCAAATTCTTCGGCTTTTTTTAAAACCTCTTTTGCAGCTTCTTCATTTCCCGCATATATAACGGCAACGTTTGCCCCTTTTTTTAAAAAATCAAGCGCAATCGCCGCTCCTATTCCTCTTGACGCACCCGTAACAACCGCGCATTTTCCCTTAAGCATTATTCTTCACCGCCTCTGCTGCTGCACAAACCGACTCATAATCGTCTGCCGAATACACATTTACATCGCCGGATATCTTTTTTATAAGTCCGCACAGCGTTTTTCCCGCTCCTGCTTCAATAAACTCCGTATATCCGTCATCTATCATATTTTTAATCAGCTCACACCATTTAACCGGGTGATTTATCTGCTTTGAAAGGTCTTTTAAAACATCTTCTCCGTACGGTTTTGCACTGTAGTTAGAATAAACCGTAATTTCAGGACGGCAAAGTTTCATGTCGGATAAATATTTTTCAAAACCTTTTGCCGCCTCGTCCATATAAGGCGAATGAAACGCCGCGCTCACAGGAAGGTCAATCGCTCTTGCTCCCGCTTCTTTTGCCTTTAGTTTAAATTCCTCTATTGCCTCGCTTGTTCCCGCAACAACCGTCTGCATAGGTGAATTGTAGTTTACGGGATATATATTGTCTATATCTTTGCACAAATCTTCAACAACATCGCTTGTCACCTTTACCACAGCCGCCATTGCCGTTTTATGTTTTTCGGCATCTGCCTGCATAAACTCTGCTCTGCGGCACACAGCCTTAAAACCTTCTTCATAAGAATATGCTCCCGCATAGGCAAGCGCTGCAATTTCGCCTAAAGAAAATCCGGCAACGCCGTCTGCCTTAACGCCAAGCTCTTTTAATGCAAGCGCCGCACACAAATCAACCAAATACAAACACGGCTGAGTGTTTTTCGTTATGCGAAGCTCTGCATCGCTTCCCTCAAACGACTGCTCTATGGTTCCTTGTCTCACGCTCTGCGCAAAATCATACATTTTTTTAGCCGCTTCACTGCTTTGGTAAAGCGTTTTTCCCATTCCCGGATACTGTGCGCCCTGACCGGCAAAAACAATTGCTATTTTACCCATTTTTTCGCTCCATTCAATATATTTTCTGTTTGCTCAAATATTTGCTCTATAATTTCTTTTGCGGTTTGCTCTTTATCAACCAAACCCGCAATTTGTCCTGCAAGAAAACAGCCTTCCTGCTCATTGCCCTCAATTGCCGCTTTATACAAAGCGCCAACAGCCAACTGCTCTAAATCGGCATCGGAAATATTTGAATACTCCGCCTTTGCATATTCTCTCGAAAACGGCGTTTTAATACTTCTCACAGGATGTCCCAAACGTCTGCCGGTTACAATAGTTGAAATATCTTTTGCCTTAAGCACCTTTTTTTTGTAGTTTTCGTGCACACCGCACTCTTTTGCCACCAAAAATCTTGTTCCTATCTGCACTCCTTCGGCTCCCAGCATAAATGAAGCCGCAACGCCTCTGCCGTCTGCTATTCCGCCGGCAGCAATTACCGGAATTGACACATTGTCGCACACCTGCGGCACAAGCGTCATAGTAGTAAGCTCGCCAACATGTCCGCCCGACTCTGTACCCTCGGCAATAACCGCACATGCGCCGGCTCTTTGTACAAGCTTTGCAAGCGCTACCGATGCAACAACAGGTATAACCTTTATGCCCGCCGCGTTCCACATTTCCATGTATTTAGACGGATTTCCCGCACCGGTTGTTATAACGCTAACTTTTTCTTCTGCCAGAACCTGTGCCACCTCGTCCGTATGCGGACTCATTAACATAACATTCACCCCGAACGGTTTATCCGTCAGACTTTTTGCTGTTTTTATCTGATTTTTTAAATACTCGCCGTCTCTGTTCATTGCAGAAATTATTCCGAGTCCGCCCGCCTGTGACACTGCCGCCGCAAGCTTTCCGTCGGCAATGTGTGCCATGCCGCCTTGAAAAATAGGATATTTAATACCCAGCATATCGCATATTTTTGTGTTAATCATAATATTTACAGTCCCTTCGCTCTAAATCCGCATCTATTTTTGCATTCTCTTTTTTACCGGACTTTGTTCCGGCAAAAAAGAGAGAGTAAAAACAATTTTTGTATTCATTATTAAAAAACAGGTACACGGGCTTCGGCAAATAAAAACATTTTGCCAAAGCCTTTATACGCTGCAAATTTAATTATTTTACTTTTTCAATGTATTCAACCAGAGAACCGACTGTTTTGCCAACTTCGCTTGCCGGTATTTCTATTCCGAATTCATCTTCAAGCTCCATCAAAATTTCAACTGTTTCCAAAGAATCTATACCGAGTTCTTCAAGAGTTGTCTGCTCGTTTATAGTCTCTGTGTCGCAATCCAAGTGCTCTTTTAACAATTCCTTTATTTTTTCCAATACCATTTTAATTTTCCTCCTAAAACTTTTTGTTTTTTATGCCTGCCATTTTATAATGCATGATGCGCTCGAAAGTCCTCCGCCAAATGCCGTCATAGCAATTAAATCGCCATTTTTCAGACTCTGGCTTCGATTCAGCTCATCAAGCGCTGCCGGCACACTTGCAGACGACGTGTTGCCGCAGCTTTCTATGTTTACAAAAAACTTCTCAATCGGTACATGAAGTCTTTTGCTTGCATACTGTATAATTCTTATATTAGCCTGGTGCGGTACAATATATTTTATATCGCTTATATTAACGTTTGCCTCATCTGCCGCAGCAGTTATGCTCTCGCAAATAGAATTTACCGCAAATTTAAATGTTTCCTGTCCCTCCATGAATATACGCATAGGCTCGGTGGGATTTTTGTAAAACACGGAATTATTTGTTCCCGACGGAATTTTTATAACTTCATCGCCCCCGGCAGTAAGCAATTGCGATGATAAATACCCCTCGCCTTCTTCAAGCACTGCCGCTCCGGCGCCGTCGCCGAAAATAACACATGTGCTTCTGTCGTTCCAGTCAAGGAGCTTGCTCATTCGCTCCGCACCGACTACAAGCGCTTTTTTCGCTTTTTTTCTTGCAAAAAAACCTGCCGCAGTATCTAAAGCAAACAAAAATCCGCTGCAAGCCGAGTTAACGTCAAAAGCCGGACACGATGCCCCGAGCATCTTTTGAATACTGCCCGCAACCGTAGGGCACAAATTTTCACCCGTAAGCGATGATGCAACAATCAAGTCTAATTCGCTTGCTTTCGTGTTGCTCATTTCAAGCGCTCTCTTTGCTGCCTCATATCCCATCTGCTCCGCTGTTTCGTTTTCCGAAACATGCCTTTCTTTTATTCCTACTCTCTGCGTTATCCATTCGTCAGATGTATCAACCATTTTGGCAAGGTCGTCATTTGTTATGATACGCTCCGGAAGATAGCTTCCCGTTCCCGTAATTTTAAAGCTCATTGCCATTCTCCTTTTTACCGGCGGCAATTTTACCAATATATATACCGTCGATTTTATTTACAATTACCCTACTTAGTTTTTAAAACTATATTACCATGTTTTTATATCTTTGTCAATAAGTTTTTTTAACATTAACATTTTCTTAACAATAAAATACCTCATTTATATATTTTTTCTTTTCTTAAGCAAATATTCACTTTTCAAATTTTTACGCAAATTAACATTTTTTCATATGCGTCATTCTGCCCGGCAGTCCGAATTTTGCCGATACTTAAAAAAATATTTAAAAAACGATTGCTTTTGTAATACAAATGTGCTAAAATATAAATGTAATAAAGCAGGCTACTGCTAAACAAAGGAGGATACATAATAATGGATCTTAACAGTTTTTCATTAAAAGGTAAAGTTGCCCTTGTTACAGGCGCTTCCTACGGTATCGGTTTTGCTATTGCCAGCGCATATGCAAAATGCGGTGCAACTATTGTTTTTAACGATATTAAACAAGAGTTTGTTGACAAAGGCCTTGCAAACTACAAAGAAGCAGGCATCGAGGCTCACGGTTATGTTTGCGACGTAACAGACGAAGAGCAGGTTAACGCCTTTATCGCTCAGGTTGAAAAAGAAGTCGGCGTAATCGATATTCTGGTTAATAATGCAGGTATTATCAAACGTATACCTATGTGCGAAATGTCGGCAAAGGATTTCCGTCAGGTTATCGATGTGGACTTGAATGCTCCGTTTATAGTTTCTAAAGCAGTTATTCCTTCAATGATAAAGAAGGGACACGGTAAAATTATTAACATTTGTTCAATGATGAGTGAACTTGGCCGTGAAACGGTTTCCGCTTATGCAGCTGCAAAGGGCGGTCTTAAAATGCTCACAAGAAATATCGCTTCGGAATACGGTGAGTTTAACATTCAGTGCAACGGCATAGGCCCCGGTTACATAGCAACTCCCCAAACTGCTCCGCTTCGCGAAAAGCAGCCCGACGGTTCAAGACATCCGTTCGACTCGTTCATTATCGCCAAAACTCCGGCTGCTCGCTGGGGTACTCCGGAAGACCTTATGGGTCCGGCAGTGTTCCTTGCATCCGAAGCTTCCGATTTTGTAAACGGTCACGTTCTTTATGTTGACGGCGGTATCTTGGCATACATCGGAAAACAGCCGTGATAATTATTTAAAAACAACAATAATGTTTTAGGCGGAAAGGCATAGAAAACACTATGTCTTTCTGTTTTTTTGCCTGTTTTGATATCAAAAATTAAAAAAGCGTGTTCAGCCGTACCCTGCTATTTTGATTTTGAATTTTTAAAATATTTTTAACCCTTTTGCTGCAAAAATTTGTTTTTGCGCATAAAAAAAAACGGCAGGTTAAGGGCACATGGCAAAATTAAATCATTTTGCCACAAGCCTCTAACGAGCTGTTTTTTTTGCGTTTTTTAATTACTTATTGAATTTTTTAAACGCGTCAAGACCTGCGGGTTCTTCCGGCTCATAGTACGGAAGTGTGCAGGAAGAATTTGCTGCGATTGTTACAAATGCAAATGCGCAGGAAGCGATTGCAGCACCGTATTTAACAACAAATTTCTTAGCCATTTCTTTAACCTTTTTCATGAAAAAACACCTCCTTTCAATGTTTTAACATATTTTAAAACAAAACCCTGCGGTTTTATTTTAATTTCGTTTTTGCATTTTTCTCTGAAATTTTGTTTTTAATTAATGCAATACCCATCGACGCAGTTTCCGCAAACTGCCCTGCCGACAGCGCAAATGCAATGTTTGCTATATCAAACAGCAGCAAAATGCATATAACCGCCGTTTCTATTGTGCAAATAATAATGCTCGCATTTTTGTAGTGCGCCTTTTCTATATCGTTTACATGCTTGTTTTTGTGAATAACCGGCGCCGCCGTATACACCATAATCACTGAGAAAAATTCAAACTCCAGCGCTATCGGCATAAGCAGGCTTTGCGGCACATATTTCATCACAAGTGTAAAACATGCATACACCAAAAGCGAAACGATATAACATCTTGCTTTTGTGTCGGCATGGTATCCGCCGGCATATATTCTAAGCGGTATAAACATTAAAAAGAAAAGCAGCGTTTCAAAAAAGTTTCCCACAAATGCCGATATAACAAATATGCTAAACAGCTCCAAAAAAGCCGCCGTGAACATATCTAAACCATACATGCATTTGTCCACATCCTCCGGCTGTATTATGCCTTGCTTTTCCAGTATTTGAGTAACAGCATTCGCAAGTCCTTTCATTTTATCCTCCCCACGGTTTTGCTCATTTTCAGTATCAATTATGTTCTATAACTTTTAACGTGCATATTATAGCACATACTTGTCCGTTTTTTTCAAAACTGCACAAACGGCAATCTAATCAGCAAAATCGGTAAAATTTTCGTTTTATTTTTAATAATTTCCTTTTTCGCGCCCCATAAAATCACAAAAACACCCCTCCGTTCATAAAATGATTATGAAAAATAAAATCGGAGGGATGTTTTATGCGGTGTTTGGGAAGACGAAGCATGTCAATCGCCATATCGCTCGGAATAGGCATACTTTTAGGAATGCTTTTGCCGATTGAACTTGTTGCCGGAATTGAAGCCCTTATAATTATATTAATGGGGATTTGCTGCTGTTTTCGAAGGTAGGCTCTAACTTAAAGGTATTCTTTGCGGTACTGCGCGGGAGTTTTTGAAAACTTTTTTATAAAGCACTTATAAAACCATGAAAGATTTTCAAATCCGCACTCATAGCAAATATCCGTTGCCGAGAGATTGCTCGTGAGCAATAGGTTATGCGCCATATTAAGGCGAAGATTTGTTATAAATTCCGTTGGACTTTGCAAGTAATATTTTTTAAAGCTGCGCGCCGTGTGCTCGCGGCTTTTGCCCGAAATTTCGCAAAGGCGCGGCATACCGGCTGTGAAATTTTTAGGATCTTTCATTTTTTCATAGGTCATCTCAAGCCAGAGCGGAATTTCGGTTTTTCGCTTATCATGCAGATAAAAATATTTTAAAAACACATTTGCCAAAATCAGCTTTGCTTTCAGATTAACAACGTCCTTGCCGGCTCCGCCGTTTAATTCTGTTAAAGAAAAAAACAGCTTTTCCTTTTCGATCGGCGATAATTGCACACACGGCGGATACGGCGCATCAATAAGTTTTTCAAACGGAAAGTTTTTCCCGAGATAACAAAAAAGCCCCTCAAGCATTTTTTTTGAAAATGCCAGATTTATAAACTCAAAATATTCACCATCGGCACGTTTATAGTCATGAACATCAAAATCACGAATAAACAAAAGCTCTCCCTCACACAAAAACTGATTTTTTTCATTAACCATATGACACACATTTCCCTTTAAAACCAAAAACAGCTCGTAATAATTATGATAATGAGGGCGGAAATATTCGGTGTCGCTGCGCACATAACGGCACAGACACCCCGACTCCATATCAATATGATTTTTTTCATCAAGCATTTTTATTTCCATGTTCAACACCTCAATATCACAATACTACAAAAATTATGTCATGTCAACAGAAGTTTTAAATTTTTTTAAATAGTAGAATAAAAAGTGTAGAATTACTGATTATGCAGATACTGATAATAAACAAGAAAGGAAAAAAGTTTTATGAATTTTATTTGCGACAAAATCGAAAAAATCTGCGAAACTTTAAAAAGCCAAATGATATCCGAACGTTTTGACATATCAGATGTTTACTTTTTAAAAACAGATTATAAAACCGACAACACTCTGCCAAACAGAAGCCTGATGATACCGTTTGACACAAATGCCAACATAAGCGGAAGCGATACACACTATTGGTTTAATTTAAAATTTAAAACGCCTAAATCGCCTAATCGTGACAGCGAAGTGTATTTTTCGCTTATCACCGGCAAAGAAGGCGAATGGGACGCAAAAAATCCGCAGGGTTTGGTTTATATAAATTCCAAAATTGTTCAGGGACTTGACGTTAACCACACCGAGCTGCGTTTGGATTTTGACACAGAATATGATATGCATATATATTTCTATGTCGGAATGACGACCGATGCCGTAAGGTTTTTGCCGTCGGTCTTTGTGTGCGACAGTCAGATAAAAAAGCTTTACTATGATTTATATGTTCCGCTTTGCGCGGCTTTGTGTCAGGCGCCCGACTCCGACGAACATGTAAGCATCATAAAGGCTTTGGACCTTGCGCTTATGGAGCTTGATTTAAGAAAACCGAAAAGCGATTTGTATTACAAAAGCATCGATAAAACAATTGACATTTTAAAGAAAGATTTTTACGAAAAAATCTGCGGTGAAAACGGCAAAACCGTCAGCTGCATAGGTCACACGCATATAGATATTGCGTGGCTCTGGACATTAAAGCAAACGCGCGAAAAAGCACAGCGCAGCTTTTCAACCGTGCTCAATCTTATGGAGCAGTACCCCGAATATAAGTTTATGTCATCACAGCCGCATCTTTACGAAAACGTAAAGCAAGACGCTCCCGAGCTTTATGAAAGAATAAAAAAAGCCGTAAAGGACGGACGCTGGGAGATTGAAGGCGCAATGTGGTGCGAGGCGGACTGCAACCTTATTTCGGGTGAGAGCTTTATCCGCCAGATTATGCACGGCAAGCGTTTTATAAAAGAAGAATTCGGCAAGGAAAGCGAAATCCTGTGGCTGCCGGACGTTTTCGGTTACAGTGCGACAATGCCTCAGATACTCAAAAAATGCGGCGTGAATAAATTTGTAACTTCGAAAATAAGCTGGAACGAAACAAACCGGATGCCCTTTGAAAACTTTATGTGGGAGGGAATTGACGGGACAAAAATTTTCACAGAGTTTATGACGGCTCAGGACTATAAATACAACGAGCCTATAAGAAACGGCGCAACCTACGTTGGCTATATCCGCCCGTCACAGATTCTCGGCAGCTGGAAACGCTACACATTAAAAGAGTATAACACAAATCCGCTGTTAACTTTCGGTTTCGGTGACGGAGGCGGCGGCCCCACAGCCGACATGCTCGAACAGCAAAAACGCACAAGCTTCGGTCTGCCGGGCATACCGAAAACAAAAATTGAATTTTCAAAAGACCATTTGGAAAACGTGTACAATAATTTTAAAGAAGCTTCAAAAAAGCTTCGCCATACGCCCACGTGGGTTGGCGAGCTGTATTTAGAGTTTCACCGCGGAACATACACATCGATTGCCAAAAACAAAAAGAATAACCGCACAAGCGAGCTTTTGTATCAAAAAGCCGAAACCGCCGGCGTGTTTGACAGGCTTTTAACCGGCGCCGACTACAACAGAGATATCTACTACAACGGCTGGAGAGGAATCGTGACAAATCAGTTCCACGATATTATCCCCGGTTCGTCTATATTTGACGTTTATGAGCAGTGCGATATAGACTATAAAAAAATTATCGACTCTGGAAACGACGCTTTTGAAAAAAGCATAAGCTCGATTGCATCAAACTTGCAAACCGAGGGCGGCACATTTGCTTATAATCCCAACAGCTTTGCTGTAAGCGATGTTATTGAAAATAACGGAAAATACGTTTATGTAAAAGATGTTCCGGCGTTTGGATATTCGGTATGCAAGCCTAAGGAAGCATGCAGTGTAAAGGCTTCAAAGAATAAAATCGAAAGCCGCAATTATATCATAAAGCTTGACGAATTCGGAAACATTGTTTCGCTTTACGATAAAATGCTTGAAACCGAGCTTGCAAGCGAAAACGGCAAATTAAACGAGCTTAAATTATATGAAGATATCCCCCGTCAGTACGATGCCTGGGAGATAAGCTCTTATTATAAGGAAAAGGCTTATGATTTAACCGAAAATGTAGAGGTTGAGCCTGTAAACTGCGGAGCCGCAGCCGGTGTTAAAATAACTCGCAGAGTGTTTGACTCGCTAATCTGCCAGACGATACTTTTGTATGACGATATCCGCAGAATAGACATTAAAACAGATATCGACTGGCACGAAGAACACATGCTTTTAAAGGCTCATTTTCCGTTTAATGTCCACGCCTCAAAAGCCACCTATGACATACAGTTCGGCAATGTTGAGCGCAATAATCACGAAAATACAAGCTGGGATGCGGCAAAGTTTGAAGTGTGTGCGCACAAATGGGCAGACATTTCAGAGGACGGCTACGGCGTGAGCATATTAAACGACTGCAAATACGGCTACAGCTGTCTCGGAAATGTGATGACTCTTTCGCTTTTAAAATGCGCAACAAACCCCAACCCCGAAGCGGACAAAGGCAAACACAGCTTTACCTACTCAATTTATCCGCATAAGGGCAGCTTTAAAGACGGCGGCACCGTATGCGAGGCATACAAACTCAATCAAAAGCTTGTTTTGCGCGATATCGGCAAACAAGACGGTGCTTTACCCGAAAAACATTCTATGCTTTCCTGCGACTGCGGCAATATCTTTATTGAAACAGTAAAGCTTGCCGAGGATGACAACAGCGTTATCGTTCGTCTATATGATGCATACAACAGAAAGTCAAGCCCGACAATTGAGTTTAATTTTGATATTAAAAATGCCTATATAGCAGACATGCTTGAAAATCCGATTGAAAAAACCGAGGTTTTGGGCAATCGCAAAATAAAATTAAACGTTTCAAATTATGAAATAGTCACCCTAAAACTTGAAGTTTAAAAAATGCATTGACAAAATGCGCAAGTCGCATAAAGTAATATAAATTTTATAAAAACAAAAAAATTCCTCTGCAACAACGGAGGAATTTTTTTGTTTTTATTTATAATTTCTAATCAATAACGCTTACATCAACAGTGTCAATTTCCGAAATATAATCCGTATCAAAACCGAGCACATCCGCAATCAAACGGAGCGGAACCATAAGCGTGTTGCCTGAAAATCTGGCACACGGACTCAGCGGAATATAAAATCCGTCGGCGCCGTTTAACCTCATGCCTATAAGATAAGGCAAAATTTCAAGCGTTTTATCGCCCTTTTTAATTGTTGCAACATATGTATTTTCATCAAAAGTCACATCACAGCCAAGCTCTTTAAAAGTCCAAACCGGCACAAGAACTTTTGACTTATGCATTGAGCAGGAATATTCGCTTTGTTTTCCGTTGATCCAAAGCTTTGTAGCGCAATACGGTTTATAGTCAAAATCTCCCGACGCGATGGCACCCTCGTCAAGATAGGTTGCCGGCAATTCAAAAAACTTTCCGTTTGGCAAAGGTTCTATTCCGCTTGTGTATGAACATTGCGGATAAAACATATACAAAGGAATCAGTTCATCGCCCTCTTTGTATTCATACTGCGATGCAAATTCTCTGTGCTTTGCAAACAGGCACACAGGCGATGTATCATATGCAAAAGCACTTATATTTTGCATTAACATCACACAGCCCAAAGCTGCGCAGAATATTTTCTTTAATTTCATACCACAACCTCCATTCTTATTCTTTCCGTATAATTTTTTGCGTTTTTAAGTGAAAAAAATAAAGGCAACCGACTGCCCCTGAAATTTTGTTTTAAATTTTATCAACCTTTTACTCATTACATTTAAATTAATAATGGGTAAAAGTTATTTTTCTCAACATTGCGCAGAAAGGAGATAATATCCTTTTTAAATTCAGTGGTTTAGCGCAATATTGAGAAAATAACAGATTACCATAAGCGCCTTTTGCAAAACGCTTAAAATCATTTGCCGTGCGGTTACAAATATAAATCATATGATTAATATTTCACAGCAAATTTTTGTGGAGTTTAAAACATATTTTCTACTGCTTAACTTCACTGTCTGTATTATATCATAAATTTATACTTTTTCAAATAAACTGCACGAAATGCAATGTAATCGACAAATTCGGTATAATTTTATTAAAAAATGCTGTTTAAGTGTCTCTGCATTATAGTTTTCATGTCAAAAAAACACTTACTTTACCACTTCTTCTTTTTGAAAAATTACAAACTTTAAAACAAATTTATTATCCATATATTCTATGGACGGATTACTGTTGTACTTTTCAAGTGCAGTCTTTATGTTTTCTAAGCCAATTCCATGGTTTTCTTTATCAGGTTTTGAGGTTTTAAATTTTAACAATTTCGGGCTATTCGGTGCACTATTAATTATTCTGCAAAAAACACGATCTCCCTGACAAATCAAAACAATAGAAATTTCTTTGTTTTCACCTTCTACTTTTTCACAAGCCTCTATTGCATTATCGAGAGCGTTTCCAAAAATAATACACATATCAATAGGATCTATAAAAAGTTTTTTCGGTAATTGAATTTTTGTAACAAATTTTATATTTTTACTCTCTGCTATAACCTTTTTTGTGCTCAAAATTGCATCAAGCGCTACATTTCCTGTTTCAACACTTTTATCATACACAAAATCTTTTTCTAATTTTTTCACATATTCTTTCGCGCCTGCATAATCTTCTGTTTTTAAATATGCCTTAAGACCTATTACATAATTTGAAAAATCATGTTTAAATTTTTTCACTTGATTTTGTGTAATTAGTATTTCATCAAGATGCTTTATTTGTTCTTTTAAATGGTACTCATATCTACGCTGTTTTCTTATAATATCAGCTTGCTTTGCCAAATTTTCATATAGATACAGTGCAAAAAATGTACTGAAAAATAAACCTATCGAGCATATGACCGATAAATTGTACATATATGTATCTTCTATATTAAATGACAAATTAAAAATCAAAAATACGGTTGCAACAGAAATTGCCAGCATTATAAAAAACAATATCCAATAAGAAGTTTGCATATTCAATGAACTTTTTCTGTACTTCAACCTTATTGTATTAACAGAAAGAAAAAATAACATTTTTGATACAATAGATCCAAGCAGCCTATATGAAGCAACTTCTATTGCTTCTTCAGCCGTAATTCCATATATCATTATTATTGAATACATCGTCACAATTTCAGTTAACGCTGAAAGCAAATAATTTACTAAAATTATTATAAATTTAGTCGATATTTTTGCTTTGTACAAACACGTCAGCACAAAGAAAGCAAAAAGCATTCCCGCAACATTAAATACTCCGTAATTAAAAATATGATTACTTATACCTATTAACAATATCGGTATAAATACGCCTAAATTATAAACCCATGAAGCAATATTTTCTCTTCTTTGACAAAACGTTTCGCATAAGATAAACATCATCAAAGCTTCAACTACGACAGTAAAGAAATCAACCACATGATATATAATCATACATATAAATTCCTTTCCATAAAATTAGTATACTGCAGCAAAACCTCTTTTTTGCAAGAACGGCTTATCGGCAAAAGTTTATCGCAATGATAAAGTTCTATGTCATTTCCTTTAATCGTTTTTACATAGTAAAAATTTATAATAAATGATTTGTGTATTTTATAAAACATTTCCTTATCAAGCATATCATAAACGTCATTCATTGACTTGCATATCTTATAAGACTCATCTTTGGTATGTATAATTATCCAATGTGCCTGACTTTCACAATAAATAATATCTCTGCAATAAAGCCTTACCTTCATTTTATTTTCAGCAAAATAAAAAATTGTCTTTCTTTTTGAAAGCTTTTTACGAATATCATTAAACACAGTTTTTAATTCATCATACTCGACCGGCTTTACCAAAAAACGAAACGGCGAGCATTGAAAACTTTCCTGCATATATTCTTTATAACTTGTAATAAACACTATTATCACATACTCATCAAATTCACGAATTATATTTGCTGTTTCTATTCCGTTAAGTTTTTTCATCTCCATATCAAGAAAAATTACATCATAGCGTTCATTATTATTTTTATATGCATAAATCAGTTCTTCTCCGCTTTGAAACGTATCACATTCAACATTTGAAGCATCTAATTCATACATATAATCCTCAATGATATTACTATGCTGCATATTGTCATCACATATTGCAATACTCAGTTTCATAAAAACGCTTATCTCCTTTCACTTTTCACACAAAGTATATTATAATGTCATCTGCGCAAAAAGTCAACATCAAACAATATAAACTAAAAAAATTAAGTTTTAGCTTTGTTTTATTTGTTTCAGATATTTGACTTTTTTTTATTTTGTAGTATAATAAGTAGTATAGTAATAAGAAAGAAAATAATAAACGGGAGTTTTTTAAATGAAACTGAGACAAAACGAAATAATACTTTTCCAGGGCGATTCCATAACCGACGGCAACCGCGGCAGAAACTTAGATCCAAACCACGTTATGGGACACGGATACCAGTTTATAGTCGGCGCAAAGCTTCATGTTGACAATATTGATAAAAACATTCAAACCTTTAACCGCGGTATCAGCGGAAACCGCATTTCCGATTTGTACGGGCGCTGGCTTGAAGACTGCATTAATCTGAAACCGACAATGCTCAGCATTTTAATCGGTGTAAACGATATTTTGCATGCTTTTGAGGAAAACTCCGGCTCCTCCCCGGAAAGATATGAAAAAATCTACCGCATGCTTTTAGACGAGGCGCTCTTTCATAACCCCGATATGCGCATTGTTATTATGGAGCCGTTTGTCGGAAAATATTATGGTGCGCACGAAGAAAGAAGCTCTTTTTTCCATGATTATGTAAAAAAACTTCAGCCAATCTGCAAAAAACTTGCCGAAGAATACAACGCAGCATTTGTGCCGCTGCAGGACATTTTAGATAAATATCAGCAAAAAACCGCTCCGCAAAACATTATTTGGGACGGTATCCACCCGACAATCACCGGGCATGAAATAATTGCAAGAAGATGGCTCAGCTGCGTATCGGAAAAATTCGGCACAGGAGATAATATATAAATGAAACTTTTTGATTCACATACCCACACAACCAATTCCCATGACGGCAAAATTTCTCCTGAGGAAAGGGTTTTGTGTGCAATAGACGAAAATTTGGACGGCGTTTTTATAACAGACCACGCCGATTTTCCAAACCTTAATATTGAAAATGCAAAAAAGGCTGTTGATGATGCAAAACGGCTTAAAGAAAAATACAAAGACAAAATCTATGTCGGAGCGGGGCTTGAAGTGGGCGGTTCTATGCTGTTTTTTGAAAAAACAAAGCAGATGCTTGCGCTCACAAAAAACGCCGACACCGCTCTGCTTTCCGTGCACAATGTGCTGTTCGGAAACGACAACACCCTGCCTCCGCACGGCGCAATATCATCTTCAGCGGATTATGAGCAAAGCAAAACATATTTAAAATACTATATCGAAAATCTGCTTTTCCTTTCAAAAAATGCAGACTTTGATATTTTGTGCCACTTAACTTATCCTTTAAGATATTTTATCGGCAAACACGGCTATGATATTGATATTTGGATTTATGAACGCGAAATAAAACAAATATTTGAAAACTTAATTAAAAAAGATATTTGTCTTGAACTTAATTTGTCGGCTATGTTTACCGACTGGCAGACATATGTGCCGGACGAAAAGTTTCTTTTGCTTTATAAATCGCTTGGCGGAAAGCTTATTTGTCTTTCAACCGATTCGCACACAGACCAAAAAGTGCGCCCGGTAATGGAAAATGCAGTTTCGTTTTTGCGCTCGCTCGGGTTTAAAAGTTACTTTTACTATAAAAACCACACGCCGAACGAAGTTAAAATATTATGATTTTTTGATGTTTTACATTAGTTGACATATTTTTTGTTTTGTGTTACACTTAAATTAAACAAATTTTTTCCTGTATATAATTTTTGCCGGTGCAGGGCGGCAGAACGGAGATTTTTATGTCATTTAAAGAAGTATATTTAAACTACCGCTGTCCCAGATACGAGCTTATGCCGTCAATCGAGCTTTACAAAGACCAGCTTGTGAGCGTTTTGTCGGAATACATGGAGCCGTTTTTTGCAGACGAAAAACTTATAACTTCGTCTATGATTAATAACTACGTTAAACAAAAAATAATAAAACCGCCGGTTAATAAAAAGTATGACCGTGAGCACCTTGCTTTTTTGTATGTGCTCTGCCTTTTAAAGAAGTATGTTTCAATTGAGCAGATAAAAACCGGTATAGATTTTATTTTGAAAACAAACCGCATGCATAAGGCATACGATATGTTTTGCGACGAGTTTGAAAACGCGCTTCAAAGAGTTTTCGGCAGGCCCGCCATTCATGAAGAAAAGCCCGTTACAAAGGAACTTGAAATAATAAAAGCCGTAACGAGCGGACTTGCATCGTTTGTTCTTTTGTCCGCTTTGGTAAATAACATTTCCGATACAGATGAAGAAAATAAATAATTTTTTATTTTTTTGCAACCTTTTTGTTTCTTACGACAATATATAGGTGAGGAGGGAAACAAAAATGAAAGACGAAAATGTTTTTGAGGCTGTTGATAAGTACGGCGCCGATTTATACAGATTTTGCATGCACCTTTGCAAAGACAAAGACGCAGCCGATGAGCTTTACCAAGATACTTTCTTAAAGCTTATAAGCCAAAATCTGACCTTAGACGAAGCCCGAAACATTAAAAGTTTTTTATTTTCGATTGCCGTATGGATTTTTAAAAACAATCAAAAAAAAGCCGCCCGACGAAATAAAATTGCCCCGGCTTATCTGACCGATGATCTTGAATACATATCCTCCGGCTCAGATATCCAAAGCGATACCATTGAAAAAATAAGAAAGCAAACGCTCTTGCAGCTTATTGATAAGCTCAACGATAAATACCGTTATCCGATAATTTTGTTTTATGCAATGGATATGAGTATTTTTCAGATTGCAAGCATTTTAAAATGCTCGCCGAACACTGTCAAGAGCCGGCTTTTCCGCGCAAAGGCGCAGCTAAAAAAAGAAATGGAGGCGAAAGGCTTTGAATGATAATAACTTTAAAAATAATCAGGACAGCTTCGACAACGAAATAAAAAACGCGCTTCAATCAGATATCGTTCCTTCCGAAAATTTGATTTTGGAGGTTAAAACGAAAATGAAAAATTCAGCGAAAAAAGGTATTTCGCCGGTTAAAGTAATCGGCAAAACAGCGGCAGTTGCGGCAATTTTGGCGGCAGTTTTGTGCACAGGCGTGTTTGCGGCGGTAAACATTTCAAAAGAAGCGGCTCAAACTCTTTACAAAATCCCTGTTATCGGCAATATCGCCCGCGTTATGACAGTGAAAGAATATAAAAGCGACAGCGGCAATTTTTCTGCCGATATAAAACAGCCCGAGATCGACGCTTCAAACAGCGAGGCGGCAAAAAAGGTAAACAAACTTGCCAAGGACTATACAGACGAAATAATTAAAATGTATGAAGATGACAAAGCGGCATCTAACGGCGAAGGCAACTATAACGTTACAACCGATTATGACGTTGTTATCGACAATGATAATTATTTCACTTTAAAAATCAGCACCGTGGTTGCAATGGGCGGTTCAAACTCTTTTGAAAAGTATTACACTATCGACAAAAAGACGGATAAGCTTATTACCCTTTCCGATTTGTTTGAAAAAGATTTTGACTATAAAACCTATATTTATAACGAAATCGTTAAACAAATGAAAGAAAATATGAAAGCAGACGATTCGATTACTTATTTTCTGCCCGAAAATTTCCCGTCCGATCCATTCGCTTTCACGAAAATCACGGGCGATGAAAACTTTTATGTAAACGACAGAGGCAATATTGTGATATGCTTTAACAAATATGATGTTGCTCCCGGATATATGGGACTTGTAAGCTTTGAAATCCCCCCTGTTAAATAATTTTAAGTGTATAATGCAAAAAAAACGGCTCCCGAAAGTCAATTGGGAGTCGGTTTTTTTTAGTGTAAGAATATAGTTTTAAGATTAAAAAAACAGTGCGAAACGAAAAACCGGGGCAAAAAGTTTTTTGTCCCGGTTTTTCGTGTATTTTTATGAATCTTTTAACCCATTATTTCTTCATCTATTGCCTTTGCAGCAGCTTTGCCGGCTCCCATAGCCAGTATAACCGTTGCCGCTCCGGTAACTGCGTCGCCTCCGGCATAAACATGGTCGCGGCTTGTTTTTCCCGTTACATCATCTGCCACGATACCGCCCCACTTTTGGGTTTCAAGTCCGCTGGTGGTGGACTTTATAAGCGGATTAGGCGATGTTCCTATAGCCATAATCACGCAATCGACATCTATTGTAAACTCGCTGCCTTCGCAAACAACCGGACGTCTTCTGCCCGAGCTGTCCGGCTCGCCGAGCTGCATTTGAACACATTCGATTTTATTAACAACGCTGTTTTCGTCGCCTATTATTCGCGTCGGATTGGTCAAAAGCTTAAAGATAATTCCTTCTTCTTTTGCATGTTCAACTTCCTCCGCTCTTGCGGGAAGCTCGTCTGCGCCTCTTCTGTATACTATATACACTTCCTCTGCACCCAAACGCTTTGCGCATCTTGCTGCATCCATTGCAACGTTTCCGCCGCCGACAACCGCAACCATCTTTGATTTTTTAACAGGGGTGTCGCTGTCGTCTTTATATGCTTTCATGAGGTTTACTCTGGTTAAAAATTCATTTGCCGAATACACTCCGTTTAAGTTTTCGCCGGGTATGTTCATAAATCTCGGAAGACCTGCTCCCGAACCGATAAACACGCTTTCAAAGCCCTCGTCAAACAATTCGTCAACGGAAATAGACTTTCCGATAACCGTGTTCGTTTCAACCTTAACGCCAAGGCTTTTGAGCGTTTCGATTTCCTTTGCAACAATGCTTTTCGGCAGTCTAAACTCAGGTATACCGTAAACAAGAACGCCGCCGGCAGTGTGAAGCGCTTCAAACACTGTAACGTCGTAGCCTTTTTTAGCCAAGTCTCCGGCGCATGTGAGTCCTGCGGGGCCGGAACCGATAACCGCAACCCTATGTCCGTTCTTTTCGGGAACTTCTATATTTGCCAACGCATTTGCATTGTGAAAATCCGCAACAAATCTTTCGAGTCTGCCTATGCCGACAGCCTCGCCCTTTATTGCTCGCACGCAATTTTTCTCACACTGCGATTCCTGCGGACATACTCTGCCGCACACTGCCGGAAGTGAGCTTGATTTTGAAATAATTTTATAAGCCTCTTCAAATTCGCCCTCCGCAGCTTTTTTAATAAATGCCGGAATATCAATATTTACCGGACATCCCGAAACACATGGCTTATGCTTGCAGTTTAAGCATCTGCTCGCCTCGTCGAGAGCGGCTTCTTTGCTGTAGCCCAATGCAACCTCGTCAAAGTTTTTATTTCTTATATCGGGAGCCTGAGAAGGCATCTCGTTCTTTTTTAGTGACATATTTGCCATTTTATATATTCATTCCTTCCGTTAAAGCGCATATGCGCCAGCATAATTATTTGTTTTCTGCCTGTTTTAACAAATTGCAGCTTTCTTCTCTGCGCTTTGCTTCAAAACCTTTATACATTGCGCCTCTTTTTAATGCCTCATCAAAATCCACTTCGTGGCCGTCAAAGTCGGGACCGTCAACACAGGCAAACTTTGTTTTTCCGCCGACAGTTAAACGGCAGCCGCCGCACATTCCCGTTCCGTCAACCATAATCGGATTCATGCTGACGGTTGTTTTTATATTATATTCCTTGGTTAAAAGACATACGAATTTCATCATGACAAGCGGTCCGATTGCAATAACCTCGTCATACTTATTTCCGTTTTCGATAAGCTCTTTAAGAGCATTTGTAACAAGGCCTTTTTCGCCGTAGCTTCCGTCGTCCGTCATAATTTTTAAAATGTCGGACGCATTTTTAAACTCATCTTCCAAAATAACCAAATCTTTATTTCTAAAGCCTACAACACTGTGTACCTCACAGCCGTTTTGATGAAGCTTTTTTGCAATGGGATATGCAATTGCGCAGCCAACGCCGCCGCCTATTACCGCAACTTTTTTAAGACCTTCCGTGTGAGAAGCAACGCCCAGCGGACCGACAAAATCGCTTATATACTCGCCTGCGTTTTTAGCGTTAAGCTTCATTGTTGTTGCGCCGACTATCTGAAAAATTATCGTTACACTGCCTTCTTCTCTGTCAAAATCGGCAATCGTGAGCGGTATTCTTTCGCCTTCTTCATCCACTCTTAAAATAATAAACTGCCCGGGTTCGGCTTTTTTTGCAATTCTCGGTGCATCAATTTTCATAAGAGTAACTGTAGGATTTAAAATCTTTTTTTCTATTATTTTATACATTTTAATTTCCATAGCCTTTCTGCCCGCAAAACTTAGCTTATAAAACCTGCTGCGAACAATCAGATTTTTCTACACCTTTTTATTATAAAGCTTTTTTTAATGATTGTCAATGTTTTTAAGGTAAAATTGCTCATATGGTTAATTTTTGTTTGCCTAAACCGACAGTTTGCAATAAATTTCATAAAGCCACAAAAAAGAAGGCACAAACTTCTGCACCTTCTTTTTAAGATTTTTTAAATCTATTTCTTTTTAAATCGGTTTATTATATCAAAAAACTTGTTTTTTGCCTGATTGTTGCCGTTGTCAAGCTTATCAAACTCGCGCAAAAGTTCTTTTTGCTTTTCGTTTAAGCCTTTCGGCACCTCCACACGCACTTTCACATACTGGTCGCCCTTGCCTCTTGCCTGCAAATGCGAAATACCCTTGCCTTTAAATTTAAACACGGTACCTGTCTGAGTTCCTTCGGGTATTTTATATTCAACCTCACCGTCAAGAGTCGGCACTCTTACCGTATCGCCGAGAGCCGCCGATACAAAACTTATCGGCATATCCAAAACCACATCATAGCCCTGACGTTTAAACAGCTCGTGCGGACGTATTGAAACGGTTATATACAAATCGCCGTGCGGGCCGCCGTTTACACCGCTACTGCCCTCGCCTCTTATTGAAATAGTCTGACCGTTATCAATTCCCGCCGGGATATTAACCTCTATCTTTCTTTGATGTCTTATCTGACCTGTGCCTTTACAATCCGGACACGGCGACGTTATAACCTCGCCCGCTCCGCGGCACTGGCTGCACGTTGAAGTTGACTGAAAGCTTCCGAACGGAGTACGCTGAGTTGTGCGCACTTGACCTGTGCCGCCGCACACGCTGCACTTTACGGGTTTTGTTCCGGGCTTTGCGCGGCTTCCGTTACAGGTTTTGCAAGTTTCCATGCGATAAATCGTTATTTCTTTTTTCACGCCGAACGCTGCTTCTTCAAACGAAATTGTCACATCCTGCGCAATATCTTTTCCCTTTTTGGGACCGTTTTTCCTTACTCCGCCCTGTCTTGAGCCAAAACCGCCGCCAAAAAAAGTATCGAAAATATCGCCCATGTCAAATCCGCCGAAACCTCCGCCAAATCCGCCGGCTCCTCCGCCGCCGTATGACGGATCAACCCCCGCATGACCGAACTGGTCATACCTTTGCTTCTTTTCGGGATCCTTTAAAACGTCATACGCTTCATTGACTTCTTTAAATTTTTCTTCAGCTTCTTTTTCTTTTCCGGGATTTAAGTCCGGATGATATTTTTTCGCAGCCGCTCTGTACGCTTTTTTTATCTCATCTTCGGAAGCGCCCTTCGAAATACCGAGCACCTCATAATAATCACGTTTTTCTGCCACTGTAACATACCCCTCTATCCAAACGAATTACTTTCGTTTCCACTGCTTTTTTTAACTCTGCGTTTTTACCGAAATCAATTTTACCACAATATTATATATATTTCAAGCAATTAAATGTAAATAAGTTGTTACTTTGTAAAATACACAGGCATTAGAGAGCAAAGCGCACCGGGCTTTACTCTCTAATACCACAGGGCGGAAAACCTTTCCGCCCTGTGCAGAGTTTTTACAGATTAATTATTTATTGTCGTCGTCAACAACATTGTAATCTGCGTCAACCGTGTTATCAAAGCCTGCGCCGCCCTGGTTTGCACCGCCTGCTGCGCCTTGTGCATTTGCTCCCGGTGCGCCCTGAGGATTTGCCTGAGCATAAACCTTTTGCATAATTTCGTTAAGCTTTGCTGTAAGCTCATCGGTTGCAGCTTTCATCTTTGAAGTATCATTTGAAGCGATGGCATCTTTTAAAGCCTTTATCTTTTCTTCAACTGCGCTCTTGTCTGCGCCGTCAATCTTATCTCCGACATCCTTTAATGCTTTTTCACTCTGGTAAACCAAAGAATCCGCATTGTTTCTGATTTCAGCTTCTTCTTTCTTTGCTTTATCTTCAGCCGCAAACTGCTCAGCCTCTTTAACTGCCTTATCAATGTCCTCATCTGAAAGATTTGAGCTTGCAGTGATTGTAATGTTCTGCTCATGACCCGTTCCCAAATCCTTTGCAGAAACATTTACTATACCGTTTCTGTCGATATCGAATTTAACTTCGATCTGCGGAACTCCTCTGGGAGCCGGCGGAATATCGTTTAACGAAAATCTGCCGAGAGTTTTGTTATATGCTGCCATGTCTCTTTCGCCCTGCAAAACGTGTATTTCAACACTGGTCTGATTATCTGCGGCAGTTGAGAACACCTGTGTTTTCTGAACCGGAATTGTTGTGTTTCTTTCGATAAGCTTTGTGCAAACTCCGCCCAAAGTTTCAATACCGAGTGAAAGCGGTGTAACATCGAGCAAAAGCAAATCTTTAACGTCGCCGCCTAAAACGCCGCCCTGAATTGCCGCACCGATTGCAACACATTCATCGGGGTTTATTCCGTTATCGGGCTCTTTGCCGACAATTTTTCTTACAGCTTCCTGAACAGCCGGTATTCTTGAAGAACCGCCGACCATCAATACCTTTACAATATCCGAAGCGCTGACTCCTGCGTCGCTCATTGCATTTCTTACGGGAGTCATTGTTTTTTCAACAAGGTCTGCCGTGAGTTCGTCAAACTTAGCGCGCGTAAGCGTAACGTCTAAGTGCTTAGGACCTGTCTGGTCTGCCGAAATAAACGGCAGATTGATGTTTGTGCTTGTAACGCCGGAAAGCTCTATCTTTGCTTTTTCAGCAGCTTCCTTTAATCTTTGCATAGCCATTTTGTCGGCTTTAAGGTCAATTCCTGTGTCCTTTTTAAATTCTTCTGCAAGGTAGTTCATGATTTTTTCATCAAAGTCATCGCCGCCCAAACGGTTGTTACCGCTTGTTGCCAAAACTTCAAATGTACCGTCGCCGATTTCCAGAATAGACACATCAAACGTACCGCCGCCGAGGTCATAAACCATAATCTTATGATCCGTGTCGCTGCCGAGACCGTATGCCAATGCAGCGGCAGTAGGCTCGTTTATAATACGCTGAACTTCAAGACCTGCGATTTTACCTGCGTCTTTTGTTGCCTGACGCTGTGAGTCTGAAAAATATGCCGGAACCGTGATAACCGCCTGAGTAACCGTTTCACCGAGATATCTTTCTGCGTCAGCTTTAAGCTTTTGAAGTATCATAGCCGAAATTTCCGTCGGCGAATATGTTTTGTCGCCAAGCTTTACTTTTCTGTCCGTACCCATATCTCTTTTAATTGAAATAATGGTATCGTCCGGATTTGTGATTGCCTGTCTTTTTGCAACCTGACCGATAAGTCTTTCGCCGTTTTTTGTGAGCGCAACAACGGAAGGCGTTGTTCTGTTTCCTTCCGGATTAGGAATAACAACCGGCTCGCCGTTTTCCATAACCGCAACACATGAATTCGTAGTACCTAAGTCAATACCTATAATCTTTCCCATAAAACATTCCTCCTAAGATATATATGTTATATTTTTAACTGTTTATGCGCCGCAAGGGCGCGGAATTTAAACTAATTTGCAACCTTTACCATGCTGTAGCGAATAACTTTGTCTTTGATTTTATAACCTTTCATAAACTCCTCAACAATTTCGTTTTCGCCGTAGTTTTCATCATCTATATGCATAACCGCATTATGATAATTTGCGTCAAACTCTTTGCCCACAGTTTCAATTTCTTCCACTCCGAGCTTTTCAAAAACCTCTCTTGCCATTTTAGCTATAAGAGCAATTCCCTCGCTTAAGTCCTTAGCATGGTCGTTTTCTTTTGTCATCGCCATTGCACGCTCCACGCTGTCTAACACGGGCAAAAGCTTTTCAACAGTGTCTGCAACCGATTTTGTGTATAATTCGTCTTTTTCTCTTTGCGAACGCGACTGATAGTTTTTATACTCCGCCGCAAGCCTTAAATATTTATCTTCAAGCTCGTTATACTTCTTTTCGGCTTCGCCGTCTTTTTTATTTTCTTTCTTTTCCGTATGCGGCTTCTTTGTGCTTTTCTTTTCCTTTTTTTCAGCCTCACACTTTTCTTTTTCGCACTTTTCGCACTGCTGCTCTTCTGTCTTAGTAACTTCTTTTTCTATATCTTCGCTATTCTTTTTTGCCAAAATCTTCACTACCTTTCTCCTCGTTGTAGAGCTCATCTATAATTGAATCAAGACTTTTCGATATAATGTCAAGCGATGAAACAACCTTTGCATAATCCATTCTCGTCGGTCCGACAATTCCAAGTTTTCCGACTGTGCGCCCGCCGGAGGTGTATGTGGCTGTCACAATTGACGCATCCTTCATCGTCTCGATATCGTTTTCGTTGCCTATAATAACCTTTATGCCGTCGCCTTTTGTTCCCTGATCCACGGCGTGCTTTAAAGTTTCTTTATCGTCTAAAAGCTCTAAGAAATTTCTTGCCTGCACAATATCCTTATACTCCGGGTGCAAAAGTATTCTCTTTCTTCCCGAAACATAAACCTCGGAACCATTCAGTTCGCTTATAGACTGATGCACAAATTCCAAAATCGGCATAAGCATTTCCGGCTTTATATTAAGCGTTTTTTGTATATCGTTTATAACGCTTAAATTTATCTGCTCAATCGTAAGCCCGGCAAGTCTTTCGTTTAAAACCCTTGAAAACTCTCTGAGCTCTTCTGCGCTTCCGCTCACATTAATAAGCTGATTTTTAACAATTCCCTCATTTGTAACAAGCACCAAAAGCGCCGACTTTTCGTCTATCAAAACAAGCTCAAAATGCTTTACATATGATTTTTTCAGTTCAGGAGTAACTGCAACTGCCGTGTAAGACGTGAGGTTTGAAACAATATCGCTCGCCTGTCTTATAAGACGGTCTATCTGAAGCACGCCCGCCGTAAACAGCCTTCTTAACTTCACAACGTCTGCCATTGCCATATCGTATCTGCTCATAAGCTCATTAACATAAAACCTGTAGCCCAAATCGGTTGGCACCCGCCCCGATGAAGTGTGCGGAGATATCAAATATCCCATATCCTCCAAATCCGCCATCTCATTTCTGACGGTTGCACTCGAAAGTCCCATGTCTATATGCTTGGCAATCGTTCTCGATCCGATAGGCTCTGCATTTTCTATATAATCTTCGACTATAGCCTGCAAAATCTTTCTTTTCCTGTCGCCAAGCTCCATACAAAAGACTCCTTTCGTATATTATTGTTAGCACTCATTTGCGTTGAGTGCTAACCTTCTTTTATAAGATACCACTTTCTTTATATTTTGTCAAGGGATAATTTTATTTTTTCGCAATATTTAACCGTTTGTTCATATTCTATACATTTTTTGTGTTTATATACTTTTTTAAACGCAGCATAGCCTGTATCGGCAGCATGACCGGACTTTCTTCTTTTCTTTTTCAAACTCGCCAAGCGAGTTTGAACCACACTTTTTCCATCTTCACTATTAACTGTTACTTCAAAATTGCCTCTGCCCTACAAAATTTGCCATTATTATTCAACAAAAAATGCGGCACATCTGCGCCGCATTTTTTGTTTTACGTCTTACTTAACTGTCATACTTACCTCATTTGAATAAATTGTCTGTGCGCTGCCTGTGCTGTCGCGGTAGATTACATACGCTTTTGCATACCAGGTTTCGCCCATGTTGACATTTGCTTTTCTTACGGTGTACTGTCCTTTTTGAGCTTTGCTCTTTGCAACAGCTTTTATAGCCGCACTCTCAACACTTAAGTTTTCAGCCTTGCCCATAAGTATACCTGTTTCGATTATCTCACAATCTGACGAAATATTTCTTTCCGCAAAGAACGCAATTCTTGTTTCATCTGCCATTACCGGATTTGCCATAATCAAAACATTTTTGTTTTCTGCATTTTCGCCGTACACCGCCTCAAGAACGCTGTCGGCTGATGCAAAAAATGAATACTCTTTATCATAGCTTGCAGCCTTGCCGTCCTTTGTCCAGTACGAAAACGTTTTTCCGTCTTTTTCAGCCTCTGCAACAACAGTTACTTTATCGTTATAAGAATATGTCTTTTCCTCGCCGTTAACGGTTATTTTGTATACAGTTTCTTTTTTGCCATAGCCTGCAACATACTGTGCGCTTTGCTCATCTGTCACCTTCGCGCCTGCCTTGTATTCGCTTATCTCACCGTCTTTGTACCAGCCTTTAAACTCATAGCCGTAAACATAAGGATCCTGCGGCACTGTCAAATCACTTGCAAGACCTTCTGCCATAACAAAACCGTTGATGTTTTTAAACGTTACATATGCTCCGTCTTTTTCTGCAAATATTGCTATAAGCTTTCTTGCAGAGCCAACCGTAAACTCATAATCTTTATCATATGAAACTATAAGTCCGCTGTCCGCGTCTTTCCAGTACATAAACGTGCCTTCGCCAATTGCGCTTAGCGCAAGCGTTTTTCCGAGCGGGTAATCCTTTGTTATCGTGTTTCCGGCATTTTCGCCGTCAACAGTTATACTGTCGCCCGTTGTCGAAAGCGTGATAGTTGATGTGTTTTGATTATCCCAATCGATAAACGTTACAAGGTTATACTGAGTTCCTGTGCCTTTTCTTGTGATTGTAACTATTTCGCCGGCTTCAAAATGTCTGTAATAGCTTTGCTGGAATTTTGAAAAATTGTGGCTTATATTCGTGCTGTTTGCCGCATACTGATACACCGTGCAGTAATAAGGATAATCCGAAGATTTTGTGTAGTTATATGTCGGCGGAATTGTGTTTTCGTTTTCATCTATTACAAAACTTAAAAAATCTGTTTTATCAGAGCCTTGATAATCGGAATTGTTTACTGTTGTCCACAACGGATCTTTTGCATATGCCGCCACATAATAAGGCGATTTAACAATAACCGTTCCTGCTCTGTCTGCCGTGAATCTATAATAATATTCATCACCTACAGTGCTTTGCTGTCTTTCCGTTCTTCTGGCGTCTTTATTCGGATTTATGACAGGCGTTGTATATTTAAGCCTTTCGCCCATATCAACATACACCATTTTGTTTGATTTAAGGTTTATATCGGTGTAAACCTTAGAGCCGTCCGAAACGGGCGCTCCGGGATAAATCATGTCTTCGCCCTCATCTGCGCGAACTGCGGTTATAAGAGGATTAACCTCGATTTGCACTGTTATATCCTCATGCGAAGGAACGCTGTATGTTTTTGCATTTTTTAGCTTTTCTTTTCCGTCAAAAACAGCAGTTATATTTCTCGCTTTGTCAACCGTGAAGTCAAATTCTTTATCGTAAGACAAAATTTCTCCGCTGTCCGCGTCTTTCCAATACATAAACCCTGTATCGTCCTCGGCATTAAGCTTAATTGTTTTTCCTTCCGCATAATCACGCCTTGCCGATTTACCGGCGTTTTCGCCGTCAATAGTTACATAACTGCCGTTTGTCGAAATTGTAACATTTACGATTTCGTCCCAGTCTATAAGCGTTATAAGGTTGTGATTTGTTCCTACGTTTTGTCTGTTAACGGTTACTATCTCGCCTGCTTCAAAATGCTTATAATATGTGATTGTAAAGTATGCAAAATATTTCTGCGCACCGTTTTGCGAACTGTATGCATACTGATACATTGTACAGTAATACGGATACTGCGCAGAATTTTCATAAACATAATCAGCCGGAACAATGCTGCTCTTTTTGTCCCACACATAATCGGTAAACACCGATTTATCGCTTCCTGCGTAGTTTGCGTCCGTTACGGTGTTCCATTCGCTGTCTTTTACATACTGCGCAAGCGGATACTGCGATTTAATAATAACGGTTCCGCTGCGGTCTGCTGTGAATTTATAATAGTATTCATCACCTACAGCGTTTGGATGACGGCTTGCAGTTCTCGAATCTGCAAGCGGATTTAAAATCGGGGTTGTGTCTTTAAGATTATCTCCAATGTCAAGATACACCATAGCGGTATCCTCTCTGTCGGAATAAAATTTTGCGCCGTTTAAAACTGTTTCACCCGGATATATCATATTAACCCCCGAGTCTGCGCGCACAGCCGTTATAACGGGGTTTACCTCAATTTGCATTGTTATATCTTCGTGAGACGGAACACTGTATGTTTTTGCATTTTCAAAAGCAATTGTTTTTACCTTTATAGTGTAAACGCTTGTGTCCGTTCCGTTTTTAACGCTGATACTCAGCCGGTTTTGTCCGTTTTCCAAATCTATAATGCCATTGTTTTCAATTGTTACGCTGCTGTCTTTCTCTGCTGCATCTGCAAAAATCTCAATCTTTTTACAGCTTTTTAAAACCTCTATTTCGTATTCGCGGCCGAAATCCGTTTTGTTAAAACCTTTCACAACCGTTTTTTCGCCGCCGTCAACGCTGTATAAAAGCGATGAAAGATTTGAATAATTATCAGCCAAACCTTCAACCTCAAAGCTTAAAAGTCCGCCGTAACCGCAAGGAACATACACTCTTCTGCCCTCGCTCGTTATGCGCAGCGGATTTGCTTTAAGCGTTTTTTGCCAAACAAGCGAAGCCGAGCTGCGATCCTCGCTAAGCTTTAATGCGCTTATCTGTCCGCTCCTTCTCTGGCAAATAAATGCATAATCTCCGACAACCGTAGGCGTGCCGCCGTTAATGCCCGAAACCTGAAACTTCTTTAAGCTTTCGCTTTGCGTGTTTGAGGAAAGAGGCGCACTATACAGATTTTCGTCTGCGGGATCAAAGCTGTATATATCAGCTCCGTTTACGGCAAACATTATCTTATCATCTGCACACACGCCGTTTGTCTGCGAAACTCCGCTGGTCCAACTTTCGTTTATAACAGGCGCAGCATAGCTTCCGTTTTCGCCAAAGTCTAACACAACTGTTTTATTTCCGTTTGCAAACACTGTCAAATATCTGTTATCGGCGCATTTTCTTGTGAGCTGATTTTGATAAACCATTCCGTAGTTAAAGTTTTTATAAAGTGTGATATTTTTTATATCCGACACATTTAAAAGCGCCGAGTTGTTCGACCTTTGTACAAGCGCATACTTTGCATCGGGCGAAAGCGCAATTTCAACTACCGGCACCGGTTTAATTCCTGCATACGAACCGACACACTCAATATTTTCCGGTGCGTTTACGTCTATTTCATACACAAACACACCCGCCGCGTTTTCAGCTGTGTAGAGCTTATTTTCATAAATTGCAATATCGTTTGTTATATCGTGCGAAGCGTATTTTTTAACAAGGTTCATATCATCATCTATAACATATATTCCGCCGCTGCCGGCTGCCGCATATGTATAGTTTCCGTAACGTACCATGCTCCAGATTTGATTTTCGTCTTTAAAGAGCTTTGCGTTTTTCAAACCCAGGCTGTCGATATCGTTATTATAGTATGTTTTATTATAGTTTTCATTTGAAAAAACCGTTGAATCATTTTTATCAACAGCATCTGCAATATAGCTTTTGTTTTCCAAAACATATAAATCGTTTGAAGCATTTGCTATATACATTTTGCCGTCTTTAACATCACAGTCTATAAGCGCTCCGTGTGAATGATTAGTTATATCATAAGGATAAGCCCATGCAGCTCTTTTACTCGGCTCCACAAATCCTTCCTCGCCCTTTTTTATACACACATCAATATGCGCAAGCCTTTTGGGTAGATTTTTATTTGTTATATCATAAACATAAATTCCGTTGTATGTGCTTGAAAGATATGCACAGTTTCCCGCAATGTCCACTCTCCATATATCGGGCGATGAAATATACATTCTGCCCTCTGCGCGCACTCTTGAAAGCAAAACAGGATTTAACGGATCGGATATATCATATATTTCCATACCGTTTCCGGTTGCATATCCGGGATCTTTTTGCGTAACTCCGTTTTCCATATGTCCCGTTGCGGCATAAAGATATCCGTTTTTGATATTTATTCCGTCGCCTCTGCCTTTTAAACTTATATATCCAACCTGTTTGGGATTGTCGATATCGCGCACGTCACACACCTTTACTGCGCACGAACCCCATGTACCGGCATACAAATAGCCGTTATAAACCTTACAATCCTGAGTTTCGCCCGTCGGAATACTCGAAACCATAACAGGATTATATAAATCCGAAATATCAAAAATGCTTACGCCCAAAATTCTGTCCGCAATATAGCAATATTTTCCGCAAACATCAAGCCCTGAAGCCGCCTCAAGACAATCGAGTCTCGACGCTAAAACCGGCTCGGCGGGATTTGTTATATCAAACGCCAAAACCTCGTTTGTTCTTGCAGTAACAATAATTCCTTTTTCATCGTCTGTCACGCTCATTTGTCTTAAGTCGCCGTATTTTTCGGTTTGTCCGGTCAAAACCGGCGAACCTGAGGACGTATCAAACACGCACAGTCTGCCGCCGGCAATTGCATAAACATAATCCCCGATTGCTTTAACATCCATGCAGCTGCCAACACCAAGGCCGTCTTTTTTGTTTATCTCAACCGTTTCCCATTCGTCAGACTCTGCCATAAAGTATCCGCCGGGGGCATCGTTATATTCGCCGTCATATAAGCTTACATCGATTTTTCCTATATAAACCTTTTGAATTTTGCCGCCCAAAATCATTTTTATGCTGTTTTCATTTCCCGTTGCAGTAAACGAAAAACAAATTTTTGTCCACTGACCGGCAAGCTGATATGTAAAGCCTGTGATTTTATTTTGGTTTAAATCCTCGGTTGTAACCGTCAGCGTGTCAAATGTTTTTTCAAGCTTTGAATAAAAGCTCAGTACATACACGCTGCCTGCCTCAAGATTAAACTGCGCCGTATCAAGTTCAATTCCAAATCCGCCCGCATCGGGTGTTTTAGTTAAATCAAGCTCGTATGCGCTGTCAAGTTCCGCACAGTCCGTTACCGAAACCGTTTCAAGGTTTCCGAACTGTCCGCCTATTAAAGTTACATCGGCTCTTTCTTTTGCAAGCACAAATCCCGAAACACTAAAAAGCATGCTCACGGTCAAAATAATGCTTAAAATCCTTTGTGCCAAATTTACCACTCCTCAAAATATTATTTTCTCGCTATGCAATTAAAATTACAATAATGGATACAATTATAATATCATGGAAAATTGCGATTTCAAGCCATTTTTTATTTTCTTTTAGCCAAAAATTATCCTTTTTATTCGTGACTCATCATAAAAAATATTATATATCAATTTGCGGTATATGCACATGTTTTAAAAAGTCTGTACGCTGTTAAAACAAAAAAATCAGCAAAGGGGCAGCCTTTCGGGGCCGCCCCTTTGCCTTTGATTGGAAGAATAAAGAGATTTATGATTA